>NZ_JANIBK010000013.1 GCF_024505165.1 Methylomonas rivi
CGACAAACCGTTCATCGCGCTGAACATGGCGGCTATTCCCCGCGACTTGCTGGAATCGGAACTGTTCGGCCATGAGCGCGGCGCGTTCACCGGTGCGGTCGGGCGGCGCGCGGGGCGTTTCGAACAGGCCGACGGCGGCACCTTGTTTTTGGACGAAATCGGCGACATGCCGCTGGAACTGCAAACCCGTTTGTTGCGGGTGCTGGCGGACGGCGAGTTTTATCCGATCGGTGCGTACTCTCCGGCGCGGGTCGATGTTCGAGTCGTTACCGCCACCCATCAAAACCTGGAGCAACTGGTTGCGCAGGGGCGGTTTCGCGAAGACTTGTTTCATCGGCTTAATGTCATTCGCCTGCGGATGCCGCCGTTGCGGGAGCGCCGCGAGGACATTCCGTTGCTGCTGGAGCATTATTTGAAGAAGGCAGCCGAGTCTCTCCACGAGCCTACTAAGGTCTTGATGCCGGAGGCGCGCTCGTATCTCGAGGCTTTTCAGTGGCCCGGTAATATACGCCAGCTGGAAAACGTATGCCATTGGTTGGCCCTGATGGGGAATACCTCGGAAATCCGCTTGGGCGATCTAGCGGAAATGTCTCAATTGCAGGCCGGAGCAGTAGGGGCGCACTGGCATGAAGTCTTGATGCATTGGGCTAGACTGCAGTTGCAAACCGGTAAAAACGATGTCGCCAGAGATGCCCAAGCCATCTTCGAAACCGTGTTGATCCGGGCCGCGATGGCGCAATGCGAGGGCCACCGTTATCTGGCCGCCAAGCGCCTGGGTTATGGCCGCAACACCCTGACCCGCAAGATCAAGGAATTGCAATTGGTGTTCTGATCATGAAGAAAACGAACGGGTTCAGCCTTGCGAATGCCGCATGTAAAGTATCGATGCAATACGGATGTGGCTTGCTGTTTCTATTAGCAGCACCGTCGGCCGCCGATTCCAACACAGCCGATCGCCATGCACTGCCGCCGAGCAAAGTAAATATAGAAGCTTGTCAACGCGAGGCGCTACGATTGCATCCTGGCTTGATCGACGAATTACGTGTGTTACCGCAGCCGAAAACGTTCTGGATACGCTATCAAATCCAGATGCGCGACGGCACGGATTGGTTTGTCGTTTGCGATTTGTCCAACGGCAAAATAATTCACGATCATAGTTTGGATATAAAACCATCCCTATAGGTAGCGTGCCGCGAAAATTTATACTTTTTTTATTTTCCGGGACGCGATTTTAACGAATTTTTTACGAGCTAATCCATAAACTGTGGGCGTTTTCAACGACTGGGGTAGCCCATGAACGAGCGAAGTTACGTAGGTATCGACAACACTGATAAAAATGAGTGGATAGCGGTTTTGTGGTGCGATGGGAAAACTGTTTTTTCCAGACCCTACAAAAACACCCTCGCCGAATTCGAAGCCTTGGTGCGCTTCATTAACGAACGTTGCGACCGGCCGAAAATCTGCCTGAATCCAGCTAACCCGAGAGTATTTGAATTGGTGAAATTCATCAGCGGCATCGCTGGCGTGGAAGTAGTGTTGATGTCTAACGCCGGCTTAAGGCTGCATTTGAATTGGTTACCGAGAGATTCGACAACAGCTGTATTTCAGGCAAATTCGCGCCGAGCCTATCTCTTGGCCTGTTGCGCCGAACGCATGATCTGATCGTGCGAATATCCGAAGCCTCATTAAAACCGTAAATCGGGAGACAATATCATGAGTGGAATAACTGATTTTTATCAAGCGTTACATTGGGCCAACCGCCTGCGTGCCGATCTGTTCAAATGCCAGCACGTGGGTTATTTGGTATTGCTATCGTTGGCGGCCACCTTGGTGGTCGGGATGTTGCTGTTTCTGATAGATACCAACATTCATTCCCCGCTGGACGGCATTTGGTCGGCTTGGGTGACGATGACCCATGTCGGTTACGGCGATGTGGTGCCAGCGTCGTTTCTGGGGCGTTTGTTAGCGGCAGGATTGATCTTGCTTGGTTTGGTATTGTTCTCGTTGTTTACCGCGTTGGTGTCGGTAATTTTAATCGGCAGAAATGCCGAATTCTCGGCAAATCTTCCGGCAAACAATGAATTTGTGATCAACCGGTTACAAGGTAGCCATGAACTGATTCTGGACGAGTTGGCCCAACTGCAATTGCGCATGGAAGTGTTGCAAAAGTTATTGCTAAACAATACCGGCTGTACCAAAGCATCTAACCGAACCATTGGTGAAGCGTTCAAAGAGTCGGCATGATTATGTTAAGGTTTGAAAAAGTCCCGCTTGACATTGGCAACGCCGATCTTAACTACCTTGCACGGGTTTCCCCATCTGATAAAGCTAACAATAGAAGGCGATGATGAACGCAGAACGCCCCGATCCCGACCAACTGCTGGCACGCTTCGAACGCGATCAGGCTAGGGCCAAACGCGGCCGGCTGAAGATATTCTTCGGCGCGGCGGCCGGCGTCGGTAAAACCTTTGCGATGCTGCTGGCGGCCCGGGAGCGGCGTTCCGAAAACCTGGACGTGGTGATCGGCGTTGTGGAAACCCACGGCCGCAAGGAAACCAAGGCCCTGCTGGACGGATTGGAAGTGCTGCCGCCGCGGAAAATCGACTACAAAGGCACCGTGCTTCACGAGTTCGATATCGACGCCGCGCTGAAACGCCGGCCGGGCATTATTCTGGTCGACGAACTGGCGCATTCCAATGCGCCGGGTTCCCGCCACCCTAAACGCTGGCAGGACATCCATGAATTGCTGGAAGCCGGCATCGATGTTTACACCGCATTGAATGTCCAGCACCTGGAAAGCCTGAACGACGACATCGGCCAGATTTCCGGTATCCGGGTTTGGGAAACCGTGCCGGACACGTTTTTCGAAGACGCCGACGAAGTGGAGCTGGTGGATTTGCCGCCGGACGAATTGTTGCTTCGACTGAAAGAAGGCAAGGTGTATCTGCCGCAACAAGCCCAGGAAGCGGTGGACCATTTCTTCCGCAAGGGGAATCTGATTGCCTTGCGGGAGCTGTCGTTGCGGCAAACGGCCAACCGCGTCGACGCGCAGATGCTGGATTACCGCGAAGACAACGCCATACGCGAAGTCTGGCAGGTCGGCGATCGCATCCTGGTCTGCATCGGCCCCAACGAATTGGCCGAACGCCTGGTGCGGGCCGGCAAGCGCTTGGCCAACAGCCTGCGCGCCGAATGGATCGTCGCTTATGTGGAAACGCCGCAATTGCAGCGCATGCCGGCCGAAAAGCGCGACGGCGTGTTGCGCATCCTGCGCTTGGCCGAACAACTCGGCGCCGAAACCGTGACCCTCAGCGCGCCCGAAATGAGCGGCGCGCTGATCCGTTTCGCGCGCGAACGCAACATCAACAAAATCGTGATCGGTAAACCCAGCCGGCGCGGTTGGCGGCGTTGGCTGTTGGGATCGGTGGTCGATGTGCTGATCAGCCATGCCCACAATATCAATATTTATTTGCTCGGCAGTCCGTCAGCGAGGGGGCGGGCGGAATTGCAGTCCGAATTGACCTTATTCGGTAAAAGTCCCTTACCCGGCCTAAAACAACGCATTCCCGCCAAGACCAAGCGGCGTTACGGCGGCTATGTCTGGGCCATTGCGGTGACCCTGTTGAGCACGGCCGTGAGCCGGTTGATGTTCGGGCATCTTGAACTGGCCAATCTGGTGATGGTGTATTTGTTGGGCGTGGTCTTTGTCGCCACCCGCTTCGGCCGCGGGCCGTCCATTTTGGCCTCCGTGCTGGGCGTGGGCTGTTTCGATTTTTTGTTCGTACAGCCTTATCACAGCTTTTCGGTGGCCGACAGCCAGTATTTGATTACCTTGCTGGCGATGCTGGTGGTGGGCATCGTCATCAGTAATTTGATGGTCAACGTGCGGGCCCAGGCCAAGGTGGCCGCGCATCGGGAAAGGCGCGCGGCGGCGCTGTATTCGATGAGCAAGGAGTTGAGCAGCAGTCAATCGGAAGACGAGGTCGTCGGCATCGCGGTGAAGCATTTATATTCGGAATTCAGCAGCCCCAACACGATTCTGTTCCCCAATAGCAGCGGCCGCGTGGTTTTTCCCCGGCGGCCGGCGATAGCCGAATCGTTGCCGGGCGCGGATCTGAGCGTCGCGCAATGGGTGTTCGACCATAACGAAATCGCCGGCCAAGGTACCAATACCTTGCCGGGTGCCACGGCGGTTTATTTTCCCATCTATAACGAAGACAAGGTATTGGGCGTTTTGGCCTTGTTGCCGGTCAATCTGCGGCGGGTGTTTCTGCCCGAGCAACAAAAACTGCTGGAAACCTTTTTGCGCCAGATCGGCCAGGCCGTATCCAGAATCCGCTTCTCGGAACATGCGCGCTCCACCCAAATGCAGATGGAAGCCGAGCGCTTGCGCAACTCCCTGCTTAGCGCGATTTCCCACGACTTGCGTACCCCGCTGGCGACCATTGTCGGCTCGGCCAGCACCATCGTGCAAGACGAAGGAAAATTAAAAGCCCGGGATAGATTGGAGCTTGTGCAAGGCATCGTCGACGAGGCCGAGCGGATGTCGAATCTGGTTAACAATATTCTGGACATGGCAAAGCTCGAGGCCGGCGTGTTGGAACTGAACAAGCAATGGTATCCGCTGGAGGAAATCATCGGTACGGTATTGACGCTATTGCACAACCAATTGACCGGCAGACCGGTCAGGGTCAAGCTGCCGGAAGGCATACCGATGATATTGGCGGACTCGGTGATGATAGAACAGGTTCTGATCAATCTGCTGGAGAATGCCGTGCGTTACACGCCGCCCGGCAGCGGGCTGGAGATTAGCGCGGAAATCGCCGACGCGGCGGTGGAAATCGCCGTGGCCGATCATGGCCCCGGCATTCCCAAGGGGCAGGAAGAACGCCTGTTCGAAAAGTTCTATCAAAGCCGCCACGAGACGGCGCAAAGCGGCGTCGGCCTGGGATTGGCGATTTGCCGGGCCATTGTCGAAGTGCATGGCGGCCGCATTTATGCTAAAAACCGGAGCGAAGGCGGGGCGGTATTCATTTTTACCTTGCCGCTGGATCAACCGCCCCCCAGCGTGGAGCCGGAAGAATGACGCCATCCCAAAGGATGTTTTGCCATGGCTAAAACCGATCCCGTGATTATTGTCATGGAAGACGACCCGTCCATCCGGCGCTTTTTGCGCACCAGCCTGACCACGCACGGCTTTAACGTTTTCGAAGCCGGCACCGGCAAGCAAGGCATCGTCGAAGTCGGTGTGCGTAAGCCCGATTTACTGATACTCGACCTGGGTTTGCCGGACATGGACGGCGTCGAAGCCATCAGGATCATTCGGGCCTGGTCGGCGGTCCCCATCATCATATTATCGGCGCGCAGCGGCGAACAGCAGAAGATCGATGCCTTGGATGCCGGCGCCGACGACTATCTGACCAAACCGTTCGGTTTCGGCGAATTGCTGGCCCGGATACGGGTGGCCTTGCGCCATGCCACGCGACCGCGGGAGTCCGGCCAGGATAATGTATTCATGGCGGGCAACCTGAAAGTGGACCTTAGCAACCGCGTCGTCAGCGTCGACGGCCGGGAAGTTCATCTCACCCCCATCCAATACCGCTTGCTGGCGGTGTTGGTGAAAAACGCCGGCAAAGTCATGACCCATCAACAAATTCTCAACGAAGTCTGGGGGCCGTCGTTTCGGGAAAATGCCCATTATCTGCGCATCTACATGAGCCAGCTGCGCCAAAAACTCGAGGCCGACCCCACCCAGCCCAAATTTTTGCTGACCGAGTCGGGCGTCGGTTATCGGCTGAAAGCCTGGTAAAAAGCGTCAAGCGAGACAAGCCCGTTTGAATTTGCGGCGCCAAGCGGGGTACACCGAAACAGGCGCGCGGAGAGGAGGGTGTGGAATTGCGATGAAGCTGATAGAATCCGTTAGCCGGCCATTCGACTGGCGGCCATTACCCCTTTGAACCCCCATTTTTCAACACCGGGAGCACTTTTATGTCAACAGCTATCAATCCCATCCCCGACGGTTATCACACGCTGACCCCTTATCTGATCGTCAAGGACGCCGCGGCCGCGCTGGCATTTTACCGGCAAGCCTTCGGCGCCGGCGAAGTCATGCGCCTTAATATGCCGGAAGGCGGCATCGCCCATGCCGAATTCACTATCGGCGATTCCCACTTCATGATTTCCGACGAATATGCCAACGGTCCTGTTGCGGCCCCGGAAACGTTGGGCGGCAGCACCGTCAAGCTGCATCTGTATGTACCCGATGCCGATGCCGCCTTTGCCCAAGCCCTTGCGGCCGGGGCCAAGGAAACCATGCCGTTGGCCGACCAATTCTGGGGCGACCGCATGGGTTCGCTGGTGGACCCGTTCGGCCATCATTGGCTGATCGCCAGTCATGTCGAAGATGTCGATCCCGGCGAATTTCAAAGCCGCATGGAAGCTTTCTTCGCGGCCAATGCGGCTTGCGGCCATGAGCTTTGAAGAAAGCTGGGGAAGGGTGCTGGAGCAAATTGCCGCCACGAACCCGATTCTTGCGCCAGCGGAACATGCGGCAAAGACTTGGTCAAAATCGGCGAAAACGTGACCGAAAGCTACACAAGCCGGCGGTTCAAACAGGCGCTTGGTCTTATAAGCGCCTCGAACGGCCGGCGGCTTAGGTTTTGGTTTCCCGCTTGATTTTCAAGTCGTGCGCGGTAGCCAGTTTAATCGCCAACACACCGCCGTAGGTCACGGCAATAAACAACAGCGTAGATAACACGAATTCCGGCGGCAGCAAGCCGAGTAACCCGATGATAAATACAAAACCGAAGGCGAGTTTTCTATACAGCTTATTGGGTATCTTCATTTTACCGCCTAGACTGATTTCAGTCGTTGATGTGAGTGCGTATCAACTATAAGCGGTTATATTTTATTTACAATAGTTATCCGTATTGATTGTTTGTGTCTGTTTAGGAAACAATGAACGAGGCCACGTGCCCGTATCTTGCATGCAAGCTTGTTGTCATCGATAGTCGCGGGCTCTGTTCCCCGCGCGCGGAAAATCCAGCCCGCATTCACGGTTCTACGGACATGCGGATACCGCGAGCGAATCGCTCAATCACGCAAAATTTGAAATATTCCGAACCAGGGCGTCAAACCGGCTAAACCGGCCAATTTTCTATTTATTGTCATCAGCGGCGCTATAGTACAATTCTCGCCATGGCTGCGGCTGAAACTTACTAATTACACTCTCACACAAGATACACAGGTTCAGATGATGAAAACGATGGATGACAGAGACGGTTGGATATGGCTAGACGGACAGTGGGTTGCATGGCGCGATGCCAAAGTCCACGTGTTGACCCATACCTTGCATTACGGTTGCGGCGTGTTCGAAGGCTTGCGGGCGTATAAAACCGATGCCGGCACCGCGATTTTCAAGCTGGCCGAACATACCGACCGCCTGTACCGCTCCGCGCACATCATGAACATGAAAATGCCGTTCGACAAGGACGAGATCAATCAGGCCCACAAAGATGCGGTAGCGAAAAACAACCTCGATAGCGCCTACATCCGCAGCATGGTGTTTTTCGGTTCCGAAGGCATGGGCCTGCGCGCCGACAACTTGAAAGTGCACGTCATGATTGCCGCCTGGACCTGGGGCGCTTATCTGGGTGCCGAGAATATGGAAAAAGGCATTCGCATCCGCACTTCGTCCTATACCCGCAATCACGTCAACAGCACCATGTGCAAAGCCAAGGCCAACGGTAACTACATCAACTCCATTTTGGCGTTGCAGGAAGCTCTGTCCACCGGTTACGACGAGGCCTTGTTGCTGGACCACGAAGGCTTCTGCGCGGAAGGCAGCGGCGAGAACCTGTTCATCGTCCGCAACGGCAAACTGTATACGCCGGAAACCACCTCGGCGCTGGAAGGCATTACCCGCGACACGCTGATTACCATTGCCCGCGAGCAAGGCTACGAAGTGATCGAAAAACGCATTACCCGCGACGAAGTGTACGTGGCCGACGAAGCCTTTTTTACCGGTTCGGCGGCGGAAGTGACGCCTATCCGCCAATACGACAACCGCGACATCGGTTCCGGCAGCCGCGGCCCGGTCACCGAAAAATTGCAAACCCTGTATTTCGATTACGTGCACGGCCGCCGCGCCGACCACAAAGACTGGCTGACACCCGTTTCATAAGTGGAGGAACCGTTTAACATCCTGGTGGTCGGCCCGTCCTGGGTCGGCGACATGGTCATGGCGCAAAGCCTGTTCATCGTTCTCAAGCAACAATATCCGGGTTGCCGGATCGACGTATTGGCGCCCGCTTGGTCGCTGCAACTGCTGCAACGCATGCCGCAAATCCGCGAGGCTATCCCCATGACCTTGGGGCACGGCCAGTTAGATTTGTTGGGACGCATGCGCATCGGCCGCGGTTTGCGAAGCCGCCGATACGACCGGGCGTTTGTGCTGCCCAATTCCTGGAAATCCGCGCTGATCCCGTTTTTTGCCGGTATTCCCCGGCGAACCGGGTATGTCGGCGAAATGCGTTACGGCTTGTTGAATGATGCCCGCTTGCTGGACAAAAGCCGTCTTACCATGACCGTGCAGCGTTTCGTGGCGCTGGCCGGCTGTGATATATCGGACTATCCCTTTCCCCGGTTGGCGATCAGCCCGGAGCAACAGCAAGCGGTTGCCGCTAAATTTGCCGCCAATAGCGAAACGAAAATCCTGGCGCTGTGTCCCGGCGCCGAATACGGTCCCGCCAAGCGCTGGCCGATAGAGCATTTTGCCAAGGTTGCCCGGCACATGCATCAACAAGGTTGGCAAGTCTGGCTGTTGGGTTCCGACAAGGATAAAGTGGTCGCCGAACAAATCAACGCGTTGTCCGAACAGGTCTGCCGGAATTTTGCCGGCTCGACCGATCTGGCCGAAGCGGTGGATTTGATGTCGCTGGCCGATGCGGTGGTCAGTAACGATTCGGGATTAATGCATGTAGCGGCGGCGCTGGATAAAAAACTCATCGCGCTTTACGGTTCCTCCGATCCCGGTTTCACGCCGCCCTTACACCCGGACGCGGAAATCATCACGCTAAAGCTGGACTGTTCGCCGTGCTTCAAACGCGAATGCCCGTTGGGCCATACCCAATGTTTGACCGACATCGCGCCGGAGCGGGTGATCGCCGCTATTCCTCACTAAGCCATGAAAATCGCCATCGTCAAACTGTCCGCGATGGGCGACATCGTGCATGCCATGGTGGCCTTGCAGTTCATTAAAGCGGCATTGCCGGAAGCGCGAATCGACTGGGTGGTGGAACAAGGTTTTGCCGGGGTGCTGGCCGATAATCCGCATATCGAGTGTGTGCTGCCGGTCAATTTAAAAGCCTTAAAGACGGACAAAACCTTGTTGTTTCGCGAGTTTGCCAACATCAGACGCTACGCGCAACAGCATTACGATCTGGTGATCGACGCCCAAGGATTGATCAAGTCGGCCATCGTCGCCCGCCTGCTATCAGCGAATACAGTCGGTTTCGATAAACATTCCATCCGCGAAAAATGGGCCGCCAGTCTTTATGCAACAGCGATAGCCTGTCCTTACGATGCCAATACCATAGATAGAAACGTTAGCGTTTTGACCCGGCCCTTGGGTCTAAATGTGACGCGGCAGCAGATTTTGGATAAAAAGCCTTTTCTGTATTACAAGCCCGCCGAAGCAGGTCTGGAGACTTTGTTTGCAACGGATAAACCGAATATTCTGTTGGTAATAGGCTCGACCTGGCCCAGCCGCAATTACCCGGTCGAGCACTTTTTGCGGGTCATGCAAGGCTTGCCGGCCAATTACCTGATTTGTTGGGGTAACGAAAAGGAATTGCAGCGCGCACGATGGTTGGCGGAGCGCAGCGACGCAAATGTATTGCCCAGGCTGAGTTTGAACGATTTAAAAGCCGCGATTGCCCGTGCGGATTTATTGATCGGCAACGACACCGGTCCCACCCATATGGCGTGGGGGCTGAATCGGCCATCGATTACCTTGTTCGGTCCAACCCCAGTCAGCCGGGTATATCAAACCGACATTAACCGGGTACTGAAATCGCCATCCAGTGTGAATCCGTTCAAACTGAATAAAAACGATTTTTCCATCGCCGAGATTCCGCCCCAGGTTGTGGTCGAATCGGCGAAATCCTTGCTTACGCATGGTTAAGCCGCGCGCGGAATGCTAAAATCAACGCTTCAAAAACTTTGCTAATTTAACGACATGAGCCAAATTAAAATTGAACATAACCCCAGCGAAGAACGCCTGCAAGAACTCGGCGTGTCCGGCTGGGCGATCTGGGAAAAAGAAGTCTCGAAATTTCCCATCGACTTCGATGAAACCGAGTGCGCCTATGTGCTGGACGGCGAGATTCTGGTAACGCCCGCCGGTGGCGAACCGGTGCGTATCCTGCCGGGCGATTTGGTGGTGTTTCCGGCAGGGCTTGATAGTCAATGGGAAGTGGTAAAGCCATTACGCAAGCATTACAGCTACGATTTTCCGGACGGCATTTAATTACCCAACACGTACTAAAAAGGCAACCCAGGTTGCCTTTTTTTTGTCCTACGACTTACGTTTTTGGAGTGCGGAGCGGCCAAGTCTGCTTCAGGTACTAAACTTGCTTAAGCTTGTAATCGCTATTTTGCGGATGATTCCACTTTGCCTTCCATTGACATACATTAGGAAAATGCACATGAAAGTTCGTTGTTTATTGTTTTTCAGCATGCTACTGCTGCAGGCTTGCGCTGAAAACCCTGGTACTCCTATTGGCACAATGGCGGCGACAGCGGTTGATCAGTCAAATTCGTGCCGGGACATTGCCGTCCCCAATAGAGATTGCTCGAAAACGGTTACCGCTACTTTTTCCCGGAACGGTACGCTTTGGTTGGCATGGGTACATAACGAGCATATTTTTGTACAGTCATCCGTGGACAAGGGCATGACTTATTCCGATCCCGTGATGGTTAATTCAATAGCGGAGCCTGTTATCGCGCACGACGAATACCGCCCCAAAATTCAGCTGGATAAACAAGACAATATTTATCTGACCTGGACCCGCAGCCTGGAAAAGCGCCATACCGGCCATATCCGGTTCAGCCGCTCGCTGGATGGCGGCAAGACTTTTTCCGAGCCGGTTACCCTTAACGACAATTTGGAGATGATCAGCCATCGCTTCGATAGTTTGTCTGTCGGCGAAAATGGCGAAGTATTTGTGGCCTGGCTGGATGCGCGCGACAAGGTCAAGGCAACGCAGGCGGGCGAAGATTATTTGGGGACCGCGCTGTATTACGCCTGGTCCGATACTCAAGGCGACAGTTTTAAAAGCAATAAGCTTGCGGCGGCGCATACCTGCGAATGCTGCAGGTTGGGAACGGCAATCGATAAAGATAATCTGCCGCTTGTGATTTGGCGGCATGTATTCCCGGGCGAGATTCGGGACCATGCCTTGCTGAAGTTTACCGACTGGGATGTGCCCGGTGACGTTAGGCGCTTGAGCCATGAGAATTGGAAGATCGATGCCTGTCCGCATCACGGTCCCGCCTTGGCGGTGGCTGACGACGGCGGCTATCACGCAACTTGGTTTAGCGCGGAAGAATCGCAACCAGGTCTGTTTTATGCGTATTCGCAAGACCGGGGCCTGAGCTTTTCGCCTGCCATGCATTTTGGCGGGAACGGCGCCAAGCATCCGCATGTAGCGGTTAGCGGTCAACAGGTAGCTATTACCTGGCTTGAGTTTGATGGCAGCAATACCGTGGTCAAGTTGTTGTTGTCAATTGACGGAGGCAAGCATTGGTCGGAACCCAAACAAATCGGGCAAACAGCGGAGTCCGCCGATTATGCGTTTCTGGTGGCCGATAAGGAGACGCTGTATTTATCCTGGCAAACCCGGCAGGGCTATCGGATTAGAGCGTTGAACGATATTTGAAAATTAGTAACCCGGACTCGTTAATTAACATAGTTCAATAAAAGTGATCCGGCCGATTATGTGATGACGCTAACGCATATTGACAATCTTTAAGCTTGAAATCTTGGCTGAATGGAAAAAAACATGGGCTGTTTAGGTGATATCACACACACAGCCCAGAATATGGTTAGATCGCATGAAAATTACTTCAACGTGCTAGCCGATGGTTTACAAAATCCAACAGAACGTGTTTAAGTCATTGTAAACAATTGCAATTAAGTATTGGCCTGAGCATTGCTTTTGTATGCTGCTGCTCTCGGTATTCCAGTTGGGAAATTTGATCCGACCAAACGGTTTTTCCGGGAGATGGATTAAATACAATCAGGAAATACCAGACATGCAAAAAAATAAAATCACGTTGGCTCTCATGCTGCTGCCGAGCGCTATGACCTCCCCGGCCATCAGCTATGCCAAGTCCGTTAACGATACTGAAACTACTCGATTGGACGCAGTGGAGGTAACCTCTACCGAGCAGCAGCTATTCCCAAAAACGGCAAAGGCAACCCCAACCTACGAAGTGCAAGTCAAGGAAGTCGAAAAGTTTGTTAATGCGACTACCGTGGAAGACTATCTCAGATTTTCCCCTTCCCTAAATATCCGCAAGCGCTATATCGGCGACCCGAACGGTTCTTTGGGCATGCGCGGCTCCAACGTGTTCCAGACCGCGCATACCATGGTATTCGCCGACGGCATGCCGTTGCATAATCCTTTGCGGACCAGCTTTAACGGCGCGCCGCGCTGGTCCATGGTTTCGCCATCGGAAGTCGAATCGGCCGAGGTGCTGTACGGGCCGTTTTCGGCGCAGTACGGCGGTAACTCCTTTGGCGGCGTGGTCAATCTGAACACCCGGATGCCGGATAACTTCGAAGCCCACCTGGATGCCATGGGCATGTTCCAAACCTTGCATAGGGGCGGCCGCAACGATACCTTGACCGGCTATAAAACCAATATTTCCGCCGGTAACCGTTTCGATAAATTCAGTATTTTCGGGTCTTACAATCGCCTGGAAAATCAGGGGCAGCCGATGACGCCGCGGACGACGGCTTTATCGGGCACGGGCGGCACCGCTGTTAACGGGCCGCTTAACGAGCCGCAACCCAATACTTCGCCGGGTATTTACTATGGCGACGATGGCTTGGCCAGAACCACAACCGACTTGTTTAAAGTCAAAATGGGTTACGACTTTACGCCCGATTTGCAGGGGCGTTTTACCGTGGCCTATGAGGAGCGTATCAGCGAAACCAACGATCCCTTGAGTTTGTTGAAAAATGCGTCGGGCAATACGCTCTGGGGAGGGGCGACCGCAACAGGCGGCAGTACCAACGCCACTTATAATTTGGACGGCAGGAGCTTTAGGGTGCCGGGTTCGGCCTTTAATGTCTCGGAGTCCGAACGCCAGACCATCAATTTAGGTGCTGGCTTAAAAGGCAAAATTTCCAATGACTGGAGTATCGATACCAACGCCAGCTATTACGATGCCTTTCACGATAAGTCCGTATCGTCTTCGCTAAATCCCGCCCATCCCTTAAATCAAAATAAAGGGCAAGTTAACGATGTAGACGCCTGGTGGGCCAATTACGATCTGAAATTATCCACCGATAACTTCCTGGAAAACAAAGATTTATCGTTTATGGGCGGTTATCAGTTCAACCATGCGTCCTTGAACAACAAGACCTACGATAGTAACAATTACACGACGGGTTCCAGGGCGGGCCTCACCAACGATAGTGGCGGCGCAACGCAAACCAACAGTGTGTTTTCGCAACTGGAATGGCGGTTTTTGCCGGACTGGGCGGTCATGGCCGGCGCCCGCCTGGATAATTGGCAGGCCATGGAAGGGCATGTGTATAGCACGACCAGCACCGAAAATTATGCCGACCGCGATGCCACCCGGATTTCTCCGAAAGCATCGCTGGAGTTTTCACCGGATGTCTGGACCTTCAGATACTCGTTTTCCAAAGCCTATCGTTTCCCGATTGCGGAAGAGCTATTTTTGAGCAATTCCCGTTTCAATAGCACGACAGTCGCATTTCCCGGCTTGGGCCCCGAGAATGGTTACTTCCACAATTTGATGATGCAGTACGATTTGCCGAAGGGATTTGTACGGGCGAACTTCTTCTACGATTTGATCAACGATGAAATTGCCAATACCCTGCAAAATTTCGGCAATGTTGCCGTAACTACGTTTCAACCGATCGAGCAGACCGAAACCATAGGCGTGGACCTGACGTTCCAGCAAAACCGTTTGTTTGACTTGCCGTTGGATTTCATGATCAACGGTACTTTCATGAATAAGCAAATCACCAAAAACAGCCGCAATACCGCATTGGTGGGCAATGAATGGGACCGGATTCCCAAACTGCAGGTCAACACCTCGGCGACCTACCATATCTTGCCGGTTTGGGATTTTGCCGCGTCGGTGCGCTATCGTAGCGATGTGTTTCAACGTTTGGACAACAGCGACACGCAGTCCAACGTGTTCGGCGGCACCGACGAATACACTTTTGTCGACCTGAAAACCAGTTACCGGCTGCCGACCTACCATAATTTGAAGAGTACGATTTCGGCCGGTATCGATAACGTACTGGATCAAAACGTCTACGAAAACCATCCTTTTCCGCTACGTACCTACTTCGTAAAAGCCTCTTTCGATTATTGATCGGCCGTTCGCCCGCCTAAATAACCGGAACCGGCGATTTGGGCGGGCTCAGACGGATGCGTATTCAAGCGGCCCAAAGCTCCGAATGTCAGCCGATACGGATCGATTGCCCAGGTTGGGTTAGCATAACCCGACAATCGAAGCAATTGAACCGCAATAAGCCGACGAGTAGGGTTACGGCAGGCGCCTAACCCTACTACTAATAGTGTGCTATTTCTTTTGCATTTCCGTGACGGCTAACTCCAGGTTGTCGATCCCTTCTTGAATATTGCCGGCCTTGGCTGCTTTCAGCGCGGCTTTTAGTTTGGCGCTGGCGCGCGGCAGTTTAATGGAGTATCCCTTTTCGTTTTGCGCTTGTGCTTTTAGAGCTTCCATGGCGATATTGGTTTTTTCGGCAAAGGCCTGTGCATCTTCCTGCTTACCGGCTTCGATTGCGTTCTTGGACAGGGAGATCAGATTGGTAAAGTCTTCGTTCATGGGGGAGCCGGCCGCTTGAACAGCGCTCGATAAAATAAAGAAAAGTAATGCTGCGATCGGATGGCGTGATTTCATCATGATTATTCCGCTTGAATTGTGGTTGAAATTTAAACCGCAAAACCATGGCTTTTCGTTGCCCTTGCGGGCTTTACAAAAAGCCTTGAGTTTGTGGGTCGGCCTTCGGCGCGCGGTTCGCTACCGGCAAGAACTTGTAGGTTATTGATACGAAGGCAAAGGGATTATAAGGAGACGAACTGAATTGAAACTGAAAAATACCCTGTGCGGCGTAGGGTTGGCGAGTGTCTCGGAGGGGAAGGCGGGCAGGGGGCGGCATCCGCCTGTCTTTTGCTAACCGCTACGTCGATGCGATAACTTGGTTGCCCGATTGTCGACAAAGCCTCATATCGATACGATTCAATAAACGCACGCCATTGTTTGCCGGATGAAACGGGAAATATTCCGACTATTCAGTTGAGCTTTTTCCTTTTGTTTCGGGCAGGATTGCCAGCCTATTCAGGCCATGCCTACACTGTCCTCATCAATATTTTTGGGGGCCATGGCTTTATGAAACCGCGAGTTGTTCGTTATCTATTATTCATTCAAGGGCTTGCCGTCTGCCTGCCGCCTTGCCAAGCGGCGGAGTACAGCCGGGAACAAGTCGTGGCGACAATCGGCAACGCCGGCGATCGGCCAGCGAAATTCACCCACAAAGACCTGTCCGGTTTGGACCTGTCGGGCGTCGACTTTAAAGCAGCCGATTTGTTTTCCGCCAATTTGGAGAACTGCAATCTCGATGCGGCAAACCTGCGGAGCGCCAACCTGAACCGAGCGCAATTACGGAAAGCGACGTTGAGAAAAGCGGATTTGTCGAATGCCAGTTTGTACGCCGTGGTGTTGGATAATGCCGACTTGTCGGAAGCCAACTTGGCCGGTAGCCGTATCATCGGCGTGTTGAACGGGGTCAACCTCAGTCGCGCCAAACTCGCCGGCGCCGATCTCGGGGCCGACATGGCCAACCAGGGCATGGCGCCGGCGCGCGTGGAAATGAACAATGCCGTGTTGACCGGAGCCGACCTCAGCGGCAGCAATTTTACCCATGCCATCCTGTCCTACGCCAAACTGCAAAATGCCGATTTGCGCCGGGCGCGCCTGCAGTGGGCGGATTTATCCGGTGCCAATCTGCATGGCGCCGACGTAGCCGGGGCCGACTTTCGCCATGCCAATCTCGACGGCGCCGTTATCAACAATGTTAAAGGGCTGGATTCCGCGCGGGGCTTAAACGGCGGTGAGTGACGAGTCGAGAAGGGCGGTGCGTCGCGGTTCGGTACAAGCCGCTGCGGCGGGCGCAATCTCTCGTGTTTTATCAACGCGGGGGAATCCGATTTTCATGTCCCCATAGTCTGAACAGGTAATCCGCAAGGACGGCCGGATATCAGGCCAAACTTTCCTCAACCGAACCGTTATTGCCGCAAAATACCGCGCTGGTTAGGTCTGCAAAGATGCCGTGTTCGACGATGCCGGGAATGGCGTTGAGTTGAGCGTTCAGGGTTTTGCCGTCCACGCCCGGATCGAAGGCGGTATCCAGCACCAGGCTGCCGTAAGAAGTGACGAATAAACCGTCGCCGTGACTTCGTAGCTTGGCCGCGCCGCCGATGCCGGCCAGACTGCGCTGCACCAATTGCCAGGCGAACGGCATGACTTCAATCGGAACCGGGTAGTTTTGGCCGATGCGTTTCACGTGTTTGCTGGGGTCTATCAATACCCAGAAAGCCTTGGCGGCTTTTGCCAGCAATTTTTCCCGTACCAGATCGCCGCCGCGGCCCTTGAGCAAGGTCAAGTCCGGCGCGACTTCATCGGCGCCATCGACGTATACGTCAAGCCCGCCGATATGTTCCATGCCGCGTAGCTTTAAACCCAACTGCTGGGCTTTCAGCGTGCTGACTATCGAGCTGGCAACCACTTCGATTTGCAAATTATCGTCCTGCTGGCGGCGGGCCAGCGCCTCGATAAAAAAGTTTGCGGTGGAGCCCGTGCCCAAACCCACCAGCATGCCGGATTCTATGCGTTGCGCGGCGTGTTCGGCGACGAGTTGTTTATCGTTCATGGCGAGCTCCCTTTGGGTGGGAAATGAAAAATTATTCTTCCAGCTTAGTCAGACGGCTTTCCAGCTGTTTGATTTTTTGCAGCAGTTCCGGCAATTTTGCCAGCGCCGCCAATTCCCGCCAAGCGATTTTTCTGTCCTTGGCCGGGCTGCCCCACACTTGCGCGCCGGGCTCTACATCCTGCGAAACGCCGCTACGCGCCATCACCACGGCGCGGGTACCGATTTTGACATGGTCGGCCACGCCGACGCTGCCGGCCAGAATAGCGCCGTCCTCAATGGTGCAGGAACCGGAAATGCCACACTGGCCGCAAACGATGACGTTTTTGCCAACCAAGTTGTTATGGCCGAGCTGTACCAGATTGTCTATCTTGCTACCCCAGCCGATACGGGTGGCGCCCAGCGCGCCGCGGTCGATACAGGTATTGGCGCCGATTTCGACGTTGTCGTCTATCACTACGTTACCGACATGCGGCACTTTGACGTGCTGATTATCGCGGTATTTATAGCCGAAGCCGTCCGCGCCGATGATGGCGCCGGAATGAATGATGACGTTGTTGCCGATCACCGTGTTGTCGTAAATCACCGCGTTGGCGTGGATACGGCAATTTTTGCCGATGCCGACATGGTTGCCGATGCGCGCGCCGGCATCGACCGTGCTGTCGTCGCCGATGCGGCTGTGTTGGCCTACGCTGGCGAAGGGGCCGACGTGTATGTTGGAACCTAATTTGGCCGTATCCGCAATGGCCGCTTGCCGGGAAATTCGTCTGTCCAATGCCGGTTCGGGATGCAGGGCTTTGACCGCGACGAGAAAGCTCATCTCCGGGTCTTTACAGACCAATAAAGTCAAGCCGGCCGGTGCATCGCCGTCGATCAGGGATTCGGCAATAAAACAGGCGGAGGCTTGGCAGTCTTTTAGATATTTTTTGTATTTGCCGTCGCTCAATACCGTGACTTGATGAGCCTGGGCTGACATGATGTCGGCTGCCGACTGCAGGGTGACAGAGGCATCGCCGCCCCGTGGAGTGGCATTGCAAAGTTGGGCAAGTTCCGTAATCAGCATAATCTTTCCTATTTCCAGATTCCTATGATATGAGTGAAATCGTCGGTCCACGGTTGTAAATCGAAGGCCAGCGGCAGTTTTTGCCAATGGCCGAGACGGCTTTGACGCAAACGGTCCAGCCGTTGCGGTTGCTTGGCGAGTACTACCCAGTCGGTGGCAACCACCAATGGAGGAGCGGTGTTGTCGGGGTTGAATTCCTGCAACAGGCCGGACAGTTGCAAGTTTTCGGCGTGGTCGGCCAGCACCTTTTTCAAGGCCAAATGCCGGTTGGTGATATGGAACGCCAGCATGCCGTCGTCTTTGAGTTTGCTAAAGTATAACTGCATCGCTTCGCGGGTCAGCAAATGGGTGGGAACGGCATCCGAGCTGAAGGCATCCATGATCAGCAAATCGAAGCTGCGGTCCGGCTCCTTGGCCAAGGATAAACGGGCATCGCCGACTATCATGTCCGCTTGCGGGTTGCAGCGCTCCAGATAATGAAACCATTTAGGGTTTTTAGCGACATCGACGATTAACGGGTCGATTTCGTAGAACCGCCAGCGCTGCTGTTCCTTGCTATAGCAAGCCAAGGCACCTGCGCCCAGACCGACGGCACCGATGTTCCAGTGTTGGTTTTCGGCGTCGAATTCGGCAAACAGCTGGCCGATCGGGCCGGGGCGGCTGTAATAAGTGAGGGGGGTGGTGATGTTGGCGGCGGTCAGACGCTCGGCGCCGTGCTTGGTGGTGCCGTGATACAGCTCGCGGACTTTTTCCGGGCGTTGGTTTTCGTCGGCTATGACGGTATCCCGCACCGATAACACCCCGAAAAAGGTGCGCTCTCGATATAAGGTGCTGGATGCCAAACTATGCAGGCCCAGCGTGAAAACCAGGATGACAGCCGTCAATAACCCCAGCCCCAGCGGGCTATGGCGGACGGAATAGGTCAGACCTGCCAACAAGATTAAGGCCCCGCCGATGACATCCAGATATTCGAACAGCCGGTCCGTGCCAAAATAAACCGCAAAACCCATCAGCAGCAGCAAGCCGGGAAAAATCGGCTGCAGAAACCAGCGGCCGTTGAAAAAGCCCGGCCGCAACAGCAAGGCAGCCACTATCATGATCGGGTACTCGTACACGGCATTGAACACGAACGGTGCCACGAAGGTATTGAACAAGCCGCCCAGCATGCCGGCGAAGGACATCACCAGATAAAAGCGGGTCAAATGTTGCGGGTGCGGCCTATGCTTGGCCAGCTCGCCATGGCAGACCATGATGGCCAGAAAAAATGCCAGACAATGCAATATCAAATCCAGCCAATACGGCAAAACCGCCGGATTGATGAAGGAATAGGCGATAAATATCAATAAAACGGCCGGTTGCAGCGCGACCATGCCGGGATGTATGCGGTCGGCCCATTTGGAAAATACCAGGATGAACGATAGCAAATACAGGGTCAACGGCAGTATCCACAACAACGGCACGGCGGCGATATCGGTGCTGATGTATTGAGTCAGACCCAGTAACAAACTGGACGGCACGAAAGCCAATGCCAGCCAGTGCAACTGTTGCCGCATGGGCGGGGCGGCAATCTCTTCGGTCGCGGTTTCGTGCATCTCATCGGCATCGATTTCCGCGATGCTGCGCCACAGGGCGACAGCGCAGACCATGATCAGAATACACAGCAGACCGTAGCCTATGCTCCAGAACAGGCGTTGATTGACCAGGCCGATGTTCGGTTCCAGCAGAAACGGATAGCTGAGCAAAGCCAATAAGCTGCCGGCGTTACTCGCCGCATACAAATAATAAGGGTCTTCCGAGCTGTGATGGCCTAAATGCGAAAACCATTTCTGCAGTAGCGGGGCGGTGGTGGATACCACAAAAAAAGGCAGGCCGATGGCGAGAAACAAAGTCCAGATCAGCCAAAAGGTCGGATTACCTTCCGTGGGCGGGTTGGCGTCGGCGGGCAGGGCGACCGGCAAGGCAAACAGGCTGAAGATTAGCAGGGCGGTGTGGATTTGAACTTGCCGTTGCCGGCCCGAGCGGTTGGTTAGCCAATGCGCATATAAATAGCCGCCGAATAAAACAGTTTGATAAAACACCATGCAGGTGTTCCAAACCGCCGGCGTTCCGCCCAATAAAGGCAGCAGGAGCTTGCCGAACATCGGTTGCAGTGCGAACATCAGCATGGCGCTGACGAATAGGGTGCCGGCGAATAATATGACGGGCGAAATCAATGGTTTGGCGGTGGTTTGTAAAGTAGTGTTCATTATTATTGATGTTGTGCTACTGAATCCCGATTAATTCATTTTGAGGTTTTTCCAGCGCCCGGCCACATATTCCAGGGCTTCCTGAATATTCAAGTCGCGGGTACCGCCGCCGGTACGGACGAAAAACTTGGGCGTATTCCCCTGGCTTAAAAATACCGGTCTGAGGGCAGGCGAGATAATAACCCGGCAGACGTCTTTGTGATCGATGACGTGAAACAATATATGCACATTGGCGCAAAGGTCGGCGCCCAGGTTGGCCGATATGGCGGTCATCAAGGTTTGCTCGAAACCGTCCTGATCGGGTCTTTTCAGGGTTTGATAGTCTTTTTCCAGGCCTATGATTTCGCCGTCGTCGCGCACGCCTATCAGCAAGGTACCGCCGAGATGGCTGTTCAGAAAACCGGCCAGGGTTTTCATCACCACGGCTTCCAGAGCGCGGTTGATGCGTTGCTCCTGCATATCCCAGCGCAACGAGGATTTGAATTCCAGCAGCGGCCCTTCGCCCTGGCGTATGATGGAGGGCAAGTCTTTGTCCAGCTCGGATTTCAGCGCATCCAGGTCCAGCAAGCGCTTGTGCAGCACGCGGTAAAAACCCAACGACAGCAAACCGAGTATGGCGCCGATTTCGGCGTAAAACAGAATGATGTTGTTCTGGTTGATCTGTCCCGTCATTATTTCCTTGAATTGCGTCAGCACGTATTCGACGGACGACAAGGGATCGGCGTTGTTTTCGCGGGAACTGATGTAATCGTAGCTGGGCGCCAGCAGAAAAATCCCCACGCCGGCACCGATCCACGCCGCTATGAAGTAGATTTTGATTTTTTGTTTCCAGATGGCGATGAGCTGCAGGAGGAAGCGTTTCATTCCTGGGATAATGCTAAAAACATAGCATTGTGGCCGAAGTAAGAATAATTAATGTGAATTTTGCCATTCGATATAGACCTTGGCTAATTTCTCCATATCCCTGTCGCTGGCTAGCAAATTAAGTCGGTAATGTTGGGCGGTTATAAAGTGAAGAAAATCGATAGCCGCACATTTTCCTTTTAAGCTTATTCCTTTCGATTGGCTGTATCTGGAAAGCTGGATGGCTTGGTCATAGATTTCTTGTGTAATATCTAAAATTCCAAAGCTTTCGAAGATGGTTTTAAGTTGTTGGAAATTTTTGCTGTTAGTCAGCTTAACAGTCCGTAATGTTTCCAAATAGACCAATCGGTTAATGAATATTTCGCTTTCTTCGTCTTCAAGTATAGGTCTCAGTTTGTCGATCGCTTCGGGTTTCTTTTTGTCGTAGGCATCTATAATCAAGTTGGTGTCGATGAAATACCTCATTAGTCTTCCTCTTGTAAATTATTTACAAGATCCAACAATGCAGTTTTGGCCTTTTTTTGTTTCTCTTTATCGACATGATTGATTTTTTCTTTGTTAAGATCGACATTGAAGAATTCTTTCACAATATCGTTTAAAAAATAGCTTTCAATATTGTCTACTGTTTTGGTTTTGACAAAATTCCCATCTCGAATCATCTCGTACCCTTCGCCGTTTTTTAAGCCGGACAATACTAAAGGCGAGTGAGTGGAAATGAAGAAAGTGGTATTCGGAAAAAACTCGCGTAGAACGCCGATAATTTTAGTTTGCCAACTGATATGCAAATGGGGTTCGATTTCGTCAATAAAAACGATGCCGTCTACTTCGTTAAGATTGGCTTGGTCTGTCCAACCGCTGTAACCGGCAATAATCTCCTGAAATATTTTAATTATCGAAATAAAACCGGTAGAGAGCTTGTCGAGTGGAGTATTGTTAATCAACAATTGCCCTTCGTAAAACATCAGTTTTAAAGATAAGCCGCCATCTTCGCGCCGATTGACTAAATCGAGTCCGGGCTCCAATCTATCCATAAGCTGAAGGACAGTAACGGCTTCCTGTTCCTTGTTTTGGTTTTTTAAAACGAAATTTGGGTTAATGATCAGACGGGAAGCAAACCAATCGGCGATTTCCTGTTGCTCCAAACCATCGCCATTCAGATAACTTAGCGTGCGTTCAAAACTATCGGTAAAACGATGTTCCTTGTCTGCTAGGATTTTTATGTTGTTACTATCTATGTTCTTAGAAAAGCCCCGATTCTTCGCGCCTATGAATACAATCGGTTTGTCGCAAACGAAAGAATATTGGGTAATACTGTCCGGGATGTGTTCGAAATCAGTAAATCCCCAGTTCTGATGGGCCTTATCTTTAATTTTAAACTTGTTGACTTCGACTTCTAAAGGTAGTTTTAGATTGTAGCCTTTTAGTTTGTCGTGTATATGTTTTTTGAGGAATAAATTCGCGTATTTGTGGTTTTTGTTTTCTGAAAACATGGCATGCGAATAAATCAGCGATTTCGCCATGTTTTCCAGAAGCTGGGTTTTACCTATGCCGTTTTTCCCGATAAAACAGTAAATCTGTTTGTTTGCTTCCAGGGCTATATCAAAATCAAAGCCTACGCCTAACCCTTCAGTTTTAAATGAGGTGATCATGATTTTCTTCCTTAAGCCCGATTAGAACAATTATGCCTGAATATAGATTAAGGATGCCGAGATAAGCTCAGTTTTTAGTTGGCCAAATTCACTCAACGCATTTATTGCTCTTCCAGCTTAGCCAAATCCCGCACCGCGCCTTTGTCGGCGGATGTCGCAAACATGGCATAGGCTTTCAGCGCCACCGAAACCTTGCGGGCGCGCGGCTTGGCGGGTTTCCAGCCTAGCTTTTCTTGCTCTGCGCGGCGTTGGGCCAGCTCTTCGTCGGACACCAAAACATCGATCGAGCGGTTGGGGATGTCGATGCGGATGCGGTCGCCGTTGCGAACCAGTCCGATCGCGCCACCCGCCGCCGCTTCCGGCGAACAGTGGCCGATCGACAGGCCGGAGGTGCCGCCGGAAAAGCGGCCATCGGTCAACAGCGCGCAGGCTTTGCCCAGGCCTTTGGATTTGATGTAGCTGGTCGGATACAGCATTTCCTGCATGCCGGGGCCGCCTTTTGGACCTTCATAACGCACCACCACCACGTCGCCGGCCTTGACTTTGTCGCCGAGAATATTCTCGACGGCCTCATCCTGCGACTCGACGACATGGGCGTTGCCTTCGAATACCAGCAAGCTGTCGTCGACGCCGGCGGTTTTTACCACGCAGCCGTCCAGCGCGATATTGCCGTGCAGCACCGCCAGGCCGCCTTCCTTGCTGAAGGCGTGATCGAAGGAACGGATGCAGCCTTCGGCGCGGTCAAGGTCGAGGCTCGGCCAGCGCGTGTTCTGACTAAAGGCCACCTGAGACGGAATGCCGGCGGGGCCGGCCATATAAAAGGTTTTGACCGCATCGCTGGGGTTGCTCATCACATCCCATTGCGCCAAGGCTTCGCCCAGGGTTTTGGCGTGGACGGTGGGCACGTCGGTATGCAGTTTGCCGGCTCGGTTAAGCTCTGCCAGAATCGCCATGATGCCGCCGGCGCGGTGCACGTCTTCGATGTGGTACTTGTTGGTGTTGGGCGCGACCTTGCACAACTGCGGTACGACTTTCGACATGCGGTCGATGTCAGCCATCGTGAAAGCGATGCCGGCCTCTTGAGCGATCGCCAGCAAGTGCAAAATGGTGTTGGTAGAGCCGCCCATGGCGATGTCCAACGCTATGGCGTTTTCGAAGGCTTTGAAGCCGACCGAACGAGGCAGTACCGATTCATCATTTTGCTCGTAATACTGTCTGGCCAGTTCGACGATGCGCCGGCCGGCTTGCTTGAACAATTGTTCGCGGTCGGCGTGGGTGGCGACCGCGGTGCCGTTGCCCGGCAACGACAGGCCCAGTGCTTCGGTCAGGCAGTTCATCGAGTTGGCGGTGAACATCCCGGAGCAGGAGCCGCAGGTCGGGCAGGCCGAGCGTTCGACTTCGGCCAAATCGCTGTCGGAGACTTTGCTGTCCGCCGCCATCACCATCGCGTCGATCAGGTCCAGCTTTTTGATTTCGTCCGATCCCGCCAGTTTGGTCTTGCCGGCCTCCATGGGGCCGCCCGATACGAAGATCACCGGAATATTGATGCGCATCGCCGCCATCAGCATGCCGGGCGTGATTTTGTCGCAATTGGAAATACACACCAGCGCATCGGCGCAGTGGGCATTGACCATGTACTCGACGCTGTCGGCAATCAGATCGCGGCTGGGCAAGCTATACAACATGCCGTCGTGGCCCATGGCAATGCCGTCGTCCACCGCGATGGTGTTGAATTCCTTCGCCACGCCACCCGCTTGTTCGATCTCGCGCGCCACCAGTTGGCCCAAGTCTTTCAAATGCACATGGCCTGGCACGAATTGGGTGAAGGAGTTGGCAATCGCGATAATCGGCTTATCGAAGTCGCCGTCTTTCATGCCGGTGGCGCGCCACAATGCGCGCGCGCCCGCCATGTTGCGGCCTTGAGTGGTGGTATGTGAACGATATGCAGGCATGGTAATTCCAACTGAAAGCAAAAGCGGCACTTAAACTGCCGCAGTGGAAAGGGTATCTTAACCGCGGGGCAAACCCGCGGTTAAATGCGTAAAAAACTAAAATGTATCCCAGCCGCTGGAGCGGCGGCGCCAACTGAGTTTAGGCAGGATGAAACCCAGCAGCACACCGAACAGCGACAAGCCGCCGCCATACAGAAACCAGTCCTGGTTGGTATTGTCGGTCAAGGCCTGATTTTCGCGTTTTAGCTGTTGCAGTTCTCGTTCAACGGTAATGACGCGCTCCTGTAATTGGTCGCGCTGTTGCTTGAGTTGAATGGCGTTGGCGGCCGTTTGTTTAAGCTCGTTAAGTTCAGCGTTTAGCCGGTCGCGTTCGCCGCTGATTTCCTGGCCGTTGGCCTGTGCGGTTTTAAGCGCCTTGTTTTCTTCCTGCAGGGCTTCCAATTTTTTGCTGGCGGCTTCCAGTTGGGTGCGGCTAATGGGTTCCCCGCTGATGTAACGGGTCAGAATATAGCCCTCCGAGCCATTCGCCGCTTGCACATAGGTGTAACCGTTTTCGGTGTTATCGCCCAATAAAGTAAGCGCCATGCCGTTCGGCAGCATTTTGACGATACGGCTGCGTTCGCTTTCTCCGCTACGCAACGGAATGTCGATGCTGTCGGTGACGTAACCGGTTCTGGCCTGTGCCAAGCTGCTGGTTGCAAGTAAAACAAGAAAACTGGCGATGGCTTTTTTCACGGCGGCGCTCTTCATCAACTAACTAAAAACCGGTAATTCTAGCGAAATTATCGGCGGATGAGAAATTCCAGCAGGGCTTTTTGCGCATGCAGGCGGTTCTCGGCCTCGTCGAAAACGACGCTTTGCGGGCCGTCTATGACTGCCGCGGCCACCTCTTCGCCCCGGTGCGCGGGCAGGCAATGCATGAACAGCGCTTCCGGATGGGCGGCTTGCATGACCTCTTGGCTGACCTGAAAATCCCGGAACGCATATTCGCGTTTCTTCTGCTCGCTTTCCTGGCCCATGCTGGCCCAAACGTCGGTTACCACCAAATCGGCATGTTGCGCCGCCAGAACCGGCGAATTAAAGAACGCCACTTTATCGGCGGCGGCTTCGACAATGCTTTGCACCGGGCCGTAATCGGCCGGGCTGGCAATATGCAGTTTAAAATCGAATTGGCGGGCGGCGTTGATATAGGAATGGCACATGTTATTGCCGTCGCCTATCCAGGCCACGGTTTTGCCGGCAATGTCGCCGCGATGCTCGAAATAAGTCTGCATGTCGGCCAGCAATTGGCAGGGGTGCAGCAAATCCGTCAGACCGTTAATGACGGGTACCCGCGAGTGCTTGGCAAAGGTGGTGACCGTGTCGTGTTCGTTGGTGCGCAGCATGATGCAATCCACCATGCTGGAGATGACCTTGGCGCTGTCTTCCAGCGGTTCGCCCCGGCCCAGCTGGGTGTCGCGCGGCGATAAAAATATCGCGCTGCCGCCGAATTGCGTCATCCCCGCTTCAAAGGAAATGCGGGTGCGGGTGGACGACTTTTCGAACACCATGGCCAGCACTTTGCCTTTAAGAGGTTGAAAATCGGGATCGCGGTGATTTTTTAACTGGATGGCGCGATGAATCAAATGCCGTAATTCGGCGCTGCTCAAGTCCAGCAAGCTGGTGAAGTGTCTGGGTTGCATAAGGGTACTAATAGCTGTGTTCTTTTATAAGTGCAGACAATGTTTCGGTGAGTAAATCGATCTGCGCGTCGTCGATCAGCAGCGGCGGCAGCAAGCGTATGGTGCTGTCGGCGGTAACATTGATCAACAAACCTTTTTCCAATGCCTTGCCCACCAGTTCGCCGCAAGGGGCGTCCAGCTCAATGCCGATCATCAGGCCTTGATGACGGATGGCGACGATATGCTGATTGCCTTCAAGTTGCCGGGCTATGGTATCGCAAATACGATTACCTTTTATATCGGCATCGGCTATCAGGCTGGTGTTGCCGAGTGTGTCGAGAACGGCGAGCGCCGCGCTACAGGCCAGCGGGTTGCCGCCGAAAGTGGAACCGTGATTGCCGGCCGTCAAAATTGTCGCCGCCTTGCCGTGCGCCATGCAGGCGCCTATGGGCACGCCGTTCCCCAGCGCTTTAGCCAGCGTGCAGACATCCGGCAGGATGCCGTTATGCTGATACGCCAAAAATCGGCCGGTACGGCCGATGCCGGTCTGGATTTCGTCCACCATCATCAGTAGTCGATGCTGGTCGCAGATGGCGCGAATTTGGTTCAGGTAATCGGCATCCGGAATGTTGACGCCGCCTTCGCCCTGGATGGGTTCCACCAAAATAGCCACTATATTTTTATCGGCGCGAATGGCTGTAAGGATGGCGTCGATATCGTTATAAGGCACATGGACGAAACCCGGCAGTAGCGGGCCGAAACCTTGCTTGACCTTGCTGTTGCCGGTCGCGCTTAATGCCCCCATGGTCCGGCCGTGAAAGCTTTTTTCCATGGTGACGACGACCGGGGCGGCGATGCCTTGTTCGTGGCCGTATTTGCGGGCAATTTTTATGGCGGCTTCGTTGGCTTCCGTGCCGGAGTTGCAAAAAAACACGTTGTCCATGCCGCTGAGTCGGCATAATGTGTCCGCCAATTCGGCCTGTAATTTTACGCCGTATAAATTGGAAGTGTGGATCAAGGTCTGGCTTTGCTTGCATAAAGCTTGATGCACGGCGGGGTGGGCATGACCGAGATTGCAAACCGCTATACCCGCCAAGGCATCCAGATAACGTTTGCCATTACTGTCCCAAAGCCACGCGCCGTCGCCGCGGTCGAAAGTAACTGCCTGCCGAGCATATGTAGGCATGATATGGGTTGTCATGTTGTTGAGACTTCGTAGGTTAAAAAAACGATCTGGATTAAAAAAAAGCCGCGATTATATTTTTTTGAGCCGGGGGAAGCAATATATAGTTTTTGAGGGAGGTAATCGTACCCAGAAAAACCACGATACGCATTGTTGGTCGGCTGGATATAGCATCATCTCCCACGAAAAATATATGTTACCCGCACTTCCCGCCATGAGCTATTATTATGGCGACCCGCTATCGAACCGGCTGATTGAAGTGTGACGTAGGCATATGGGAGAATTAAAGATGTTGGTATTTGGACCCGTACCATCCAGGCGTCTCGGCCGCAGCTTGGGCATCAATAATATTCCGCCGAAACACTGTTCCTATTCTTGTTTGTACTGTCAGGTGGGGCCGACTAAAGCCACGGAAATGCGTCCCGGCTATTTTTACAAGCCGGAAGTCATTTACGAAGCAGTGAGCCAACACCTGGAAAAACTTAAAGCGACGAATGAAACGGTCGATTATTTGACCTTCGTCCCCGATGGAGAACCCACCCTTGATGCCGGCCTTGGTAAAGCTATTGAGTTGTTGCGCGGACTGAACCTCAAAATTGCGGTGATTTCCAATGCCTCGCTGATCTGGCAACCTGAAGTCCGGGAAGTACTGAAGATGGCAGACTGGGTATCGCTGAAAGTGGACAGCGTCGACGCATCGACCTGGCGGACGATCAATCGACCCTGCGAGGGTCTCGAACTGGATATCATATTGTCGGGAATGCTGGCGTTTGCAAAGGAATTTAACGGGACGCTGGCGACCGAAACCATGCTACTCGAAGGCATCAATACCGAACACGACGCCGTGGTGCAATTGAGCGCTTTTTTGCAAACACTGGCGCCTAATAAAGTTTATCTCGCCATTCCCACCCGTCCCACGGCCGAAAACAATATTCGCGCGCCCGATGCGGCGACAGTCAATCGTGTTTACCAAACCTTGAACCAGAACATAACTGGCATCGAACTACTTACGGGCTACGAAGGCGACGCCTTCGCGTCGACCGGCAATTTTACCGACGATCTGCTGGCCATTACCGCCGTGCATCCGATGCGCAAAGATGCCGTGTTAGCGCTATTGGACAAAACAGGCGAAGACTGGGGGGCTGTTCAACTGTTGCTGGATCAAGGAAAACTGCGGGAAATCGAATACCAAGGCCATTATTTTTATCTGCGTATCGGGCATTAATCAGAGCCAGCAAATACCGCGACGTCGTAGCGTCTAAATAAAATTTCCCTGCTTGGCACCGGGTTGAACAAGTGCATCATATTGAGATAAAACTAATATTCATAGACACGGGCGGTATCCTGCCGAGCATACAGGATGGGCCGCCTTTTACGCGCAATGGAACAGGATGGCTCCAAAATGATTATCAAACTTTGCGATATGAAGGTAGGCGATCGGGGACGCGTCGCGGATTACGACAAGCGCTTTTTGCCCTACCGACAGAAGCTACTTTCGATGGGCTTGACGCCCGGCACGGAATTTCACGTCATACGTGTCGCGCCGCTGGGTGATCCGATTGAAATCAGGGTGCGTGGCACCGATCTCAGTTTACGCCGCGAGGAAGTGGCCGGCTTGAACATCAAACGCCTGGACAGCGTCACCGAAGTTTCAAAATCTGTAATGCGGCAGGCGGAATTCACTATCGCCATCATCGGCAATCCCAACTCCGGTAAAACCACGCTATTCAATGGCTTGACCGGCGCAAGGCAACATGTCGGCAACTGGGCGGGAGTGACCGTCGAACAGAAAACCGGCGCTTACAGCTACTGTAACAAAGTCATCAAAGTCGTCGACTTACCCGGGCTTTATTCGTTGGATGTCAGCGATACGGCCGGCGCACTGGACGAAAAAATCGCCCGGGACTACATGCTATCGCGGCAGGCGGACCTGCTCATCAACATTGTCGATACCTCGCATCTCGAGCGCAATCTATACCTGACCACGCAGCTCTTGGAAATGCGGCTGCCAATGCTGGTGGTGTTGAATAACATGGACGATGCAACGGGCTGCGACCTGAAAATCGACAGTGATGAAATCGGCCGGCGCCTCGAATGCCCCTTGGTTTCGCTGGTGGCCACCCGGGCCGATGATATCAGAGGATTGAAATCGAGCATTGATCGGCTGGTGGAACAGACAACATTGCCTACTTTCGCCATCGATTATCCTGAAGCGATTCAAACTGCGCTAGACCGGCTGACGCCACTGGTTGCACAACAATTGGATAATCGGTTTGGCGATGCCCGCTGGTTTGCCATCAAGCTATTGGAACAAGACGGCTTTGCGCTCAGCCATGGCCATCCACCATTGATCGAGACGGCGGCAAAGCTGCGACGTGAAATAGAAGCGGATACCGGCGATGAAATCGATATAGCCATTGTGGACGGCCGTTATGGCTTTATCAATCTTTTGGTGCGGGAAACGCTTTGCCGGCAATCGGAAATCGGCCGCGAGCTGTCCGATAAAATCGACAGCGTGATGTTGAATCGGTTTCTCGGCATTCCGATCTTCTTCGGCATGATGTATTTGATGTTCACCTTCACGATCAAACTCGGCCGCGCCTTCAAGCCGTTTTTCAACGATATCGCCCAGGCGCTATTCATCGACGGTACGGCCTATTCGTTGGCGCTGCTCGATAGCCCGCCCTGGCTGATCATGCTGATCGCTCAAGGCATCGGCAACGGCATTCGCGAAGTGGCGGCATTCGTGCCGATTCTAGGCTTTCTGTATCTGTTTATCTCGGTGCTGGAAGAGTCCGGCTACATGGCCCGGGCGACCTTTGCGATGGATCGTTTGATGCGCGCGTTGGGCTTACCCGGCAAGGCCTTTGTGCCGATGATTCTGGGTTTCGGCTGCAACGTGCCGGCGATGCTGGCGACCCGCACATTGGAGAATCCGCGCGACCGCTTGTTGAGCATCCTGCTCAATCCCTTCATGACCTGCGGTGCGCGTCTGGCGGTATTCACCTTGTTCGCCGCGGCGTTTTTCCCGGACAACGGCGGCATGATCGTTTTTCTGCTTTATCTGATAGGCGTGGTATTCGCCGCGCTGACGGCCTTGCTGCTGAAGAACACCTTTTTGAAAGAGGAGTTTTCATTGGTATTGATGGAAATCCCCAACTACCATGTGCCCAAGCTGAAAAATGTACTGATCAACACCTGGACCCGGGTCAAGACTTTTGTGGTGCGGGTCGGAAAAATCATCATCACGATGGTCCTGATATTGAACATCCTCAGTGCGCTGGGGACGGACGGCTCATTCAAAGCCAATAATATCGAGCATTCGGTGCTCAGCGCCGCCGGGCGAGCCGTGACGCCGGTAATGGCGCCGCTGGGTATCCGCGAAGACAATTGGCCGGCAACGGTTGCGTTGTTTACCGGTATTTTGCATAAGGTCGTCGCGATCAGTACGCTGAAAACGATATACGCCGATGCCGATCAACCGGCGTTACCTCAACAAAAGCCGGACTTTGATTTGAATAACTCGGTCAAGCGCGCCTTGATGACCATTCCGATGGGCCTGAAAAAAATGTTCGGCATAGCACCCGCTAACCAACCGGCTGGCCAGGATAGTTTTGTCGCCGCGCTGCATGCGCATTTTGATGGGCAAATCGGCGCTTTTGCCTATCTGTTGTTCATCCTGTTGTATTTTCCGTGCATCGCCACCACGGCCGCCGCTTATAGAGAATCCAGCCTGGGCTGGTCGGCATTCATGCTAGTCTGGTCCACAGGGCTGGCCTATTTGACCGCGACATTGTTTTATCAACTGGCGACCTATGACCAGCATCCGGGAACATCGTTAGCCTGGGTGAGCGGCATTGCGGTTATCGCCGCCGCCGTGGTGTTGGCATTTCGGTACTGGGGCAAACGTCGGCCAAACGCTCCGTCGGCCATTTAACAGAGGAATTAACCATGCCTTATAAAATCCACTTCGACAGAATCGACGCCGAGCTGCTGAAAATCAGCCCAAGCGGCGACATCATGCTGCTGCGCGTGTTGGCCGCCGTGATTCCGGTGGTCCTGTTCGGCCTGGATGCGCTTTATGACTTGCCGGTTTTGTTTTGGCTGGGCATACCGTTTTATCTGTTCTGTCTGGCGATTTATCTGCAGGCTTTGTTAAAAACCCTCCTGTTCATGCGCAAGGTGTCGGCGGAACTGCTGATCGTTTTGGTGATGACGGTGACGCTGATCGACGGCGCGCCGTTAAGCGGAGCCATGGTGGCCTGGTTCATTGGTTTGGGCTTATACATCTCGTTTACGATCATCCGCAAAAACCGGGAAAAAATCGAGAGTCTGATTCAGGAGGGCAAAAAAACCGCGAACGTGCTGCAAAACCAGGAAGTCAGGGAAATACCCATCAACCAAATCCGGCAACACGATGTGGTGATTATTCCAAAAGGCGCGATGGTGCCCATCGACGGCACCATCATCGAAGGCGAATCGTCCATAGACGAATCGACGATTACCGGCGAACCGTTCCCCGTCTATAAACAAGCCGGCGCCGGCGTCACCTCCGGCACGCTGAATCTGACCGGTCCATTGCAGGTCAGAGCCGACAAAAACGGCGACGACTCGTTTCTGTCGGTGATTACCCAGGAAATCGAAAAAAGCCTGCTGAACAAATCGGATTTGCAGCGGCGCGCCGATACCACAGTGCAGATTCTGCTGCTGTCGGTCACGGCTTATGCATTTATGCTATTTTTTATCACCGGCAGCCTGCATCTGATGGCGACCGCGCTGGCGGTGGTCTGCCCCTGTGCCTGGGCGCTGGCGACGCCGACCGCGTTCGCCGCCAACATCGGCCGTCTGTCCCGCGCCAATATTCTGGCCCGAGGCGGCGAACCCTTGGAAAACATGCAGGACATCAAAACCCTGATTCTGGATAAAACCGGCACGGTTACCCTGGCCGAACCCGAGGTCAGCCAAGTCATCGAGCTCGGCATGCCGCGGCAACAACTGCTGGAACTGGCCGCATCGATTGAATCCCGCTTCGATCACCCGATCGCCCGCTCGATTATCAACTATGCAAAAGCGCAAGGCGTAAGCCGTTTCCTGCCGGTCGAGCAGGCCGAGGATCTGCCGGGCCGCGGCATCAAGGCCCGTGTCGGACAACAGGATATTTTGATGGGCAGCGCCGAAACACTGAGTCTTCAGGATATTGAACTGCCAGCCATCGACTATACCGGCCGCGCGATCTGGCTGGCCGTCGATAGAGAAGTCCAAGGCGTCATCGTCATTCGCGACATCATGTTGTCGGAAATGCAAGGCTTGGCCGACACCATCCGTGCTTGCGGCATCGAAACAGTCATTCTGGCGACCGGCGACAACGAAGAGCGAGAAGCGAAACGGGTGGCCGACTATATCAACGCCGACGAATACTATTTCAATTGTAAGCCGGAGGACAAAACCGCGCTGGTCAAAAAGTTTCAGGCCCAGGGTAAAGTCGCAATGGTCGGCGACGGCGTCAACGACGCACCGTCACTGGCCGCCGCCAATGTCGGCATCGCCATCGGCGGGCACAAGAATGTCAATTTGGCGATTATTTCCTCGGATGTGGTGATTCTCGGTCACGATGCCCAGGATCTGGTCACCATTTTGCGGCTCAGTCATAAAATGGGCGGGATTATTCAACAAAATTATCTATGGGCGGTCGGTTTCAACAGCATCGGCCTGGCGCTGGCGACATTCGGCCTGCTCAATCCCATCGTTGCCGCCTTACTGCATCACTTCAGCTCGGTATTCGTGGTCGTCAATGCCGGCCGGCTGTATTTTACGGGGATCGAACAATCCATCATTGGCCCTGTGTTCAGAAAATTGGATGAGCTGACCGACAGAAAACGGCTGTGCCGGGATGACTCCGCAGTAGCCGATTCCGAACTTGCCGCCGAAACAGTCGCGGAACCAGAGTCCTGATCGTATGCCGCTATTGCAGATACGCCACGCCGATTTTCTGGTAGGTCAAAAAAAGATACTCGACGATCTGAATTTTGCTCTCGAAGAAGGCGATGTGCATGCGCTGATCGGCACCAACGGCACCGGCAAGAGCACATTAGCCCGATTGATCATCGGCAACGAAGACTATAGCCTGTCTTCCGGGCAAATCCTTTTCGACGGTCAGGACATAGGACAACGGAGCCTATACCAGCGCGCCCAAGCCGGCATGACGATGGTCTGGCAGGAGCCGGCTTTGTTCGAAGGAATCTCGGTGCGCGACTATTTGAGTCTCGGCCACAGCTTGGCTAATTTGTCTGACTGCCTGGCACAGGTCGGGCTGGCTCCGGACGACTATCTGGACAGACTACTGGACAAATCGATGAGCGGCGGCGAACGGAAACGCATCGAACTGGCGGCTATGCTGGCGTTGCGGCCCAGGCTTTGTATTCTGGATGAACCCGTTGCAGGCATCGATTTGATCTCCATTGACAACATCCTGCGGGTGATCAACCGGATCAAACAAAATGGCTCATCGATTCTGTTAATCACTCACCAGGAAGACGTCGCCGGCATCGCCGATCAAGCGTCGCTACTGTGTGGGGGCAAAATCATCTTGACCGGATCGCCCGACAGGGTCGTTAGTCAATATAAATCCCGGCATTGTCTGATTTGTAACGGCCAGGAGTGCGGTTATGCCGCTGCGTGATCAGTTTTTTCCGTTATTGAATGCGGCCGGTATCGATAGCGACGTGCTGGCTGATCCCAATACCGCGCATATCGTTGCCGATGGACAAACGTTGGTGAGTCGGCAAACAATTCCGGGACTAACCCTAAACATTGATGAACGCGGCGACCTGACGATTGCCGAAATCAACATTACCCGCGATAGCCGGATTACCCAACCTGTTCATCTTTGCTTCGGCTTGCTACAAGGACTAGGCAGCCAGCACTTCAGAATCCATATCCATCTGGAATCCGGCGCCAAGGCCCAATTTATCGCCCATGGCTTGTTCGCCAACGCGACTATCGTCAAGCACAGCATGGAAAAAACCATAGCAATTGACGAAGGAGCGGAGCTACATTTCATGGACGGCCATATTCACGGCGTGTCTGGCGGAATGGAAGTAAAAACGACTGGGAAGGTAAGCGTCGGCAAGCATGCGCGCTACAGTGGCGATTTTTCATTAACGGCTGGTCGGGTCGGCAAGCTCGATTTTGACGAATCGGTTCAGGCCGACGACTATGCGGTAGTCGAACTGGTCTCCCGCATTTTCGGGCACGAGAACGATCTGATCAAAATCAACGAAGCCGTCAACCTGAATGGCCGCTTTTCCCGCAGCATGATCAAAAGCCGAGTCGCATTGGAAGGCGAAGCCCGAGCGGACATCGTCGGCATTACCGAAGGCCGAGCCGAAGGCGCGCGAGGCCATATGGATTGCATGGAAATCATCAAGGACCAAGCAATCGGGCAATCGACGCCCATCGTCAAAGTCAGTCATCCGCTAGCAAAGATCACCCACGAAGCCGCTATCGGCACCGTCGATAAAAAACAAATGGAGACCTTGATCGCCCACGGCCTTTCCCCCGAACAGGCTACGGATATGATCGTGTTGGGCATGTTGCGCTAATCTAACAATTAGGCAGACTCACTTGAATTGTTACGCTATCATGGCCTCGAATGATCGACATCAGGTGATGTGATACTTGCCCAAATTTTTTCGCATAAAACCGAACCGGGGTATAAATCGAATGCTACTTTGGATAATCGGCTTCAGTATCCTGGGCAGCTTAGGCGCCATCGCCGGAGCCGCCCTGTTTCTGTTTTTTCCGGACGGCATACGCAAAATTCTGCTTCCCTGTCTGATCAGTTATGCCACCGGCACCTTACTCGGCGCGGCGTTTCTGGGCATGATTCCGTCCGGACTCGAACAAGCACCGGCGAACCTAATCATGGCCACAGTCTTGGCCGGAATGGTACTGTTTTTCGTGTTGGAAAAACTCGTCATTTGGCGCCATTGCCACCAAGCAGACTGTGAAATACACGGACGCGCCGCCCCATTGATTTTGATTGGCGATGCCTTCCACAACTTTGTGGATGGCGTGGTGATTGCCGCGGCATTCCTTAATTCCGTTCCGCTGGGTATCGCTACGGCCTTGGCGGTGATCGCCCACGAGGTGCCGCAGGAGGTCGGCGACTTCGCCATTTTGCTCGACAGTGGTTACAGTCGGTCCAGGGCGCTACTGCTGAACGGACTGTCATCCAGCACCACGCTGCCCGGTGCGTTGATCGCCTATTTCTGGCTGGGGGGAACCCGCGAAGCGGTACCTTATATTTTGGCGGTATCCGCCGCCAGTTTCATTTATATCGCGGCGGCCGACCTGATTCCGGCCCTCAACCGGCAGGTAACGCTGGCTGCCTCGGTGCGGCAGTTTGTGTTGCTGCTGGCGGGCATCGGGACCATCGCTTTGTTTCATTTAGGAGCTTGAGCCATGACCACTCTAACCGAAACCGAAATCAGCGCGCTTAACGAAGCGCTCGACGACGAATATCGCGCCTTCGCGACTTACGAACAAGTGCTTGCCGATTTCGGCGAGGCGCAACCGTTCAACAACATTCGCGACGCCGAAGCGAGGCACATCGAGGCATTGCATTCGCTGTTTGCCCGTTACGGTCTGTCGATACCCGAGAATCCCTGGCCGGGCACAGTAGATAGATACACCAGCCTGCAAGCCGCTTGCGAGGCGGGTGTCACCGCCGAGGTCGCCAATGCCGAAATCTATCAGCGCTTGTTGCAATCGACCGAGCGCCCGGACATCCTGACGGTGTTCCGCAATCTGCACGATGCATCGCAGCAGCGTCACTTGCCGGCATTTCAGCGCTGCGCGCAAGGTTCCGCGGGTGGTGGCGGGCACCGCGGCAGACACAGAGGCGGCCATGAATAAGTTCACCGATTACCGTTTTCGACGGACTAAGTGTCATGCCTAGAGTTGCGCCGTTCGAAGCGCATCATCAGCGCTATGAGGCGTGGTTCGGAAAACACGAAGCCGCCTATATCTCGGAGCTCTTGGCATTGCGCCCATTCGTGCCCTGGAAAGGCAAAGGTCTCGAGATCGGGGTCGGCAGCGGCCGCTTCGCCGCGCCATTGGGAGTGCAAGTGGGCGTTGATCCATCCCCTGCCATGCTGGTTCATGCCGCCGCGCGAGGCATAGCAGTCGTCGAAGGGGTGGCCGAAAATCTGCCTTTCGCAGCCGGCAGTTTCGATTATGCGTTAGTGGTCACCACGATCTGCTTTGTGGATTCCGCGGCGAAGATGCTGGCCGAGGCGCACAGGGTACTTAAGCCGGGCGGGCGTCTGGTGATCGGCTTTATAGACCGGGAAAGCGACTTGGGACAAGACTATTTGCTCCATCAAGCCGAGAGCGTGTTTTACCGCGAGGCCACGTTCTTTTCGGCTGACGAGGTGGATAGGCTTCTTCTGAAAAGTGGTTTCTCGATTGACGGCTGGGGGCAAACGCTGTCTCATCCTCTTGCTGAAATTCGGGAGATCGAGACTTTGCGTGCCGGACATGGGCGTGGGGCATTTGTTGTCATGGCGGCAAGCAAAGGGATTTGATCGGCATACCCCGTCAGACGAAGCATGGGAGCTTATTCGACTGATCGCATGGACTGACTCTAATAAATACCGTTCGCCTTTTGAAGCCGAAAAACGAACGGTATCCTTGCAATTCAACGTCTCATTATTGTTGTAGGCGATAGACGTATTCCGTCAGCGCTAAAATTCGGCTGCGAGCCGCCGACTCTCTATCCTGCTCGGGATAGTTGTCGAAATACAATGATGTCTGGTTGTTAAAGGCATTTCCCCAAATGGGCATGTCGCGCGGCCCGTGAGCCGCAACTTCCTGCCGGCCGTCTATGATTTGAAAGACTTTGTCGAATGGAAACACGCCTTTATTATTTTTGGCGAGTACCGTCAGGTTGGGTACCGGCCTAGCCAACAACGATTTCAGCGGGCCATCGTCGCCCTTGCCGGTCAGCCCATGGCAAACGGCGCAAGCTGAATCGTATTCCCTTTTGCCGATATCCACTTTATCCGCCTGTACATTGGCGGACATACCGATCAGCATGACGCCAATCGGTGCTAATAAGACCCCTCGGAATTTTGTAGAAATCTTCATATTGCCTCCAAAAATGGTATTGAATAATAAGCGGATAGCTCTCTTCCCATACTATACGCTTGGTTGAGAAATCAGCCGTACCTGGAAATAGGCGATCAACTTGCCGCCTAAATCGAAAAAATTTCGCGCACCCACGCGATATCCCGTGCCAACAGTTCCGGATCGGCATCCCGGATACCTTTAAAGGGAATCTCAATCCGCCTGTTCCGAAGTTCGTCCTGAAGTTCCCGCATCAATACGCCCGAATTAGGCGATAGCTTGCTGTTTTCGCAATGAATCGCACATCCCGGACTTTTAGGATTGCCGCCCAGGATGGCTAATATCCGATACCCTTGGTCCGTGTAATCTTCGATTCGATTTACGATATCCATGCTGATTTTTCTGCAACAGTCGCGGCCTGCATCGGTATCGAGCGCGTCCCTTAAGGATTGCCCGGGTTGCCGTTTTCTTGCCGGCCCCAAAAAACGAATTTCAGGGCAAGGTATTTGCAATATGCCGACGTTATATTCGTTGCATAGGCTAAGAATAGGCCAGTTCATCGCCGGAAAGATCGCAGCGCCGGCATCGCGCGCATTTTGATTGATAATGCATTCAATCACGGCGACGAAGCGCTTGCTTCGCTTATCGTAAGTCCGTGTAAGTCCCATTCGCTCGAATAGCTTTTTAGAGAGAAGTTTGAGCATCGCAACGTCCAGTCCTACGGTAAAGGATAATCCTGGCGATTCCGGCCGCATAACACTTACGGGTGCTTATGCCCGTGTTCGTGCGGTTCGAAAGGCTCGGTTTTCAGGGTGCCGTTTAAAAAATCCTTTACGGCTTGATCCGGATCAGTTTCCTTGGTCAACACCGCCTGGATGTTTTTCTGTTGTAAACGGCGCGCCAAGCCGGTGCCCATGCCGCCGGCAATCAACACCTGCACGTCATCCAACGGCGACGGCTCCCAGGGTGATGAATCATGGAAAGATTGCTCTTTGGGTAATTCCAGCATTTCCTTTCCGGCAATCGCATCGTTCTCTATGCTGTAAATCCAGAATTTACGGCATCGGCCGGTATGGCCGGTGATTTCTTTTCGGTTCTGACTGGCGACGGCAATTTTCATGACAATTCTCGATCATTAAGCGCTACAACCAAACGCGATTTACACATAGTTGGGCGGCAACAGCGGCTCTATGCCTTCGAATTCGGCGCTCGGGTGATGTTTGATAATTAACTGCCTGATGGCATCGATGCGCTGTTTTGCAATATCGATCATAACCAGCAGCTGGCCGTTTTCTATGGCGTCGGCATAATCCTTGACTCTGGAATTGCCTACCTGCAGACCGGCCAAACCGCTCATCATCGCGCCTATGGTGGCCCCGTAAAATAACACCCCCAGCACGGGGCCGCCGGCAATGGCAAAGCCGGCAAAGCGCAAAGCCACCAGCCCGGCCAACAAACCTGTGGCGCCGCCGAGCGCGGCACCGCGTTCGACTGCCGGGATAAAATCGGTTTTCTCGAAGACCGACGCTTCCGGCATATCGCCCAGCGGCGTATCGCGTTTGGCTAAAACATGAATATGCCGGTCTTCAAACCCTTCCGCCCGTAACTCATCGACAATTTTATGCGTCGTTTCGAGGTCGGGGACTAAAAAATAGATTCTTCTCATGATCTTCTCCTGATTGGGCGGTTTCCGAGCCTGTAGCTCGGGAAAACCGCGTTATTGGATGTCCTCAGCCGTTAACCGCGCGAGCGATTTACCTTTGTATTCGCCGGTCAAGGTCCGTAAAAAGGCCGCCATCTTGACGATTTCATCGTTGCTGAAGTTTTTGCCGAGTTGGACCTCGCCCATGATCCGAATCGCATCGGCAAGACTGGCAACCGAACCGTCGTGGAAATATGGGTAGGTCAATTCGATATTGCGTAATACCGGCACCTTGAAGAAATGACGGTCTTTTTCCTGTTTGGTGACATTGAAACGGCCATTGTCGGCTTCAGTCAATGCCCCACCCCGCAGTTTAAAATAATCCCGCTTGACGCCCATTCTTTCATAAGACAAGCCGCCCAACGCAGGACCGGCGTGGCAAGAGGCACAGTTTGTCTTGAACAACTCGTAGCCTTGTATTTCGTCGCTAGTCAGGATGGATGCATTTCCGCGCAGATATTGGTCGAAGCGGGAATTGCCGGTGACCAGCGATTGTTCAAACACGGCAATCGCATCGGTGACGGTAGTTTTGTTCAGGCCCTGCGTGGGATAGAGCTTGGCAAAAGCCTCTTGGTATTCGGTTACCTGCTTGAGTTTTTCGACAACTTCATCCCAATGCGCGCCCATTTCCACCGGATTGACAACCGGGCCGGCCGCTTGTTCCTGCAAGTCCTTGGCGCGGCCGTCCCAGAACTGGGCAAGGTTGTACATTGCGTTGTAGACGGTCGGCGAATTGATCGGTCCCTGTTGTCCACGTATGCCGGTGGCGACCTTGGCCTGGTCGGTGCCGCCACGGGTCAAGTCGTGACAGGATGCGCAGTTTAAGCTGTTATCACCGGACAACAGGCGATCATGGAACAGTTTGTCGCCCAAGGAGACTTTGTCAGCATCGAGTTCAACCTGTAGTGGCAAGGGTGGTATCGGTTCGCCTTTAAACTCGGCGGCGGCGTCCCGGCTCCAAGGCAATTTGGCCCGTTCCTCGGCGATCCAGGCGAGCAGGGTATTCTTTTCGTCGGCGCTCAAACTGTCGGTCCAGTGCATCGCCAGATATTGCGCCGGCGGCATGCTGCCGTTTCGAACCACATGTTCCATGCGGGCAAGCATCAAAGGTGTAAAGGCTTCCTCGCCGCTAAATAATGTTTTCGACAGACTGAGTCTGGCGCTGCCCTGTTCCATGTCTTGTTCCATCAACTGTTTGGCGACGGGGAATTCGGCATAAAACGGCTTTCTAAGCATGCCGGACGCATGGCAATCGACGCATTTATCCTGCATGATTCGCGAAACCTCGGCAAAATTTTCGGAACGGTTCGGAATCACGGCAATTGCTTCGTTTTTACCCTGCAAACCGAGCAGATTGGATAGTGGGAAAAATAGAATAACGGCTAGCAGGGGAAGTAAAAATAAGGATAATTTATTCATGCGTTGACTCCCGTGAGTTATTAAGTGCATCGCACAATTCGGGTTAGCAGGCTAAGCCAGCTACAGACGCTTTTGGTCAACTGATGTTTTTGAAAGGTAGCATATCGATCCGCGGATAACAAACTTATCGGCGTGCAAAAAACAAGCTGCAATGCAACGCCCAGCGGAGGCGGCCGCTCCCCAGGTATGCGGCCGGAGAACAGGCCTATGCGTCAGGACCGGCGCGGGTACGGTTGAGGCGTTCGAGGATTTTCAAGCACCGCTTCTTGTTAGAATCTTGGAAAACCGAAGCGGCCGCGATAGCGTGTTGTCGAGTCGATACCGGGAAATTCGGGACTGTTAGGCGGCTATCTCGGCCGGCTTAACTGGATGAGGTTGTTTTGGCCGTTAATAATTCACTGCTTCCGGAACCGCTTATCTTTCCCAGCGCCTTTTCCAAGGCGGCATCCTGTTCGTAGATGTCCCGGTAAAAATGAATCCGGTTATCGCGGTCGACAAAAGATGTGCTGTAAAAAAACAGTACCGGAATGGGTTTTTTCAAGGTGACGCGGCGGGTCTTGGAACCCGACATGGCTTCTTGAATGGCTGTCACATCCCAGGTGGACTCGGGTTGGTTGGTTAACACAAACTCGGCCAATTTTTCCGCTTCCGCGACTCTGACGCAGCCATGGCTGAAATCGCGCCGGCTGCGGCTGAACAGGCTAGGGGTCGAGGTGTCGTGCAGATAGACATCTTCCTTGTTGGGAAAAATAAACTTGACCTTGCCCAGCGGATTTTTCTTGCCAGGCTTTTGCCGGGCCCGTACTCGCCCGCGGCGGATATCGTCGAAAACGCTGTCCCAAGAGCCCGCGCTGTCGGATGCATAACGCTGGACCAACTCAATATCCTGGCTTTGCAGGTAACTAAAGTCGTTATACAGCTTGGGCAGGATTTCCTTATCCATAATGTTCTTCGGGATATTCCAATAAGGCATGAATTCCAGATATTTCATTTCTTCGAATAAAACCGGGGTCTGGTTTTTTAGCGCCTTGCCCACGATGACTTTCATATTCAATATGTCGGTATCTTCGGGAGAATTGAAGGCCCACAGCTGAAAAGCCGGGATGTTGACGATAATCATCGGACCGGCAATGTCGTCCGGCAACCAGCGCAGCCTTTCCATGGCCAGTTCGATTTGCAGGATTTTTTGCCCCAAGGACTGATTGAGCCGGTCGGCGGTTTCCTGACCGATAATGGCGTCCGCTTTCAAGCCGTTTTCGCGTTGAAAGGTTTTCACGCCTTCCTGCAAGGTAGGGGTATAGCTTTTTTCCGCGGCGCCGTCCGGGGCCCGTTCGGGCAGAGCGCCCAGGGCAATCAGGCGCTGATGCAGCGCGGCCAGTTGGGGGTGGCTGTCTCCGGGACGCAACAGTTTTGGAAAAACCAGCGCTTGATATTCCGATTCGGCGGGTGCTTTACGGTAAGCGGCCAATACGCGTTTCAATTGCTCGTATTGTTTGAACTTGGGTTGCAATTGTTGCGGTAATGCCGACAGCGTCAGGTTGTCCAGGGCTTGTTTAATCAGGGCCGGCATATCGGCGGAGGTTTTGCTGCCGAATGGGGTGGGATAGCTCAGTTGTTGCGGGTTGACCCGGCCATGATGCAAATCGTTGGTAAAACGCAACAGGGCGATGGACAGCGCGGTATCGAATTCGGCCAGCTCTTTTACCGCTGTTTGCGGAATCGACAGAGCCATTTGTAAATTCGCCTTCAATACATCCGCATCGTAGTCGTTCGGATTCAGGCCGTCGGAGCCGGCATTGCCCAGTATTGCCAGGGCCTGATCGATATTGGCTTTTGAACGCTTTTCACCCAGCCATAACAGTTGGTTATTATTTTTTTGATAAAGATTGCCCAGCAGTTCGGCGTCATTGGAGAAATCGGGCCTGGTCAATAAAGCATTCTGTTTGCCCGCGATCAAGGCCGCGATGGCCGTGCCGGCATCGAGAGGGTAACTGGTTTCCTCGGCGGTGGCGGTGGGTTGGGCCGAAAAAAATAAAAACAATACAACCGGTAGCATCAGGCCAACGTTGATGGATAGTTTTTTTAAGCCGGTAGTATTCATAGGGTTCTATAGTATAGACGCGGTGCACTTTGAAACTTAAAGGTAAAGCACATGGTTAATTGATTGCGGTCAGAATATCCCGGCCTTTATACAACAATTTTTGTCCGGCGGAATAAAAACAGTAAAACTGCATGCATTCCGCGTGCTTTTCATATATCGGCCCATGGCGGCATTGCTTGAGGCGCTTCGAATCGGATCATCCACTTACGCCAAGGTTCAGTGATGGGATGGCAGATCGCTGAGATTATGCCCGCAATGTTTGCAGTAATTGGCGTCGACGTCATGGCCGATACTGCCGCAATCCGGACATGGCTCGTTCGAGAAATTGGTTTGGCCGGCGGTTTTAATCAATTCCGCGCCGTAGATACCGGTGGGGACGGCGATGATGCCGTAACCCATGACCATGATGAAGGAAGCCGTAATTTGCCCCAGCGGCGTTTGCGGAGCAATGTCGCCGTAGCCTACCGTGGTCAACGTAACGATGGCCCAATACATGCTGACGGGTATGGAGGTATATCCGGCCGCCTTGCCTTCTATCACGTACATCAGGGCCCCGGAAATTACCACCAGCGTTAATACCGTGTAAAGAAATACCAGTATTTTTTTGCGCGAGTTGTATAGCGCGGTTTTGAGCAGGTTGGCTTCGTTGAGATAAACCGAAAGCTTCAGGATCCGGAAAATACGCAGCAAACGTAAAATACGCACCACGCTGGTGTATTGCACGCCCGGCAAAACCAAGCCGATATAACTGGGCAAAATGGATAATAAATCCACTATCCCGTAAAAACTGCGTATATATAGCCAAGGATGCCGTACGCACAATAAACGTAACACATATTCCAGACTGAACAAGAGCGTAAACAGCCATTCCAATCGGTCCAGAAATTTGGCATGCCGGTCGTGAAAGTCCTCAACGCTGTCGACGATGACGACCAGCGTGCTGAGCGCGATCAATACGATCAAAACCAGATCGAAATTACGCCCGGCGGCCGTTTCGGAGCCGAAAATCACTTCATTCAGCTTTTCCCGCCAGGGTGCCAGGCCATGGCCTTCATTGATGACGGATTTTCTATAAATCGGTTTCATGTTGCCCATTAATTTAAGTGTTGGCTTTCCAGCGTCGATACAGCAGACTCGATACCCATCCGGTTTGCAAAAGCGCGCAGAGCAAGGCGCCGCCGGCCGAGTCCGCCCACAGCGGAAAAAACAGCGCCGCCAGGCCGTTTTGGCCCAGGGCGTTAAAAATACCCGGCAGGATGCCGTACAGTAATACGGCGAACAGCAAGGTCATGCTTAAGGCCCGTTGCGGATTTTTGCCGTAACAAAAATAAATATAGATGCCGCAATCGCGCAATAAAATCAACACCATCGCCAACGGATAAAAATGAAAGCGCAAACTGAATTCGCGCAATGGGTGTTCGGACAAGCTCAACACCCACGCGGCCGGCAACAATAACAGGAAAGACAGCCACCAGATCGGTAATTCTTCGCTACCTCGGCGCCAGTTGCGCTCGGCAAAGTAAGTCAACAGGCGTTTGATGCGCATGGCGTCGTTGCTTTCGACCAATACGCCCACATAGGTCAATGTGCCGCAAACCGCGAATGCCGCCAACCAGAACGCATAAGCCGAACCGGGCATAAAGCCGCCGACATAAATCATCAAAAACACACTAAATCCCAGCCATACCCAGGGTGTTGCCCGCAAGCCCAATTCCAGCGACATTAAGCGGTAATTGCCCACGGCGCACCAAAATAGCGCCAGTAACAAACTGACTTGATGAAAATCGCCACTGCTGAAACGCATTTCGTACCAATGCGTAGTCGAGTCCGGTAAAGCATACGAGGTCAGATTCGACACGTCCGACAGCCAGGGGGCAATCGATAAAAAGCCGATAACGGCAAGCAGGAAAATCGAGCCGCTTTTGGTTTGTCCCCGCCGTACCGCAAGCAGGCCTAGCAACAGGCTGCCGCTTTGCACCAAAAGCGCCGCGCAAATACTGTAAAAAATCAACAGGGGCAGGGCGGCGTAATCGTCAATGGCCAAGCCGTATGCGAATAGGCACAGTAAACCGGCGTACCAAACCATCACAGTGCTGCCGAACAATTTTCCCCACGCCATTTCCCAGGGCCCCAACGCCGACAGGCGCTGGATGTCCCAAGTGCGGTCCCGGTATTCCTCGACGATGCTGTCGACCGCTTGCCGCGCGCCCCATAACAGGGTGATCAGCATGAATAAGCTCAAGGCGGCCTTTGCCGTGGCATTGCCCAGCCGATAGCCGTCGATAAAATAACTGAAGGTGAAGATGATGCCCAAAACCGCGGGAATACCGATCAAGCGGGCTTGCGAGCATTCCAGATAAAGCTGGCGTTGAAATTCCGGATTCAAATTCATGGGCGTTGCCTGATGGTCTGTAGATAGGCGTCCTGCAAGTTGCTGGCGGCGGGGGCGAATTCGCAAACCGGTAAATTCAACGCCAACAAGGCTTTTAATACCGCGTGCTGATGTTGAGTGTCGGTTGATAGCCGGATCAGCGCCAGACGATCGTGTTCGGTTTTCAATAGTTCGATATCCGGTAATTGTGTCAATATGTCAGCCAAATTCGGCACCGCTTGCGCCAGTAATAATTTAAACGGTTTATGGTGTTGGGGCGTTTTTACGGCGACCTGCTCGACCAAGCGGCCTTTTCGCAGTACCAGCATGTCGGTGCAATAGGCCTCCAGTTCGGCCAGTATGTGGGAGGAGACCAGCAGCGTCATGCCTTGGCGTTGCAGGTCCAGGAACAGCTCGGCCAACTCATGGCGGGCCTCCGGATCCAGTCCGGATGCCGGTTCGTCCAGCAAAACCAAGCTGGGTTTATGAATAATGGCTTGGGCGATGGCCACCCGCTGCCGCAAGCCGCGCGACAACTCGTCCGGCCGCATTTCCAGGCGGTCTTCGATATGCAGGCGGCGGCAAACCTCGGTTATCGCCGCCGGGCAATCGCCATCGGCTATGCCTTGGGCGCGCGCGACGAAATGCAAGCATTGCCGTACCGTTAGCCGTTGGTAAAGCCCGAAAAAATCCGAAAGATAACCGATAATCCGGTGGCATTCGCGAGGTTGCTCCAAAACATCGATATCCTCGATGGTAATGGTGCCGCCGACCGGCCTATCCAGCGCCGCCATGCAGCGCAGCAAGGTGGTTTTTCCGGCGCCGTTGGGGCCGACCAAGGCCGTGATGCTGCCTTGATTAATCTGAAACGACACGTTATCCAGCGCCCTGAGCCCCGGGTATTCAAAAATCAGTTTATCGACCGTGATCATGTAGGCTCGCCTTATTGGGTTTGCCGGGCATTGTAGCCAACAATAGCGATAGCGGCTAACCTCGCACCATTATCGGTCTTTAAATGGCTGGCTTGGTGCAAAATTTCAGCTTATGCTGGAACTATTCGCTTAATAGCCCTGGGGGTTGGGTTCATGGAACGGGGCGGGATTTTTTATGGTTGTTATGGTATTAAAATTGCTTGACACAGGTCTTGGTTGATAGCGATTTTTTACCGGGCGGCAACGGCTGGTGAACCGCTTGGCTGCCTGCCGGCCGGGAAACTGTTATCATTTAAAATTTAAAAAACACCCAGGAGAGAGTGAATGCACAACGTCACGTTGATTAAAGGTGATGGGATTGGTCCTTCGATTATGGATGCCGCGGTAGCGGTCATCAATGCATCCGGCGCCAAAATAAACTGGCATGAAGCCGACGCCGGCATGTCCGCTTATGAAAAAACCGGTAATCCCTTGCCGGACGCCACCATGCAATCCATAGACGAAACCCGGGTCGCTTTCAAAGGACCGCTGACCACCATGGTGGGCGAGGGTTTCAGAAGTATCAACGTCGAATTGCGCAAAAAATACGATCTCTACGCCAACGTCCGCCCGGCCAAAAGCTGGCCCGGCGTCAAAACCCGTTACGACGATGTCGACATCGTGGTGGTGCGGGAAAACACCCAGGGTCTGTACGTGGGTCTGGAACATTATCTGACGCCGCAAAAAGACATCGCCGAAAGTTTGGCGGTGGTCACCAAGGACAGTTCCGAGCGTATCGTCGAATACGCTTTTAAATACGCCATCGATAACGACAGGCAAAAAGTGACGGTCTGCCACAAGGCCAATATTCTGAAATTTACCCAGGGCCTGTTTTTGAATACCGCCCGCGAAGTAGCCAAAAAATATCCGCAGATCGAGTTCGACGAAAAAATCATCGACGCCGCCTGCATGCACATGGTGATGAAACCCGAGCAATTCGACGTGGTGGTCACCACCAATATGTTCGGCGATATTTTGTCCGATTTGACCGCCGGACTGGTCGGCGGCCTGGGGCTGATTCCGGGCGCCAATATCGGCAGGGATGCGGCGTTGTTCGAAGCCGTGCACGGCAGCGCGCCCGATATCGCCGGCAAGAATATCGCCAATCCGACCGCGGTGATGATGGCCGGGGTGATGATGTTGACTCACTTGGGCGAACACGAGGCCGGCATGCGTATGCTGCATGCGATCGAAAAAGTGGTGAACGAGGGCAAATACGTCACGCCGGACCTGAATCCGCACAGCACCTGCGGTACCAAGGAAATGGGGCAGGCCATCGTCGATGCGATGGCGTAAGCTATTATCGGTTTAAGTGGGACTGCCAAGAATCGGAGGTTAGCATGAGTCTGCGGCAAAAGGTTCAAGATGCATGGGTCAGTATCGACGACTATCTTGCAGGCGAGTTGCTGAGCGATATTAAGCATGAATATATCGATGGCGCCGTGTATGCCATGTCCGGCGCCAGTCGAAATCATGAGCGGATTGCCGGTAATGTATTCGCGGAATTACGTTATCGATTGCGCGGAAAACCCTGTGAGGCGTTCAATTCGGATCTAAAAGTCAAAGTAGGAAATCACTTTTTTTATCCCGATGCGATGGTGGTTTGCGAAGAGAACCAGCCGCACGAATATTACAGCGAAGCCCCGACGTTGCTGGTTGAAGTGTTATCCAAATCCACGCGGCGCATGGACGAAACCCTTAAGCGGCGCCTTTACCAGAGTTTGCCCAGTTTGCAGGAATACGTGCTCATCGAGCAGGACATCGTCGATGTGGAAGTTTGCCGCCGCAGCGAAGGCTGGGTGTCCAATCATTATTTTCTCGGCGACGAGGTATTCTTCCAATCGGTGGATATAACGCTGACCGTGGCCGAGATTTACGAGCGGGTCGAAAACGAGGATGTGCGGGCATTTTTGCTGGAACAGCAATCGCTCCAGCGCGATAGCCACCCAATTTAAATTATTGTTGCCGGCCGCCATTCGAGTGGCCGTTATTTGCAGGATTAAGCTTATGTTAGAACAATACCGAAAACACGTAGCCGAACGGGCCGCCGAAGGCATCGTTCCCAAACCTCTGGATGCCGGGCAAGTCTCCGCGCTGGTGGAATTACTGAAACAGCCGCCGGCTGGCGAAGATGCATTTCTGCTGGATTTATTGGCTAACCGGGTGCCGGCCGGCGTGGATGAAGCCGCCTATGTCAAGGCCGCCTTTTTGGCCGATGTGGCCAAGGGCGCGGCGGTATCGCCCATCGTATCGCCGCAAAAAGCCACCGAATTGTTGGGTACCATGCTGGGCGGTTACAACATCGCGCCCTTGATCGAATTGTTGGATAACGGCGCGCTGGCCGCCACGGCCGCCGCCGCCCTGTCGCACATTTTACTGATTTTCGACGCCTTCCACGACGTAGAGGAAAAGGCCGAGGCCGGTAATGTTTACGCCAAGCAAGTCCTGCAATCCTGGGCCGACGCGGAATGGTTTACCGCCAAGCCGCCAGTGCCGGAGAAACTGACCGTGACGGTGTTCAAGGTCAGCGGCGAAACCAATACCGACGACCTGTCGCCGGCGCCGGATGCCTGGTCGCGGCCGGATATTCCGCTGCACGCCAAGGCCATGCTGAAAATGCCGCGCGAAGGCATCGCCAACGCCGAACAACAGATCGCCGAACTGAAAGCCAAGGGCTTTCCGGTGGCCTATGTCGGCGATGTGGTCGGCACCGGCTCGTCGCGCAAATCCGCCACCAATTCGGTGCTGTGGTTCATGGGCGACGATATCCCCCATATTCCCAACAAACGCGCCGGCGGCGTCTGTATCGGCGGCAAGATCGCGCCTATCTTCTTCAATACCATGGAAGATTCAGGCGCCTTGCCGATCGAGTGCGACGTCAGCGCCATGCATATGGGCGATGTGATCGACATTTATCCCTATCTTGGCGTGGTCAAGCGCCACGGCAGCGACGAAACGGTTTGCGCGTTTCAACTCAAAACCGAGGTGATTCTGGACGAAGTGCGGGCCGGCGGACGGATCCCGCTGATCATCGGCCGCGGCCTGACTGATAGGGCGCGCAAGGCCCTGGGTTTGCCGGCCTCGACCGTGTTCCGCCATTTGGCGGCGGTGGCCGATACCGGTAAGGGCTACACGCTGGCGCAAAAAATGGTCGGTAAAGCCTGCGGCTTGCCGGGCGTGCGTCCCGGCAGTTATTGCGAACCGCGCATGACTACGGTCGGCTCGCAAGACACCACCGGGCCCATGACCCGCGACGAACTGAAAGACCTGGCCTGCCTGGGTTTTTCCGCCGATTTGGTATTGCAGTCGTTCTGCCATACCGCCGCTTATCCGAAGCCGGTCGATGTGAAAATGCAGCACACCCTGCCGGATTTCATCATGACCCGCGGCGGCGTCTCTTTGCGCCCCGGCGACGGCATCATTCATTCCTGGCTGAACCGCATGCTGCTGCCGGATACGGTCGGCACCGGCGGCGACTCGCATACGCGTTTCCCGATCGGCATTTCCTTTCCGGCCGGTTCCGGTCTGGTGGCGTTTGCCGCCGCCACCGGCGTGATGCCGCTGGATATGCCTGAATCGGTATTGGTGCGGTTTACCGGCAAAATGCAGCCTGGTATTACCTTGCGCGATCTGGTGAATGCGATTCCTTACGCGGCGATCCAGCGCGGTTTGCTGACCGTGGCCAAGCAGGGCAAGAAGAACGTGTTTTCCGGGCGGATTCTGGAAATCGAAGGCTTGCCGGATTTGAAAGTCGAACAGGCTTTCGAATTGTCCGACGCCTCGGCGGAACGCTCGGCCGGCGGTTGCACCATCAAACTGAATCAAGCACCTATCGCCGAATATCTCAATTCCAATATCACGCTGTTGAAATGGATGATAGCCGAGGGCTACGGCGATGTGCGCACCTTGCAGCGCCGGATCAAAGCCATGCGGGAATGGCTGGAAAACCCGCTGTTGATGGAGGCCGATAGCGATGCGGAATACGCCGAAATCATCGAAATCGACATGAACCAAGTCACCGAGCCGCTACTGGCCTGCCCGAACGACCCGGACGACATCAAACCCTTGTCCGAGGTGGCCGATACCAAAATCGACGAAGTGTTCATCGGTTCCTGCATGACCAATGTCGGCCATTTCAGGGCGGCGGGCAAGCTGCTGGAAAAAGCCGGCGCCTTGCCGACCCGGTTATGGGTGGCGCCGCCGACCAAGATGGACCAAAGCCAGTTGGTGGAAGAAGGCTATTACGGCACCTTCGGCAAAGTCGGTGCCCGCACTGAAATGCCGGGCTGTTCGCTGTGCATGGGCAATCAGGCGCGGGTGGCGGAAGGTTCGACCGTGGTATCCACGTCCACCCGTAATTTCCCGAATCGTCTGGGTAACGGCGCCAATGTCTATTTGGCCTCGGCGGAATTGGCGGCGGTTTGTTCCCTGTTGGGCAAAATACCCACCGTTGCGGAATACATGCAGTATGCGGCGACGATCGATGAAACCAGTGCCGATACTTACCGTTACCTGAATTTTAATCAAATCCCCAGTTTTCAGGAAAAGGCTGACCGGGTAGCTTAAAGATCATGAAAAAGCTTTCGCCGCTCCGGCATATGGATGCGAGCTTGGGGCGAGCAAGGCTGGTTTTTGATCGCGCACCTTTAGCGTAACGTTCAAAGTTCGGTTCCGGCCAGGCGCCGGGGCCGGGCAGATTTTCAGATTGCTGCTAACCTTAATACATCAGTAATTTCTGTCGAGACTGAACATTGGACGAAGATATCACAGCCGACTTGCGGGTCCTGCAAAGCCATTTAGACGGCATGCTGAACCGGGTACAACATAACAGCCTGACCTTAAAACGCCTGCAAGTCTTCGAAATGCGGCTGTTGGGGCTCAGTTCGTTGACCGAGATGATCGATTACATACTGGACGAAAGCAAATCCCTGTTCGATCTGGAAATCGTCAGCCTGTTTTTGTTCGATCCTAGCCGGGAAATAGCGGCTTACCTGGACAGCGACCAGTATCCCTACCAAAACCGTAAAGGACTTGCGCTGGTCAACGACGACGGCCTGTTCAAAAAATTTTTCGACCATACCCAGCGGCCGCTGCTGGGCATCTATCATCCGGAAAACTATGAGCAATTTTTCCCCGGCGAGACGGAAAGACCGTCGTCGGTGATTCTGGCGCCTTTGGCGCGGCGCGGCAAATATCTGGGTTCCCTGAATTTGGGCAGTTTTCGCCAGGACCGCTTCATACGCACCATGGCCACGGACTTTATCGAACACCTGGCTTCGGTATTGAGCATCTGTTTGGAAAACACCCTGAATTTCGAGACCATGCGCCGCACCAGCCTGATCGACCCCTTAACCGGCGTCAATAACCGGCGTTTTTTGGAACAACGTATCGACGAAGAGATAGACCGCAGCCTGCGCAACCGGCAGCCGTTGTCGTGCCTGTTTCTGGACATCGATTATTTCAAACGCATTAACGACAACTTCGGCCATCAAGCCGGCGACCACGTGTTGGCGCTGGTCGCCGCCGCAATCAAAAAACAGCTGCGCAGCAACGACGTGTTGTCGCGTTTCGGCGGGGAGGAGTTCGTGGCCTTGCTGTCGGGCAGCGGCGAGACTATTTCCGGGGAAATCGCCGAGCGGATCCGCGCCAGTATTTCCGCGTTGAGCATCGAATTCGCCGGCCGGAGCATTCCGGTCACCATTTCCATCGGCGTGGCGACCTTCGATGCCAAACTAAGCCAAAAAAACAGCGTTTCCGAAACCGCCGGCCGCTTGATTCAGGCCGCGGATGCGGCCTTATACAAAGCCAAACACAACGGCAGAAACCGGGTGGAAAGTAGCGGGATTATTTTGGAAAAATTGCAGCTGCAACAGGCTTGATTTTCAACATTCGATCAGATTAACCGCCAAGCCGCCGCGCGAGGTTTCCTTGTATTTGGTTTTCATATCGGCGCCTGTTTCGCGCATGGTCTTGATGACTTTATCCAGCGATACGAAATGGCTGCCGTCGCCGCGCAAGGCGATGCGGGCGGCATTGATGGCCTTGACCGCGCCCATGGCGTTACGTTCTATGCACGGCACCTGCACCAAGCCGCCGACCGGATCGCAGGTCAGGCCTAGATTGTGTTCCATGCCGATTTCCGCCGCGTTTTCCACCTGTGCCGGCGTGCCGCCCAACACTTCCGCCAGCGCGCCGGCCGCCATCGAACAG
>NZ_JANIBK010000014.1 GCF_024505165.1 Methylomonas rivi
AGTCAAGGTCATCAAAAAATACCATGCACCGCAAACGCCTTACCAACGAGTTCTCGATCATCCTGATATTCCAGAAGCCACCAACAGGCTCTCCGCGAACACCACGCCAAGCTCAATCCATTTGCTCTCAAAGCCGCTATTGAGCAACAATTGAAACCGATCTTTTCACGCATCCAGGTTACCTCTAATGCGAGGCAACGACGCTGACGTTTCGGTTACCTTTCCTATGAGGCAATACGCATGTGGCGGTCGATTCAGCCGTCTTGCAGCGGCTTGAGATGGATATAAAGCGGTCGGTACAGCGCGCTTGCCCAGTGTTCGAAATCCGCGGTTTCGCTGTGATACAAACTGGCGAAGCTGGGGAAAAACCGTTCCAGATAAGCGTCGAAATCGACTTCGCCGGGGTTCCAGTCGTCGCCGTCGTATTGCGCTTGCGCGGTTTCCAGGGCTTTATCTTCCGGGGCATTCAGCCAGGCGAACGCCGTGCGGCAGGCTACCGGCAGCGGGGCCCGCATGCCTTGCCGCCAGGCTTCCAGCAGGGTTTGCAGATGGTCCAACGCTTCGGCTTGCGGCAGCGGTTGAAGGGTGATGATGCCGTCGGCGGCGGCGATAAAACTTTGCGCCGGCAGGCCGTCGGCACAGGCGGCCAGATGTTGCAGCCAGGGCAGGATCAGCTTGTGGTATTGAATCCGGTCTTTTTTAAGCAGAGTTTGCGCCGTCAGGCTCAATACCGCGCAGCTGTCGCCGGCGCCGGAATGGCGACAATGCGTCAAGTCGGCGCTGAGTTGCAGGCTAACGCCGTCGGCGCAGCCGAAGTTCAATTCGATATGCCGGGCTTGCATCTCCCGCGGCCATTGCTCGAGCAATATTTGATATTGGCGCCAGGCCTGGCCGGCCGGCACGGCGATGCCGGCGAAAGCGGTTTCGGCAAAGCCGCCCAAGGGCAGCGCGCCTTTGCCGCTTAAAGCGGTCATTTGCTGTTGAAAAAAACCGTCGAGATCGGCCGGTTGCCGGCTTTGCAAAGCTTCCAGCAGTTCCTTGCCATGGATGTGGGCCTGCAAGCGGTCGAAACCGAAGGGTTCGTTATCTTCGCTGCTGACGTCTTCGCCGTCGAAGCTGAATTTCAGGCTGTGCTGGCAATAGGTTTTCACCGGCGCCCCGAGGAAACGCGCTAGCGCTTCCAGATTCAGACTATAGGATTTTTCCTCGCTGTCGCCGGCATTGGCGGCGCTCATCGCGTCGCCGGGCGATGGCTGGAACCATTCCCGGGCATAGGTGAACAGGCGCGGGTCGCGGCCGGTTTTAATATAGTCCGGGCTGAAGGGCTGCAACGGGTGCTCCAGCGTCAGCGTTTCCAGCAAATTTTGCCCGTGCGGCAAACAAAAACTCTGTTGCAGAAAATCGCGTAATTGGGCGATCAACACCGACGGCGGCCGTTCGCTGTTGTCGCGGATGCTGCGGCCTATCCAGCCGAGGTAAAGCTGCTGTTTGGCGGATAGTAGCGCTTCCAGAAACAGGTATTGATCGTCCTGCCGCCGCGAGCGGTCGCCGGGCCGGTATTGGCCGCGCTGACTCATCAAGTCGAAGCCGTGCGGGTATTGGCCGCGCGGGTAGTCGCCGTCGTTCATGCCCAGCAAGCAAATCAAGCGAAACGGGATCGCCCGCATCGGCATCAGGGTGCAGAAATTCACCCGGCCGCCAAGGAAACGCTGCTGCAGGTTCGGTTCGTCCACCGCCGCCAGCCAGGCTTCCCGCACCACGTTTAACGGCAGCGGATCGTTCGCGCCGCAGCCGCCTTGCAAGCAGGCCTGGTGCCAATTGCTCAAGGCGAGATGCAGCGTATCCAGGGTTTTGCGGTCGCGCTCGTTGTCGGCGGCAAAAAAATCGGCCAGCAGTTCGGTCAGCGCTTGCAGCCAGGCATCGGCATTTTTTTCATGCTCGAGACTGCCGGCGTAACGTTCCAGCGTATCCGATATATGGCATAAATGGCCCAGCCATTGCGCGTCCAAGCCGCCGATTTCCGGATAGGGTTCGATGCCGTTGAAGGCTGCCCCGGCGCCCACCGCGTAACCCAGCAGCATGCGGCGCAAGCCGAATTGCCAGGTGTTGGCGGCCAAATCGGCCGGCATCTCCACCGCGCGGGCGCGTTGTTCGGCATTCAGGCCCCAGCGGATACCGGCTTGTTCCAGCCATTGGTGGATTTTGGGGATGGCGGTTTCGTCCAGGCCGAAGCGCAGCCGCAAGGCAGGCACTTCCAGCAGACCCAGAAATTCGCTGACGGTGAAGCGCGATTCCGGCAGATTCAGCAGCGTTTCCACGGCGACCAGCAGCGGATTTTCGCCGCGTTGCTGCTGATCGGCCAGACTGAACGGAATATGGCGCGGGTCGCCGGCTTGTACCTGGCCGAACACGGCGCGGATATGCGGCGCGTATAGATTGATGTCCGGCACCATGACGATGATGTCGCGCGGATAGAGTGTATCGCCGGCCTGCTCGGCCGCATTGAAACGGGCCAACAGTTGGTCGTGCAATATTTCCACTTCCCGCTGCGGACTATGGGCGATATGAAAGGCCAGTGACTCATCGGCTTGGTCCAGCAATTCGGGTTGTTGCGGCACCGGTTCCAGGTCCAGGATGCTTTGCTGCAGCCGTTGCAGCAGGCTGCGGCGGCCGTCGCAGCCGTAATCCCGGAACAAATCGATTTTGTGGTCCGGCCAGTGCCAATCGGCATAGGCCTGGGTTTCGTCGAAATGGTCCAGCAAGCGGATATAGTCGCGGCCCTGTTTGCCCCAGGCCGCCAACAGCGGGTTGGCATGCAGATGCAATTCCTCCGGGTTCAAGCCGGCGGCCATGCCGGCTTTGTAGGTTTGCCGCTTGCGCTGGGCTTTTAACAGTTCCTTGTCTTCGATGATGTCCGCCCAGTAATGCCGGCAGGGGTTATGTACGAACAACACAATCTGGCAAAACTTGCCCAGTTTGGCCAGCGCTTCCAAGGATTGTTGCGGCAGCGACGACAAACCGAATAACACCACGCGGCGCGGAATGCCGGGCGGACGTTGATCCAGATCGCCGATGCCGGCCATGAATTGGGCATGCACCGAGGCTCGGCTGGCAAATAGGCTATGATTTGTCCCGAGATCGTCCAATACGGCCCGCCAAAGTTGCGCCTGCCAGCTTTGCCGGTCGGGCAGGGGGCGGGCTTCGCCGTGCGCATCGCGCAGTATGTCCCGGCCGCCGGCCCAATCGGCTATCCAGTCCGAACGGTACACCTGGTATTGATCGAACAGGTCGGCCAGTTGCTCGGCCAGTTGGAAGCGCTTGCGAGCGTTGAGGTCGTGCCGGAGGAAATGCGCCAGGCTTTCGAAGCCGGGTTGCCGGATCAATGCCGGCAACAAGCGGTACAGGCGCCAGGTCAGCGGCGCTTTGGCCAGCGGTTGCTGCTGGGGAATTTGTGAACCCAACACTGCCCGGTAGACGCCCCAGATAAACAGCGACGGCAATTGAATTTGCATCGCGGCGGCAATGCCCAAGGCGCTGTTTTGCGCCAGGCTTTGCTTCAACCACTGGCCCATGCCGTTGCTTTGCACCAGCAATATTTCGTTTTCCAGCGGCGCCAGCGGGTGTTGGCGCAGCCAGTATTCCAGCACGTCCCGCAAGGCTTCCAGTTGGTTGGAGTGGATAACGGCGATGCCGCTGTCCAGGCTATGGCTCATGGCGGCGGTTTCCGGCATCGGTTTAAGGCAGGATTTCCGTTAGCAGGGTTTCCAGGTTTCGGATTTTATGATCGCAATCTTCGATGCTGGATTGCACTTCGCGTTTAAAAAACAAGCCCATGGACTCGCCGGACATTTCATGTTCGGCATATTCGTTTAACAGATGGCAGGCATCGTTCATGTCCTGCTCGGCGGTTTCCAGCTTCTCGTTGTCGTCCAGGGCGTCGCTGTCGTTGAGCATCATCAAACGGCTGATCAGCACATTCTGGTGCCGAAATACCGACTCCGCATAGTCGGAGAAGTTATCGTAGGCTTTTGCCGCGGGCGGTAGGGTGGTGCAGGCTGTCGATCCCAACAACGTTACTATCAGAAATTTTTTAAATCCGGATAAAGCCATCATTCATCTCTTTTATACCAGGAAGCCAAGCAGGGTTTCGGTTGTCCGCTTAATTTAAAGCGTGTTGGAAAATTAAGAATGGAGTTTATGTGTTAACAGCATTTCTAACATTAATTCGGCCCCTCGCGGGGAGGCATGCAAACAATACGGTTATTTTAACCGTTCGGCCGGTATTCGGCACATATAAGCGCGCCGAATTTCGGCCCATGGGCTCAGGAAGACGAGGGTATGCGCCAAGCGGTAAACCGGTTGGCTTTGATGGTCTTGGACCAATAGGTAAGCGGAAGTCCCGCCTTGCGTTTTAGATGCTGCAGAAACTGCATGGGGCTAGGCAGGTTTTGCCAATGGGACGGCAGGAAGGAGGCATGGTGGGAGCCGTCTTGCAACACCAATCCGTCGATATGCGGCCTTAATTGGCCGATGAGGTCAAGTTCCGAACTGAAACTCAGCGGTTCCAGCGCGGATAGCAGATCGATATGAATGTCCAGTTCGTCAAGTTCCGCGGCAGTGACGGCAGGAAAGTGCCGGTCGTAAAAGGCGGCGGCAAAGGCATTTTCCGAGACGTCTTCCGCCAACGGGCGAATCGGATCCAGATTGCCGACACAGCCGCGCGGTTGCCGACGATACTCCAATATCACAAAGGTTGCGCCGTTGCGCGCCAGATCAACCGGATATTTTGCGCAATCGATACTCAGCGGCTTGCCGGTTTTCAGGCCATGGGCGATGGATTGCCAAGCCAGGCTCAATAATACGCTCTGTTGGGGTTGGGTCAATGGCTGAGACACGGTATTTTCCTGGTACGAAAGGGCGATTAATGGGTTTTATCCCCATTGGGATCTATGCACATTATAGCGGCGGCCCTTGATTTTCCCGTTTCTTAAACAGGCCAGGGCCTTGTCGGCATTCGGCCGCGTTATGGCGACATAGGCGTGTTTGTCGAACACATCGATTTTGCCGACTTCGCCGGCGGCGATGCCGGCCGTACCCGTCAACGCGCCTAGAATATCGCCGGGGCGCACTTTTTGTTTACGGCCGCCGTCTATCCACAGCGTCACCATGGGCGGTTGAAAGCGTTGTTCGTAACTCAGTTTAAACGGCGCTATCTCGTCCCAAGCAGCCGAAATGCTCAGATAATCTTCGATGGCCTTGACTCTGTCCAGCTCGGTATCGGCGCACAAACTCAACGCCAAGCCTTTGTTACCGGCCCGGCCGGAGCGGCCGATGCGGTGTAGATACACTTCCGGATCCCGGGGCAATTCATAATTGATTACGGCTTGCATGTCCTTGATATCCAAACCCCTGGCGGCCACGTCGGTGGCCACCAATACCGAACAACTCTTGTTTGCGAATCTTACCAGTACCTGGTCGCGGTCCTTTTGTTCCAAATCGCCGTGCAGGGCCTGCACGGAAAAGCCGCAATCGGCCAGACTGCCGGCTACATCCTGGCATTCGCGTTTGGTGTTGCAAAATACCAGCGTGGATTCGGGCCGGTGGTAAGCCAACAAATAGCCCAGCGCATGCACTCTTTTGCCGGAATCGACCCGATGGAAATGTTGTTCCAGCTGGTTATGATGGTGGCTGGTGTCTATGCTGACCGAAACCGGTTTGAACTGAAAAGACTGGCTCAATTTACGGATCGGGTCGCTGTACGTGGCCGAAAACAGCAAGGTTTGCCGGTGGCTGGGGGCGTGGGAAACCACGTCGGTAATGACGTCCGCAAAGCCCATGTCCAGCATGCGGTCGGCCTCATCCAGCACCAAGACTTTTAAATGCTCCAGATGCAGGCTGTGTTTTTGCAGATGTTCCTGCAAGCGGCCCGGCGTACCCACCACTACATGCGCGCCGTGCAACAGCGAATCCCGCTGCGGTGCAACCGGCACGCCGCCGCACAAAGCCAATACTTTGATATTTTGGGTGAAACGGGCCAGTTGGCGAATTTCCTTGCAGACTTGATCGGCCAATTCGCGGCTGGGGCATATCACCATGGCTTGTACTTTAAAGCTGCCGATGTCCAGCCGGGATAGCAGGCCGATGCCGAATGCGGCGGTTTTGCCGCTGCCGGTTTTGGCTTGGGCGATCACATCCTTACCTTCCAGGATATGCGGCAGGCTTTCGGCTTGTATCGGGGTTAGATGGGTATAACCCAGCGATGCAATGTTTTCAAGCAGGGCGGGTTTTAACGCTAGGGAGGAAAATTCAGGGCTGTTCACAGAGACTCTGTTATTTAATGACGCGGCCGAGTGCCTGCATCCGGCCGAGCATGATAACAGGCTTGGCTTATAACGACGCCAGCGTGATCAATTTTTTCATCAGTTCGGCCTGGCTGTGCGCATTCATTTTTTGCATGGTGTGCTTGATATGGTTGCGCACCGTTTCTTGCGAGCGGTAGGTATGGTTTGCGATGTCGGCTATGGACGGGTTCCTCATGAAGTGCAGGGCGCAAATGGCTTCGCAGCGGGACAGACTGTGAAGGCGCATCAAACGCTCCAGGGCCGGATTTTTATCTTTTTCATGGGTAAACGACAGAATGAAGCCATCCATATAGCATTCCCATTGGTACAGATTTTTTAAAGCGGCGATGGGAATCAGGGAAATTTGGCAGGACTGGCATTGGTTATGGATGGAACTGCTTTCCTGGTTGTGCCGCATCAGGGACAGCAGTTTTTGTTCGATGGCCTGGTTTTTCATGCCGAAGCGGTTTTCCGAAATTTGCACGCAATCCAGCTGGCTGATGATGGCCGTATAGATCGGGTCGGAAAACAGAATATTCAGCTCATGATCGACGATGATATAGCCGTCGAAATGATCGCCCAGATGGTGAAGCAACTGGGTATTGATTTTATGGCGTTGCTCCTTATGGATGGCGTCTTGCAGCTTCGGCAGCGTATTTTCCAATAGCCGGCCGATATGCTGTTGCTCCGTGTCCGTGAATTCGGTTTTGCGATTGAGCAGCAGGCTGAGGGCATGGTTTTGCGCGCAGGCCAAGGCGACGCCGAAGCGAAAATGTTGTTGGCCGGGCGGGTAAAAAACGCTTTTATGCTCGCCGGGGAGTTCGTTGCGCAGATTTTGGTTGCAGACTACCCGCCGCGGATTTTGGCAGATGTAGCGGTTGAAGTGGTCTTGCCGGTTGAGTTTGTCTTCGTACTGTTCTTGGTACTGTTTCGGGATATGGGCGCTGAACAGAAAACGGGTCTTGCCGTAATCGTTCAGGTCGGTCACCAGTAAGGCGCTGGAGTCGCAGGACAGTTGCCGGGCCAGTTCGAGCAGAAAGCGGTTCCAGATTAAAGGATAGCCGGGGGCGTTGGCCAGTATGGTATGCAGATATAGGTCGTCGGATAATTGCCTCATTGAGTGCCACCCTTGTTTTTATTATTAGTGTTTTCATCAATCAATAAGCGTTAATTCTGAAAGCGGGGTGCAACCGTATTTTCGGCGCATTACCCCGCCTAAAATTTTGCCTCCTGCCGCCCGTTGTTCCGAATGGCGACCCGCCGCTATCGGCGCGCCATTCGGGGTGTGCAAAAAACTTCCGTATCGACGTTTTAAATCGAATTAAAAACGTAGCGGTTCCGCGACGAAACAGCTGCGCTTAGCATAACCCTTAAATGCTTGATTTGCCATTAAATTGACCCATTTGGGTCATGGCGGCGGCTGAACACTTAAGTTAAGCTGGCCTTGGGTCGCATAGCGGGCTGCCGCTATTCACGGGATATGGGAGGGCAAGACGATGAAAACAACTATAAGGGTGCCGGTTCTGTTTGTAACGTCATGGTTTATGGCGACCGTTTGTAACGGGGAAGCCATTTCAACCTTGGAAAGAATCAAGGCCGACAAGGCTTGCGCGGCAATGGCCGCCAAGGGTTTCCGGCCGCTTGCCCAGCAGCAAACCGAACGTTTTCTAGGCAAGGTCAGCGAGGACACCGCGGAATGCCGAGGCGGCAAAAAAGCCTTGGCGGGCCGCAGCGTGGTGTGGGTGGATTGGCCCAATTATTGGGGTACCGGAGACGCCAGCAGCAAGGCTGAAGGTTGGGAGTCCATCACCAAGCTGGGCAAGCATCTCAATCCCAACGGCAGGGGCGTGGACGGCGCGTTGATGGATCTGGAATATCAGCGCATGGAATTACTGCGCTTCAATCTCTACGACAACAAGACCTACGAAACCTATATCAAAGGCGTCGGCAGCACGCCCGGACCGGTGGTGAAAGTATGGGCGGAAATGCGTTTGCCGCACACTCACCCACTATATGAGCAAGTGACCGGCAAGGACGGCACCCAGCTCTGTAACGGCGATTTGATCCGCCATCGCACCATCGACGGGATCTGCAACGACATTTTCAATCCGGCCATGGGCTCGACCAACCAGTTGTTCGCCCGCAATGTCAGCTTCGATTCGACCTTTCCGGATTTGGGAGCCAACGAACTGGTCCGCAACCGCCACGGCGACCGCCTGAGTTTGTTAAAGCCCGACCCGCAAGTCATCTCCAGAAAATTGTTTACCCGCAATCAGTCGAAACCCGATGTCTGTAACCAGGGCCATGGCTTGCCCGGCGATGCCAAAACCGCCGAATGCGACTATAAAAAAGCCCCGTTTTTTAACGTATTGGCGGCCTATTGGATACAGTTCATGACCCACGATTGGTTCTACCATTTGCGGGAAGGCCAGAATACCGAAGCCAGAATGCCGGTCGGTTGTACCACGCAATTGGTCAATAACCAGGAACAGCCGTTGACCGCCGAACAGGCCGCCAAACTGGGTTGCCGGCCCAACGACAAGGTGGATGTGGCCTTGATCGCGCAAAAGGAACCTGCGCCGACTTTCGAATACGAGGGAAAAACCTATTTGTCCCGCGCCCACCGCACCACCGAAAACACCGTCACCGCCTGGTGGGATGCCTCGCAAATCTACGGCTTCGACGAACTTTCGCAAAAACGGGTGAAACGCGACCCCAAAGACCCGGCTAAATTATTGATGGTGCAGCGCGGCAATCATAGCGCGGCCGGCGAAAAGCAAGGTTATCTGCCGGTATTCAACAGTTGCGAAAACGCCGGCCCCGACTGTACCCCCGATCCCATCAATCCGGCCTGGAAAGGCCAGGAAGCCGCCGGTTTCGCGGATAACTGGACGGTGGGCATGAGTTTTTACCATAACCTGTTCGTGCGCGAACACAACGCCTTTGTCGATAAATTCCGCGCCAACGCCGAGGTCAACCCGGATTTAGACTCCGGTTTGCGCAATCCGGAACATCCCGAGCAGGTGATTACCTATAAAAAAGTCAGCGACGAAGAGTTGTACCAAGCGGCCCGTCTGGTGGTGGCCGCCGAGATCGCCAAAATTCACACCATCGAATGGACCACCCAGCTGTTATACGACGAACCGCTTTATTTAGGCATGAACGCCAACTGGAACGGGCTGTTGATGAAGGACGATCCTGTTTCCAAGGCCTTGAAAAAAGTATTGGATAAATTGGTGGTGAACAAACTCGCTAAATCCGAGCGGGAAACCAAAGCCAACCAGTTTTATTCGGTGTTCGCCTCTGGCGCCGGCATTTTCGGCTTAGGCAGCCACCGTTATAAAGACCACCCCACCTTTTTGGGCCGCTTGATCGACAAAAAGGATATTTGGGATATTCGTAATCCGGAACACGTAAACGGCGGTATCAACCATTTCGGCTCGCCGTTTAATTTTCCGGAAGAGTTTCCCACCGTTTACCGCCTGCATCCTTTATTGCCCGATTTGCTGGAATACCGGGATTTACAGGCGCCGAATACGATCGCCAAAAAAGTGCCGGTAGTCGGCACCTTTAGAGGCAAGGCTACCCAGGCCATGGCCGACGGCGGCTTGAGCAACTGGGCGTTGAGCATGGGCCGGCAACGTCTCGGCTTGTTGACCTTGCAGAACCACGCCCAATTTTTGCAAAATCTGGATTTGCCGCGCCTGAACACCGAAACCAACAAAATCGATATCGCGGCATTGGATTTGATCCGGGACCGGGAACGCGGCTTACCGCGCTTTAACGAATTCCGCCGCCAATACGGTTTGAAACAGCTGACCAGCTTCGACGATTTTATCGACTGGCGCTTGCCGACCAACAGCGCGGAATATCTGGAGCAGAAACGCCTGACCGGGTTGTTGCGCGAAGTCTACGGCCAGCATAAATGCGATGCCGGCAAGATCATCACGGCAGCGCAGTTGAATGAGGACGGTTCGCGCATCAACGATTGCCTGGGGCATCCGGACGGCAGCATGGTCGACAATATCGAGGATCTGGATACCGTGGTCGGTTGGCTGTCGGAGTTTACCCGTCCGCACGGTTACGCCATTTCCGAAACCCAGTTTCATGTGTTTATCCTGAATGCCTCGCGGCGTTTGTTTAGCGACCGTTTCTTTACTTCCAGCTTCCGTCCGGAATTTTATTCCTCGCTGGGCGTGGAGTGGGTCATGAACAACGGCCCCGACGGCAAGCAAATGGAACCCAAACCTTCCAACGGCCACGAGGTCGAAGTGTCGCCGTTGAAAAGGATCATGCTGCGCACCATGCCCGAGCTGAAAGATCAGTTGGCCGGCGTCGTCAATGTGTTCGACCCGTGGGCCAGGGACAGGGGCACGGACTACACCTTGCAGTGGAAACCGCAAAGCAGCGCGGCGGGCGATGAAAGCTTTAAGTAAGCAAAGGACATAACAGCAGCGGGGGGCGGCGATTATGAATCAAGAAATGCCGATTGACGATTTAGTTGCCGAAATGGACCGGGGGATTACGGCCGTCATCACCAACGAAGCCGAAGACGGCATCGTACCCCGCTTCAATCAGGCCAAAACCATAGGCTGTTTGCGGGGCGAGTTTCGCGTGCATGAGGATATTCCCGCCGAATTGAAGCACGGGGTTTTTTCCGAAGCGAAAACCTATCCAGCCATGCTGAGGTTTGCCAACGCCACCAGCCGGGACGATGCCGAAAAGGATGTGCGCGGCTTGTCGATACGGCTCTCCGGTGTGGAGGGGCCGGTACTTTGGGGAGAGCCTGATTGCCAGGATTTTATTCTAAATAGCTATCCTGCTCTATTCGTGGCCACGCCGGAAGATTTTCTGGGCTTTATCCAGGCCCGGCAGGCCAATCGGAAACTGTGGTTTTTTTTGAACCCGTTCGATCCGCATCTGAAAGCGTTGTGGATAGCCTTTAAATCCCGGCAAAAGCATTTGTGTCCGTTCGATGTGAGGTTCTGGAGTACCACGCCTTACAAGTTAGGTGAAGACAGCGGCCAAGCGGTGAAATATTCCGTGATCCCCTGTTCGGATTATCAAACTTTGCAAGCCGAAAAACCGGGCCGTAACCAGTTGCGCGCGGCGATGAAAGCGCATTTACAGCGTTTTCCGGCCAAGTTTCATTTCGCCGTGCAACTGCAAACCGATCCATTAATCATGCCGATCGAGGATGCCTCGGTGATTTGGGATGAAACGGTTTCGCCTTTTCAAATTGTCGCCACCATCACGATAGAAGACCAGGATTTCGACGACCCGGAGGCGTTGGCCGAGTGCGAACGCAGCAGTTTTAATCCTTGGCAATGTCTGGCGGCGCACGAACCCTTGGGGCGCATGAATCAGGTTCGCCGCCTGGTGTATGCCCATGCCGCCGCCGTTCGCAACCGCAATCAGGAGTAAGCAACATGAACGATACCGTCAACAGTTGGCTGAGCAAATCGCGCGAAGAGCTGGACGAAATTTATTGTAACGCCACGCCGGGTAGCATTCCCAACGGCGACACCCAAGGCACCGCTATTCTGGCCGGATCGGTGTTCGCCAAATTGGCGGCATTTTTGGCCGGCGTATATGCCTGGCAAGGCAAGCGTTTCGATTTGTTTTGCCCCGGCGGCCGGGCCGGGGTGCTGGTGAATAAAATCACCTATTTCAGTCTGACCTTTATCGTCGCCAAGGTGTACATGGACAAAAGCTGGCTGGACCAAAAAGACACCATCGTCATCGATTATTCGAAAACATCGTTTTTCGCCAAAGCGATACGGGATGAAATTCGCGAGATCGAGCCGGGCGTTTACCTGGGCAAGGTCTGGTGGGGTAAAAAGCGGATTCTGGACTTTGCCTTGACCCGCAAAGAGCCTGAAAAAACCACATAGCCGAGCCCGTCGCCATGATCCCGCAATCCACCTTCATGATAGTGGCTCCGGTTCGCGACGGCGAGCTGGAAAACCTGCGCGGTTTGCTGGCGGGTATGAATAAATCCGTGGGATTGGCCGATCCGGCCAACCCGCTGGTGCCTTTCGGCGCATTCGAACGCCTACACATGGCGCGCTTTGTCATCATAGAAGCGATTACCGGAGACGATATAAAGGCTTTCGGCAGAGAGCCGCGGCCGTGGCAGCCGGCCTTGGCGTTTCTGGGCGACTTCGACGGCGACAGACTGGATTTTTTAACCGAATTGGCGGAACGGGCCGAGGAGGGGTTGCAGCAAATATTCGCTCATTGCGAAGGTTTCTCCAAGGCATTCGATCTGCTCAGCTGGATGGTGACGCATAACATCGAGCCGGCGGCCAATTACGTCAATTGGCTTGGGCGCACGGTCAGGCAGGTGCATGAAGAAGCAGCGTTGCATCAATGTCTGTCGGAATATTTACCGCAAATCGTCGCTGAGATGGGGCGTGACAACCCCCGTGTTTTGCGGCAAAAACTGTTATCTCATGTCGAGATGCAAAAGCACGCTGGCCTCCTCAAACTGAGTCCGGAAGACCCCACGCCGCTGGCTTGGATGATCCGGAACGGGCTGCACAAGATCGGGGTACCGTTGGTTTTATTGTTGTTATCGCCGGTATTCCTGATCTTGGCGCCTTTTTTTGCATTGCGCTTGCGTATGTTGGAACGATCCGATCCGGAGCTGTTCATCCGCCCGAGCCGCGAACACATCGAAGCCTTGGCCTATTTGGAAGACCGGGATGTCAGCAATCAATTCAATGTGTTCGGCGATATCAAACCGGGGCTGTTCCGCTTGTTGCTGTTCAAATTTTTAATGCTGCTGACTGATTACGTGGCCAGACACGTTTATAACCGCGGCTTTCTGACCCGGATCAGGAGCATACATTTTGCCCGCTGGGTATTCATGGATAACAATCGCCGGGCATTTTTCGCCAGCAATTACGACGGCAGCCATGAAAGCTATATGGACGATTTCATCAACAAGGCCGGTTGGGGCTTGAACGCGGCCTTCAGTAACGCGATCGGCTATCCCACGACCCGTTGGATATTCAAACAGGGCGCGGAACGCGAGCAGCAATTCAAGTACACGCAAAGGCGGCACCAGTTGCCGTCCGAAGTCTGGTACAAGGCCTATCCGGATTTGACGGCCATCGATTTGGCGCGCAACAGCCGCATTCGTAAAGGCGTGGAAATACGCCAAGCGAACGATCAGGCCATACGCGACTGGCTCGGCGAAATTTAGGCAGGCAATCATGGCGACGACACCTACGAGCGATTTTCCATTCGACGACCTGCAAGGGCTGTTGCGTTTTGGTCATGGGCATTTAAAGGACAGCTGCTTCTTATTATTGCAGGTGGCCGACGTCAAAGCCGCCAAGCAGTGGCTGGCGGATGCCCCTGTTTCGCCGGCGACGCAGCACGGTTCTCGCCCGAAGACAGCCTTGCAGATTGCCTTCTCCGTGGCCGGGTTGCGCGCTTTAGGCTTGAAAGAGTCAGTCGTCCGGGATTTTTCCGATGAATTTATCGGCGGTATGGCCGGCCACGAAAGCCGCTCCCGCCGCCTCGGCGATGTGGGCGCCAATGCGCCGGCATACTGGGCGTGGGGCGGCGACAGCGAAAACGTGCCGCATGTGCTGCTGCTGTTATATGCCGAAGCCGGCAAAATCGGTGCCTGGCGTAAAAAAGTGGAAACCAAGTTGTTTGCCAAGGCCTTCAGCTTAGCGGCCGAATTACCGACCCTGGATATAGGCAATGTCGAACCCTTCGGCTTTGTCGATGGCATTAGCCAACCCGATATCGATTGGGCGGGCCGGCAGTCAGTCGACAGTCATAGCCGCGACGGTTTTTCCAATCGGTTGGCGGTCGGCGAAGTGGTGTTGGGCTACCGCAACGAATACGGCCAATACACGGTCAGACCGTTGATCGATCCCGCCGGCGATCCCCATGCGGCGGCATTGCCGCCGGCGGAAGACCGGCCCGAATTCAAGGATTTTGCCCGTAACGGCAGCTATTTGGTGTTGCGGCAGCTGGGGCAGGATGTGCCGGGCTTCTGGCAATTCCTCGATAAAGCCAGCGGCGGCGATGCCGCACAGCGCGAACAACTCGCCGCCAGCATGGTGGGCCGGCGGCGGGACGGTTCGCCATTAATGCCGCTCGCAAGCGAGGCCATACCCGGTATTCCCGCCGGCGACACGCTCAATCACTTCAATTATCTGCCTGATCCCAGCGGCACGCGTTGTCCTGTCGGCGCGCATGTGCGTCGGGCCAATCCGCGCAGCGGCGACATGCCTTCGGTTTCCGGGTGCTTTTTTAGCCGGTTGCTGAAAATTCTGGGTTTCGGGCTTAAACGCTACGACGAGGATTTAATCGCTTCGACGCGCTTTCACCGACTGCTGCGTCGGGGGCGAACCTATGGTCCGTTGCTGACGCCGGAGCAGGCCGTCAAAGCCGACGCGCCGGTTGTCGAGCGCGGCTTGCAGTTCATCTGCCTAGTGGCCAATATCTCCCGGCAGTTCGAATTCGTGCAGAACGCCTGGGTGGTGAACAGTAAATTCGCCGGTTTGCAACAGGAACGCGATCCGCTGCTGGCGCATCGGCAACCGTTGCATGACGGTACCCCTACCGATCAATTCCACCGCCCCGATCCGGCGGGGCCGGTGCAAACTCTTGCGCATTTGCCGCAATTTATCAGCGTGCGCGGCGGCGCCTATTTTTTCATGCCGGGACTCAGCGCCATTCGCTATCTCGCCGCCTTACCCACTCAGGGAGACCAGTCGCCATGACCGTCAAAAACTGCATATTAATGGCCATCCACCGGTTTTTGCTGCAACTGTTGTATCTTGAACGCCGGCTGGAACCTCCGTTTCGTCCGGCATGGAACGCGATGTTCCGGGAGCCGGGCGTCAGGCTGGTGCAGTTTCTGATCAATCTACGCCGCAAGAACGAAGGCTTGAAAATCGCCGAAGAACGCATAGACCCGGACGAAGAGCAAAGCCTGAGCGACATTATCGACCTGATGGCCGATCAAATGCGCGGCCGCTTCAAACCGGGCGGCTACGAACGCGGCGGCAATACCAAAACTCACGGGGTATTGAAGGCCACGGTCACCATTCGCGACGATATACCCGCACATTGTCGGATCGGTATTTTTGCCGAGCCGAAAACCTATAAGGCCTATGTGCGTTACGCCGGCCCCGGCCCGAACGTACCGTCCGACATTCAGGACGTCGGTTTTTTGAGCATGGCGGTCAAATTGCTGGGGGTGCCCGGCGAAAAGCTGATGGACGAGGAAAAATTTACCCAGGACATCATCACCACCAGCGGCGGGCCGACTTTTGTGACGCCGAATACCCGCGAAAACGCCAAGCTGCAGTATTGGAGTCTGCGGGATATGACCTTGTATTACTTTCTGAACCCGTTGGATACGCATTTGCTGGACATGTTTATGCAAAGCCTGTGGAACGAGACCCAAACCAACCCGCTGGGTAAACGTTACTGGAGTTGCACGCCGTATCTGCTGGGAGAAGGCCAAGCGGTGATGTATTCCTTCGTGCCGAAAGCCAACATCGTTTCCCCGATACCTGGCTTGCCGTTCGGCAAGGTACCATTTAATTATCTGCGCGACAACCTGACCAAAACCATCGCCGAAACCGATGTGGAATTCGACTTGATGATACAACTGCAAACCGACCCGCACTTGATGCCGATAGAAGACAGCTCGGTGCGTTGGCCGGAAAAGCTATCGCCGTTTATCCCGGTCGCCACGGTGCATATTCCAAAACAGGTACACAACTTTGACGCCATGGCCGACTTTACCAAACGCCTGAAAATGAACCCCTGGCATTGCCTGCCGGAACACCGGCCACTGGGCAACCTAAACCGGGCCCGCTTCAGACTATATCGGGAATTGTCAAACTTCCGGCAGGAAATGAATCAGGTCAGCCATCTGGAACCCGCCGGGGATGAGGTGTTTGAATAAGCTTGGCGGAATGTGCTTACCCTGGGTTTCGGCGGAAAAAGGAGAGCTGGCGGAGCATAATTAATTTAAAAATCTCATAATTAGTGATGTGATTGGCAAATAGCGTCCTACTGGCGACTTTCAACGCAAATCTGCAAACGGGGGACTGTTCAATTTTTCGGCGCCAGCTCTAATTATCTCCAGTAAGCCGCCGGTGATTTTTAGCGATGCGCAATGGCGAAAGTGTTATCGATCATAAAACAATGACCTTTATTTCCTGAATAGCTGCCAGCTTTTTATCGCCCGTCAGAAACTGATCCGAGCCGGATGTTATAGCGCAAGCTAATTGAATGGCGTCAGGTGTTCGTAAGGAACCGGGATGATTGGCGCGAAGTTCCGTAGCAATATCGATGACGGCAGTATCGAGTTCGACGATTTCCAGACCGGGCAACCTGAAAAACCGGTCATAGCAATCCAACAATTCCGCATTCTTGGTTTTCAGTGGTAAAACACGGCATTCCAGAAACGACAGTCGGGATATGCTCAGTTGCGCGTTCGATTTGCTAGCCTTATCGACCAGCAAGCGGGTTTTTCGGCCTTGATCCTGTTGCGACTCGATCAGATAAATGACGGCGCAAGCGTCCAGGAACAGTTTCACGGTTGATCCCACTCGTCGCGCATTGCCTGAAATTCGGTGTTGATGTCCGCGTCGTTACGTTGGCCAACCGGCAGACTGTGCAGAAAAGCAGCCAACGCCTTGTTAGCTTCGGGCTCCGTCGTTGAGTCGGGTTTGGTTTCCAGAAATTCGACGAAATGTAAAACCTCCAAGGCTTTGGCGGGCGGCAGGGCTTTGACGTGTTGGTAGATGGTGTCGGCAATGGTCATTTAAGTTGTTCTCCAGAAAACGTAGTTTGAAAACCGGTCTGTCGATTTTCGAGTTTAGATGTTTCAACGTTCTTCAATATCAATTTTTTGTTTAACGCAAACGATTTCATTTAGCTCATTTAATGAATAAACAAAAGAATGAACTCTGCGCCCAACGAAATCATCATGATGCTCACCATATGCGCCTTTTTCTCCTGCAATAATCCAGACCGGCGCCAAGTTTTCTTTATCCAGTAAATCTAAAAATGCCGTTCTGTCGATAAGCGCCGCACTCGGTCCTTCTTCGTGTACCGAAGGATCGTTGAACAAAATTTGGCCTTTAGCGTCTGCAAAGAACAATGTGCGTCCGTCAATTAGCCTTAAACCAAGTTTTTGTATTAGCCACGGTGCAGGCAAATAAGTATTTATCGTCCCTTCAATCGAGTAATCGTAACCACCACGTTCTGCGGTGTATTCGGCAAATGTGGGTAACACTTTATAAGGAAAGCCATAATCTCGGTCGACTGTTGTCCAGTCATCGTCCAACTTATATGACGGATGCCAAGGGTATTCGCCTATAAATGAATCATAAAATTCGCCGATTTTTGGAAATGCATCCGGATCGATCAAGTTATGTTTAGAAATCGCATTTATGAATCGGTTTTTATGCCGTTTTTTGACGACTACACACCAGCATCTACACCATGAATCGATACGCGAGTCCAAATCATAGGAGGTGCCGTATTGCTTAAAACTCTTCAAGACCAGCCAGCGCTCGCCTGTTTCCGGATCGGTTACATCTAGCAACGACGCACTATTCAATTGATCTGATTCGTTTTGTAACCAGAGTTTCTGCTCCTGTCTCTTCAACAAGCGCAATTTTAGCGTTTGCGGCGACCACCAGGCATGGGGATGATTTTCCCATTCATCGTCTTTGGTTTTGCAAATCAATAACGACGGATCGATATTTCGTTTGTGTATTTGCCAAGGCCCTTCATATCCGTCTGCATCATCGCTGTAACCGGAATCGTAAATTAGATTATCTGCCATTCGGGCCAACAACTCATATAAAGCCAGCCATTGGTATTTTTTTCCAATTCGTTCCATTTGTTTATGGCGTCTGCCTCGGCCGGAACCGATTTTGTCATCGAACTCGCCAAATAAATCATGGCTCCATCCGTAATCGTGAGCCCATTTGGTTACCCAGCGCTGGGCTAAAATAGCGTCAAAATGTTCCGGTCGATTGTTTGAATATCGGTTAAGAACTTGTCGCACTCCTTGCCGACATCCTGACCAGTATTCGTATTTATATTTTTCGTCGAGTAAATCGATAAATTTTTTCTCAAGTTCTTCGAATTTAGTTTCGTTCTGTTTATTTTGCTCCCACTTTTTATCGTCGTAAGCAACGATTTCGACTTTGATTTCTTTGTCAGAGGCGTGTTTTTGTGATTTTCGACTTTCTGTACTTGGTTCCGAACTATTGCAGTCGATACAGAATTCCAGCATTTCATTAAAAGCCAAAAATTGATCGGAATTCGCATGATCGGCCAGCATTGAACAGAAGACTTCAAAGTTTTTGTGCGGCGTTAATGCTTTATCTACGCCCAACGGTGTTACTGTCCAATGATGAACGGAGGGCTTAATAATATATTTGGCAAAATCGCCAAGCCACTCACTGCTTGCCGATCTAACGATATCATCCTTGTATTTGTCGCCATATTTCGCCAAGTCCTCCTCGGCCACAAACTCAATCGGCCAATCACTTTGGTACGGTGGCCGTACTTTTTCAATTTTAATTTCTTCAGGCAATAAGTCACAATGTAATGCGTATTCGATGATACCTCGGGCATAGTCGCGTAACAGCAAATGGGGTGACGGCTTACCATCGGCAAAAATCCATTGATAAACAAAAAGAGCAAGTTCGGGTAGATTTTTTTGGGTTTGAGCTTGTAATGCGGCACCATAGCAGGCCGCTAATAGCCGCTCCAAAATGTAAAGGTCATCGACCTGCTTGAAACGCTCCAGCAGAGTAACCGCTAACGGCAAACGTGGTGCCAGTAAAGCGGATAATCCCTTGGTAGCCCGATCTCGAAGGGTGCGATACGACGTCGAAAATAGCCATGTCAACATCGTTGCCGCCAATTCGGCGCGTATTGGATCTATTTCCTCAAAACCCGATTCCAGTGTCCAGGAAAGCAAGGTATCAAGTGGCGAACCATCCTCTAGGCTCAGATTGGCGATAGCAATAGACCATTTAGTATCGCGCTCAGGCATCGTCAAAGGAGCCAATTTTTCATGCAGGTAATTGGCATTGAAGCGATTATTTGGTTCCGTACTAACGGCAATAAGCGTTTCCAACCAGTAGTCTCGATAGTCTTGAGAAAAATCAATCACCAATTCTCGGGTTCTATCGGTAAAACGATCCTGACGGCGTAATAATAAACTTTTCAAAAATGCTTCATTGACTGTCCATTGGTATGATCCCTTATCGGATGGAAATATATCGAGCAATTCGTAATCTGTAGTTTCCGGTAGCAAAACCGCTAATGCTTCTATAATGCCGGCAACCCTATTTATATCTTTACGGGAAAGAAAAGTGTGTAGCGAAGTCCCTGCTTCCAATGGTTGAACGCTATTTTCCGAAGAAAGATGCTCATTTAACAATTGCCCAGCAATTTGAAAATCACTGAAACGTTCGAACGTAAATCGCACTTGTTCTTCCGAATGGTTACTTTCGATATAAACAGGTTCAATTGTTAATATTCCCTCATGTTCAAATTGGCTTAACAAGCTGCGGTCTTGTCGGCCTGTGGAAGAATAAATCGAATCAAAACAAGCAATAGTCGTTTCAATTGGTAGATATGAAGATTGGTTAAATAGCAATTTTTCGGTGAATGCCTTCAACGCACGCGCAATAATGTTCTGCCTTTTATCTAGCCCCATCCGCAATTCAATTTGGTTAGCTAAAGATTTTAGATAGAAATCAAAATATTCCGTTAAACCTTGAATTCCTCGTGGAAAACAGTTAAGCCCTTGCCGTTCCAAGCTGTCGCACAAGGTTTTAAGGAAAAGCGGGTTGTTAAATTCTGGCAATAAATGCGGAACACTAGGCCTGATAATTTTGCGCATGGTCAGATAAGCTCTGGCGGCGTACCCGCCTCCATCGGCAAAACCGTGGTGTTCGATTTGTTCCAAGCTATCTCGCAGTAGTGAATCGGCGGGCAATACAAATGGTAGGTACGTTGTGCGGCATGAAACAATAAGGGCAAGATGAGGGTAGTGTTTAACCTCCTCGATTAACGGTGCCAGATATTGAGGCCAAATTTCGACACCGAAACGTTCGTTTAATGCGTCGATTATCAGCAATGCTCTCACGCCTGCGGCTTGGCCCGCTGCATCCAAAGCTCCAAGAAAAGTTGAAAATAAAATATGCCTTAAATCCAACTGCTCAAGAATTTGCGTACGAGGGTCTTGTAAGAAAAACTGACTGTTGATCAAAAAAATAGCTGGGTAGCTTTTTTTGATTGAATCATTGGCAATATCAGCCAACAGGTGCGATTTGCCGGTTCCCGCTTCGCCGTAAAGAAGCACAGCCTGTTCATTTGCCAGTTTCCAAGTATCAGAATCTAGTTTTTCGTCTATTTCCTCAAGCGTTTGTCCGAACCTATAAAGTTCGTTTAATACGGCCCGAATATTATCTTTTTTCGATTTATCTTTTTCTTCTGAATCGAGGTGCCAGAAATGGGCCTGCCATTGATTCGCAACAGTTTGAACTTGTTGAATTTGGCTGCGCCATTCCGCGACAGGGTAAGACTTTGTTATCGAAAAACTTTGCTTGAGTGCGTCGATTAGTTTATCGATGTCGTTTAATAAAGCCTGTAAATCTGTTTCCGGGATATTGGCCTGTTGAAAGTCATATTTTAAGCTATTGAGTTGTTTTCTTAGCGGCGTAATGAAACTCTCGCGTTGTTCCTCAAGCCAAGGTGCTCGACTAATCCCTAAGAATGCCTGCCGTATTGGTAACGAGATATGAAATTGAGGCGTATATCGGGAACCTAACGAAATACAGGCAGCGTTGACGTGTCGAGCAAACCAAACTGGTGTAAAGCAAAGTTCATCGAAGAAGAAACTCATCCTCCCGGCGTAATACGGATCATTGCGATGCAAGCGTTCTCGAACATCGGTGGCTTGCCAAAGTATAATTTCTATATTGTGGTTTTCGCCTAATTCGGCGAGTCGAGTCGTTTTCCAATCTATCCAGCGTTGCCCTTCAGTTTTACGTTTTCCGGTTCGCCCATCTTTAAGATCAATTGGTAGACAGACGATATAACGATTCAGTTTGGGATGCTTTTCGATGGCTTGTTTCAAGGATTCCGTAAGCTGCGCCATCTGACCGGCATCAAACTTATCGAAAAATTTTGCTTGCCAACCTGTTTCTGTTCCGTCAGCGTGACTTACGTAGCATTCAACTCCGGCATCTGATCCAATACCTTTGCGGAGAAACTCATCCTCTATTACTCTTGGTTCAAGAGATGCAAGCTGACAACATAGTTCTTCGAAAGCAAAGTGTTGGCTACCGTTTAATGAGCATATTTTTAGCAGATCGGTTTTATTCATTTCTGAGCAAGGCGGCCAAATCCTGGCGTTCCAAGGCTTGCGGTGGTAGTGAGGCGGCAAAGCTATTTTGCTGGTAGGTTAATTTGCTCAGTAACAGCAAATTCCACCAGTGGAAAACCAGCGCCGGAAATGTGGCGGTTAATAGTTTGACCAGTTGTTGATTGAGCAGGCCGAGGATTTCCATATTTGATTGCCCAATTCCGGCTGAATGATAGTTGATCAGTTGGATGTTTTAGCTAATTTTCCAAGCAAAGTCACGTCGTAATCGGTTAATGAGCGGTCAAAGCTTGAATTTACTGAGCTATGCGACGTTACCGCTTCTGTTGTGTCGTATCATTTTTTCCACTTGAATGTCGGGTATGCATTTGATTTCAGTGCATTGGACTCGAAGGTTGCTAGTGGCCGACATGACCAGTTCGATAGCTTCTCCAAAATCCACCGGCAGATTTGCTTGCATCCGCGTTGCGAAATGCCTGTTATTGCCCAACGTGCGCCATTTTCTGACGCTTGTTGGCAATCGCGCGTTTATCGGCATCGGGCGGGCTAGCGGCGTTTAAAAAATCCGGCCGGCCTTTTTGCCCTCTGCGGGCAAAATCCTGTTCTAACAGTTGTTTGGCCGTTTCCGGCGGTATCTGCAAGGTTTCCGTCATGGCGGTGTAAGCCAGTTCGAACAGCCGTCTCAAGGCGATTTGCCAGGTGCTGTCGGTCATGGCGAACAGGGCGTCGCTGAATTGTAGAAACCGCGCGAAGGGTTGGTCGGCCAGAATCGCCGGCAGGGTTGCATTAAAGCGCCCGGAATTGCCGATCAAATCCCAAAAGCGGGCGAAGCGGTTCAAGCGTTGCAGGTCGGCGAAACTAATGTCGCGGCTGCTGAGAATCGCATACGGCGGGTTGGGGTCGTAGCGTAATTGATACTCGTCGTTGTGCCGGTTCAGCGGCGCGCCGCGCAGGCGTTTCAAGATGCCGACCTGGATTTCCTGCGGCTTTAACGCTACCAAATCATCGAAGCCGCGGCCGAATCCTTCAAGCGTGTCGCCGGGCAGGCCGGCAATCAAATCGGCATGGATATGGGCGTGAGAATGTTGCCGCAGCCAAGCCAGGTTGGCGCGGGTTTTGTCGTTGTCTTGCTTGCGGCTGATACGCTGTTGCACCACCGGGTCGAAGCTTTGCACGCCCACCTCGAATTGCAGGCTGCCGGGCGGAAATTTTTGAATGGCCTGTTTCAAGCGCTCGGGCAGATTGTCCGGAATCACTTCGAAATGCAGATACAGATCATGCGTGGGTTTGCCCAGAAAAAACTCCAGTATCGCCACACTGCTGTCGACCTTTAAGTTAAAGGTGCGGTCGATGAATTTGAAATGCCGGGCGCCGCGTAGATACAGCAATTCCATATCCTGCAAAAACGCCCCTAACTCAAACGGTTTGGCGGTAAGGTCCAGCGAGGACAGGCAAAACTCGCATTTGAACGGGCAGCCGCGCGAGGCTTCCACGTAAACGATGCGTTGTTTCAGGTCGGTATCGGTGTAATAGGGGTAGGGCGATGACAAGGCTGACAAAGGCGCCGTTTCTCCCGGGATGATTTTTTGTTGCGGCGCCTGGCCGTTCAAAAGCTTGTGGCACAAAGCCGGGAAACTGATTTCGCCCACGCCGGTAATGACGAAGTCCGCCAATTCGGTAACCGCCGGCAAATCCGGCGGATGGCTGACTTCCGGCCCGCCCAGCACAATCCGGATTTGCGGGGCCACCTGTTTCAATATCCCCACCACGGCGTTAATCTCGGCCACATTCCAGATATATACGCCCAGGCCGATAATCTCCGGCTGCTGTTTCAGCAATTGTTCGGCAATTTCGATGGGACGCTGGTTGATGGTGAATTCCAAAAGCCCGGTGTCGTTTTGCAGTTCGCCCAGGTTGGCATAAAGGTATCGTAAACCGAAAGCCGTGTGACTGTAGCGGGCGTTGAGGGTGGCGATAACGATGCGGGGCATGAGCGAAGGTTTGGAAGAAAAATAACCCGCGCAGAATAGCATTGTTTGACTGCCCAAGCTTGAAACGCTAAGCCTCCTCGGCAATTTGGGTTAGCCAAGGCCGGTCGTGCCGCGCATGGCTTATTTGCACGCGCTTTGCCGACGCCAGGTCGAGACGGCGTTGCTACGGCCGCAATGCCGTGCAATCAATCATCATCAGCGACACATCGTCTTGCGCCCTGTTTGGGTCTACGAAATCGATAAAAGTTTTATAGCGTTCTTCGGTTGGGTTCCGGTTTTCCAGTTGAGCGGTAAATAAGGCCAGCGCCCGTTGCATGCCGAAAGATTCTCCCCGACTGTTTTGTGCATCGGTCAGGCCATCCGAATACAAAAACAAATACCGCGATTGTTGATCATCCCACCGCCAATGAATTGCTCGGGCATCGAATTCGTTCGGCGCAATGACGCCTAAAGCAGGATGTTCGGCATGGATTTGCGTGACCAGTGCGCCCCCTTCGTTTAATGCGACGATAGGCGGCATCGCGCCGCACCAACATTCAATAATTCTGTGGTCCGGATTGATACGCAAAATAGATGCGGACACGAAGCAGCCGCGCGGGATTCGCTCGAACAACAAGCGGTTCAGACTGGCGGCGATGGCTTCGATCGTGTGGCCGGACCGGGCCAACGCGTAAAATGTGTCGCCTAAGGGCAATAGCGGCAGTGCGGCAACCAATCCATGCCCCATCGAATCGGCGTGCAATATGTAGGTTTGGCCGTGGCATGAAGCCTGCAGCAGCAAATCTCCGGAAAAATAGCGTTTACCGGGCAAGCCTTCTCCGCGCCAGAGGGTCAGGCCGGGTTGAACGATTTTTTCCGTTTCCCAAAGAATCTGCAGCAGCTCGCTGGCGAGCTGCTGCTCAAAATCGTGTTCGGCTTCACAACGCTTACGCAAAGTAATGTCGCGGATAACCCCGGCAAACATGCGTTCGCCATCGACATTCATTTCGCTGATGGTCAGCTCGACAGGAAAAATCGAGCCGTCCTTGCGTTTACAAACCGCTTCACGGCCAATCCCAATTAATTTTTTAACCCCGGTTTTCAGGTAATTGTTTAAATATGTATCGTGTTCATTGGTATGTGGTTCCGGTATCAGGATGCTGACATTTTGTCCTTGCACTTCTATCGGCTGATAGCCTAGCAGAGTGAACGCGGCGGGATTTAAAGCCTGGATAGTGCCTTTTGTGTTAATGATTACGACAGCGTCGACTATGGTTTCGAATAGCACCCGGAATCGGTTGTCTTTGCTCAGCAACTCCTCCACTTTGCGCTCAGTGACGTCACGAATGATTTTGGCGGCGCCGACAATCTTGCCCGCATTGTTTCTGATTGGGGAAAGGCTGATACAGGCAGGAAAATAAGCGCCATTTTTACGAATGCGAATCGTCTCGTAATGCTGGATATGGTCGCCTTGCAAAATTCTGCCAAGAATTATTTTTTCTTCGCCATGCCGCTCCTCAGGGATCAGCTTTGTGATCGGTTGACCGAGCATTTCAGCTTCCCGGTAGCCGAATATCCGTTCCGCCGCGGGATTCCAACTGGCCACCAAGCCGTCTAATCCCTTGCCGATAACGGCGTCATTCGACGATTCGATAATCGCTTGATACCACGCTTCGGGTTTTTGCACGGCGATATGCTTATGCCTGCTTTTGGGCGTGTTCTTTTCCATAAAATACCAATCCTATTACTCCATAATTAGAACGTTTTCCGCGATGAGAAATCCGGCGTGTCCCCGCATGGGTTTTTCATGCGTATTGTGGGTGGCCGGTGGATGGCATTTTAACACATGCGCCTCAATCTGGCCGCTATGCCGGTTGTTGGCTTATGGCAAGGCGTATTGAATTTAGGCGAACGGCGAACATCGCCACATCGAATTTTGCTGGTCTATTGCCACTATAATCAACGATTTAGCAGCCGGACAATCCTGTTAAAGCTAGCAGGTTTCTTAAACACTGAATTCCCCATCTTATAGCCGGGATACCGTTCGCCGAGTTTAGCCGGCCGACGCGCCGAATCATGTAAATTTCATCTCGTTGCTCGGGCTTAATGTGGAAAAATTTAACCTGGCATACAGGGCGCGTTCAATTTGCAAGGAAGCCAAGCCGGTTTCGCCGTCATGGCTACGAATAAGATCCGCTTCGGCCCGGCTGGTATTAGCAAGCTAAAACGCTTATCGCTTGGCATTTGACTGGAGAATCAAGCAAGACGTCTATAATTGTGCGAGATCGAATATCGCCGAGGTGAGTATGTGACATAAGGCTAGTACCGTATGTAGGCGCAATGGTTTGAGGATTCCGGCGTAAGCGGAATCTCTTGTTGGGCGGATAAAGGGGCTTAAAAGAATGATGGACGGCAGACCAGACAGTCATCCGCTGCTCAGAACCACGGTGTTTTTCGGCCTGTGCTGTCTGGCGTTTCTATTATTTGGCGGGCAGCTCGCGCAACTGCAGGCCGCCAGGGCCTCGCAGCGCTTTGAGGCGTTGACAACGCGGGTCATTCAGCATTTGCAAAGCCGCATGGAGATTTACGAATACGGATTGCACGGCGCGCGCGGCCCGTTTATCGTCACCGATATCGATGGCATGACGCGAACGCGGTTTCAAGCCTATATTGCTTCCCGCGACACCGAACGCGAATTTCCCGGCGCCCATGGGTTCGGCTTTATTAGAAAGGTAAGCTCCGGGCAGGAGGCGGCATTTATCGCCGCCGAGAAAGCGCGCGGGCGGGACGATTTTCAGATCAAACAGTTGGCGCCGCATAACGGCGATAAATTGGTGATTCAATATATCGAACCGGAGGCCGTGAATAGCCGGGCAATCGGTTTGGATATTGCATCGGAACGCCGCCGCCGCGAAGCCGCGCAGAGGGCGATCGGCGAAGGCGTGGCGACGTTGACCCGCCCCATCACGCTGGTGCAGGCCCAGGGAAAAGTCAAGCAGGGTTTTTTGTTTCTTCTCCCGGTCTATCGCGGGCACGGTTCGGTACCTCCGGCTGATCTTCGCCAACAGGCCGCGGCCGGTCTGGTGTATACACCGTTGGTCATCGATGAAGTCCTGGCTGATTTTGATTTTGGCGGCGGTGAATTTTCGCTGGCCTTGGCGGACGCTGAACGCGAAGAATTGCCTGAGCGCTTTTACGCCTCGCCGGGCGCGGACGGCGCGGAGGTAAGTAGTCTGGTCAACCACATTCGGCTGCCGATGTTCGGCCGCGTTTGGCTGGTCGAGGTGAAAGCGCGGCCGCTGTTTATCAATAATCTCAATCAAACCGATCCTTGGCGGATTGTCGGCGGCATGCTGGCGGTGGCCGCGCTATTGAGCGCGTTGTTGTACATGTCGCAAGTAAGCAAGATGCGAAGCCGGCAATTCCGCCTGGAGCAGGCGCGTCTGGCGGCCATCGTGGCCAATTCCAGCGATGCCATTATCGGTACTACTCTGGATGGCGCCGTAACCAGTTGGAATAAAGCCGCCGAATGGATATTCGGTTATCCCGCCGAACAGGCGATGGGGCGTCGGCTGGCGGATTTGATTGTGCCGGAAGCGCTGCGCGAGCATGAAGCCGGTTTGCTCGCCCGCATCATTCAAGGCGAGACCATTCCGCACTTCAATACCCAGAGATGCCGGCGCGGCGGTGAACCGATCGATGCCTCGGTGACCATCTCGCCGATCTACGACGCGTCCGGGCGGGTAATGGGCACGGCGGAAACCATCCGCGATATCTCTCAACAGCAGGCCGCGGAAGCACGCATTCGCGAACTGAACAATGCGCTGGAGAGGCAGGTGGTTCAGCGTACCGCCGAATTGGAAGCGGCCCGGCGCGATTTGCAGACGCTATTGGATGCGGTGCCTTCCATGATCGGTTATTGGGACAGCAATTTGATCAATCAGTTTGCCAATCGGGCTTATCTGGATTGGTTCGGCATCGAACCTCGGCGGGTCAAGGGGATGTTTATCGGCGATTTGATGGGCGCCGAATTGTACGGTTTGAACCGGCCCCACATCGAAGCGGCGTTAAACGGGGAAAAACAAATTTTCGAACGGGCTATTCCCCGGCCGGACGGTTCCGGATTGCGCTACTCCCAGACGCAGTACCTGCCGGATTGGGTGGACGGCTGCGTGAGAGGTTTTTATGTGATCGCATACGACGTGTCCGAGATTGTCGAAAGCCGCCGGAAACTTGCGGATGCATTACGCGAAAACGAATTGCTCTCGCGCACCATCAATGAACAGTTGCTGATTTCGATCACCGACCGGGCGGGCCGCATCCGCGAGGTGAACGATAATTTTTGCCGCTTGAGCGGCTACAGCCGCGAGGAGTTGCTGGGCCAAAATCACCGCATGGTGAATTCCGGGCTGCATCCACGGACGTTTTGGAAAAGCATGTGGCGTACCGTCAGCGCGGGTAAAGCCTGGCGGGCGGAAGTATGCAACCGGGCCAAGGACGGCAGTTTATATTGGGTCGACAACATGATTGCGCCGATAAGGGAAGCGGACGGCGGTATCGACCGTTATATTTCGGTGCGTACCGACATTACCGAGAAAAAACGCGCCGATGCGGAATTGGCCAGAGTCAATGCCTTGCTGGCCAGTGTCATGAGCGCTTCCACCCGGGTCTCGATTATTTCGACCGACAGGGACGGCGTGATTCGGCTGTTCAATTCCGGTGCCGAACATATGTTGGGTTATTGCGCCGACGAGGTGGTGGGCAAAATGACGCCGGCGCTGTTTCATTCCGCGGCGGAAGTTGAACGGCGCGGTGATGAATTGACCGGGGAGTACGGCGAACCCATTGCGGGTTTTCGGGTTTTTGTGCATAAAGCGGAACTCGAAGGCTTTGAAGCGAGAGAGTGGACGTATATTCACAAGGACGGTTCGCAGGTACCCGTGTCCTTGACGGTGACCGCCATGCGCGACCAGGCCGGGAGTATTCAAGGTTATCTGGGTATAGCCAAAGATATTTCGCTATTGAAGAAGCAACAGGCCACAATCCGCCGCATGCTGGAAACATCGCCGATCGCGGTGCGGGTGGCGTTGCGACGCGATAAACGCGTGGTGTTCGTCAACCAGCGCTTTGCCGAACTGGTGCAATGCGAACGGAATCGGGCGGTCGAACTGGATATCCGGCCTTACTACGCCGATGCCCGTGAATTGGAAGCCATAGATAAGCGTCTCGAGCAAGGCGAAACCGTAGTCGACCAGTTGGTGCAATTGCAAATACCGGGCTGGCCGGCCGACGGCATCATTTGGGTATTGGCGTCCTATATGCCGGTCGATTATGAAGGCCAGGATGCGGTTTTGGCATGGCTTTACGATGTGTCGGAACTGCGAAACGCCAAAACCGCCGCGGAGGCGGCGAATCTGGCCAAAAGTAATTTTTTGGCGGTGATGAGTCACGAGATTCGCACGCCGATGAATGCGATACTGGCGCTAAGCGGGCTTTTGGAAGAAGACGCCTTGGCGAAGGAACAGCTTGATTTGGTGAGGGGCATCGGTTCCGCCGGCCGTTCGCTGCTTACCATCATTAACGATATTCTGGATTTTTCGAAAATCGAGGCCGGCCAATTACGTATAGATCTCGCGCCTTTCAGTCTCAAGGCCAGATTGGAGCATCTCGACAAGCTGATGGGCGGGCTGGCCGCGCAAAAACGGCTTGGTTGGCGCATCGTGTTGCTCGCCGATATTCCCGACCGGCTTTGCGGCGATAGCTTGCGACTGGAACAGGTGTTGATCAATTTGATAGGGAATGCCATCAAATTCACCGCGCGGGGTGAAGTATGCTTGACGGTATCGAGTGTGGAACGCGGCGCCGAGCGGGCGCGGCTGCGTTTTGACATCAGCGACACCGGTATCGGGATTGGGCCGGACGTATTCGAGCAGTTGTTTACCCCGTTTACCCAGGCCGAAGCCTCCACCACGCGCCGATTCGGCGGTACCGGACTGGGATTGTCGATTTGCAAGCGTTTGGTCGAGTTAATGGGTGGGGTGATCGGCGTGGACAGCCAGCCGGGACAGGGCAGCGTGTTTTGGTTCGAGTTGCCGTTCGAGTATGCCGATCCGCTTGATCCCGCGGCGGTACCCACGTTCCGATCGACGCAGCGCGGCCGGCGTCTAACAGGCTTGCGCATTCTGGCCGTGGACGATAGCGACATTAATTTGGAAGTGGTCAAGCACTTGCTGCTCCGGGAAGCCGCTCAGCCGGTGCTGGTCGGCGATGGCGGCCGGGCGTTGTCGATTTTGCGCGACGAACCGCAAGGCTTCGACGCGGTACTGATGGATATGCATATGCCGGTGATGGACGGTTTTAGCGTCACGCGAGCGATTCGTAACGAATTGAACCTGCGCGATTTGCCCGTGATCGCCTTTAGCGCCGGCGTGTTGGATGAGGAACGTAAAGCCATGTATGATGCAGGCGTCAACGATTTTCTATCCAAGCCGGTGGAAAGAGATCAATTAGTCGATTGTTTGCAGCGCTGGACAGCAAATAAGCGTCCGGAAACGCCGCCGGAATCCGGACCGGAACTATCCGAGCCGGGCGCTTTTCCGACTATTGCGGGTATAGACCGTCACCAGGCCGAAGTGCAGCTGGACGGCGACAGGCAATTTTTTCTGGAATTGCTGGAACGCTTCGTGAACGGCAATGCAACGATGGTTGACCAACTGGTTGATAAATTGGCTCGCGGCGAGCGTCCCGCTGTCATAGCGGAGCTGCATAAATTAAAAAGCCAGGCCGGCTACATCGGCGCCGCCGCCGCGGGCGAGGCGATCGTAAACCTGGAAGCCGCGCTCATGGCGGGCCAGGCGAATGTCGATACATTGCTGAAGCGTTTTAAAGAGGTGTTCGAGGCATTGATCGGCGCGGCGCGCTGCTATCTGGAGGAAAAACCGCCGGGGGCGGGGCGGCCGACGCTTGATGGCGCCGGAGATGTGGATACGGCGCAACTCCGAATCTTGCTGGAGCGGTTGGCGCCGCTGTTGGCCGACAATATGTTCTCGGCCCGATCCGCAAGCCGGGAAATCGAAGAGATGCTGGCCGGTAGCGCATTGGCGGCGCCTTATCGGCCGGTGGCCGACAGTATTTCTCTGCTAAAATTTCAAGACGCCCAAACGGCTTTGGCAAGTTTTCGGGACGGTTTGTGCCCACACTCTTCAATTTAGCGCCCATGACTCAACCAGCCCGTATTTTAATTGTCGACGATGCGACGGATAACATCGAGTTTCTGGCCAGGATTCTGGACGACGCGTACGAAGTGCAAATCGCCACCAGCGGGCCTATGGCCTTGGAGTTGGCCGGTCGGGAGCCGCCGGCGTTAATTCTGCTGGATGTGGCGATGCCGGGCATGGATGGTTATCAGGTGCTCAACGCATTGCGGGAATTGAGCCAGTGTCGCGATATTCCGGTGATATTCATTACCGGCCATGGCGATACGGAAAACGAGACGCGCGGGCTGGAAGCGGGCGCGGTGGATTTTATTTCCAAACCGGTCAATCCGGCGGTGGTGAGGGCTCGCGTCAATACCCATTTGACGCTGAAGGCAAAATCCGACCAGTTGCGTTCGCTGGTCTCCATCGACAGTCTGACAGGCCTGACCAACCGCCGCCGGTTTGACGAATTTTTAGCGTTGGAATGGTTGCATTGCCAACGTTATGGTTGGCCGTTGACCCTGTTGTTCATCGATATCGATTACTTCAAACTGTATAACGACCATTACGGCCATCTCGCGGGAGATGCTTGTCTGGCAAGGGTGGCGGCGGCTATTGGCGGCCAGTTCGGCCGTTCCCACGACTTGGTGGCGCGGTATGGCGGCGAGGAATTCGTTTGCCTGCTGCCCCAATGCGACATGGCCAAGGTACGCAACAAGGGGTATGAATTGTGCGATGCCGTGGCCGGATTGCGGATACCGCACGAGACGTCCCCGACGGCGCCGGTGGTGACTATCAGTATTGGTATCGCCGCCATGATACCGGGTCAGGATGCCAACGATCCGGAAGCGTTGGTGGACTTGGCGGACCGGAACCTCTATATCGCCAAATCGCAAGGGCGGAACCGGCTATGCGACGGTTGAAATTGCCGGCCCTTAGCGCATGGAAGCCGCTACGAACAACATAAAGGATGCGGTTTTACACGCTGACTAAATCCGGCCGTCATGTGTTTCGTAGCGCTTTGGTCGGTTAAATCAACCCTTGCCCGGCAGCATGCCTACCGTGCCGGGTTTTATGCGTTTGCAGGTAACCACCACTTCTTCCTGAAAGCATTTTTGCTGGCCGCCATTATCGCCGCAAGGGCTGCAGACGGTATTGCCGGCGGTTTTGATTTCGTCCAAATGCCAGCCGTAACCTTGAGTTTGACAGAAGCGTTTGCTGAATCTATCTACCGTGTAGGGTTTTGAGGCGGCCTGTTTAGCCTTGCTTTCCACATCGCAATGCGCTGGCAAGGTGTTGGCCATCAAATCCCGGTAAATGTATTCGGTGGCGCCAGCCGAACCGCTTAACAACAAGGTGAATAATAATCCGCCGATAAACTGTTTTTTCATGGCTTAACCCCTAGTATTCTTTGATGATACGGATGTTCATCTGTTGGTTTTCTTGGTTGAGCTGTTGTTTGATGGGCTCGAACTTATCGTTCTCGTTGAGCTTGACCGCCAAAATGGCCCCCACCAACGCCACGGTCGCCAATACCATGTATAAAACAAAATGATCTTTTTCAGCTACTTCTACTTGTTCGTTCATCATCGTTACCTCTCAGGATTTTAAATCGGCCAGGGCCGCGCCAAAATTGATGTGAAATACTTGATTGTCCAGCACCAGGGCGGGGACGGAAACCACGCCGGCCGCTTCGGCCGCGCCGATACGGTCAGGCTGTGTACCTAGGTGGACGCTTTCCAGGGAATATTTGCCCTGATCCAGCGCGTTGATCAGCATCTGTTCGGCGCCCAGGCAAACCGGGCAACCGGCATGATAAAAAACCGCATTTGACATAGTCGACTCCTCGTTGTTATTGGTATCGAATCGAAACAATAAACCAGTGTCATGTATTTGTCAAACAAATATCGTTTCGATATTTTTTAGGCTTATGGGGCTCCGTCTGAAATGCCGGGGCCGGCCGTTTTAGACAGCGGAAATAAAACATCCCTTTAACCGTCCTGGTGCGCGGGATGGGCTGGACTTGGAAGGTGGTAAGCGGCCACCGCGCGGGCCGGCGTCTGTGGCCGGAATAATTCTCGACGAGTGAAACGGGTAAGTTAACCGCTTCCCGGGAAAAGTAGGCGGAAGGTTTTGGATTTACATCCTTCGTTGTGTAGATGGCAGCTACCATGCTGGGCATGCCGACAACCTTGGACAACGGATGGGGCAATGCCGGATCGGCAAATCAAAGGCTGGAATGGTAATTAAGATAGAAGCTATGATGCCGGGCGGCAGTATGCTGGCTTTTGGTTTCTTTTCAACCGTCACTCATCAAGAACATCAACCTTTATCCGGCTGCGTTGAATACACAAAGAATAAGCATCATCCTGATTACTCGCGCCGCGCGCTTCCTGCAAACAGGCTTTGGAAACGTTGATATATTCGGTAGGGTCGGCGCAGGCCACCGGTCGGCCGGCATGCGCCATGCAGGCAATAAAGGCATTTGCATCGCAACCGAGAGGAACCTCGACAACACTGAATGAACCGGCGGTCGGTACCTTAACGGATTGGTGCAACATAGAGGATTGGCTGCATTGCAAGGCATCAAAAAAATAGCCGTCATTGGTTTTTGTGCCAACAAATTTTACCGATTCGCGGTCGGAGCAACCGAGTAGCGTGATTATGCATAACAATATCGCCGATAATCTGATCATTGGTCTTCTCGGGAAATTGGAATAGCGGATATATTCGAAAGACATTTAACCCGTTTGAAAAAGTCTTGTCCATTCAATTCCAATCCTGGTCAACAAACATCCCCAATTTGCTTTTCTAAGCATAATTAACGAGAATCGATGACAAAGGAGCAAATATGAAACTAAGAACACTGTGCTTACTGGTTCTGACGGCTGCGTTAACCGCTTGCGGCCACGGCTTCGAAGGCGAATACAGCGAACAAGTCGGCTCGTCGGTCGAGTTCCTGGACGCCTTTGCCAAAGCGGCCGGGACTGACGGAAAAACCATCGTCATCGGCCCGGATTACATCGATACCGACGGTATCCGTACTCAATACAAGGATATATTCGTCCGCGAATCGGGCAGCGAGCGGTATTTGGTGCTTGAAAAGGACAACGGCGCCGAAGAGGCTTGGAAGATTGCCGATGACGATACCTTGGTTCAGGGCGGCGGTTTGGTTTCCATCACTTTGAAACGGATCAAGAAACAAGATTAGCTTTTGCATGTTATGTAACTGCGACGGCTGCAATATGGCCTACCTCAAATCTTGGCGGCGAAGTTATTTTTCGCCGTTTTCTTTGCTAATAAATTCCTTCATCAAACCGGTGAATTTGCGCAATTGGGCGTCGATTTTGCCGTTGAACGATTCGGCTGGGTATTGGCCGTCCGCATCCGCTGTTCCAGCATCGATACCGCTTAGCAGCGCCAGAGCGTCGTCGACGGTCTCGATCGCGTAAATATGGAATTGTCCGGATTGGGCGGCGTGTACCACGTCCCAGCGCAGCATCAAATGCGCGATGTTGCTGGCGGGGATGATGACGCCCTGGCTGCCGGACAGGCCGCGGGCATGGCAAATATCGAAAAAGCCTTCGATCTTTTCGTTGACGCCGCCGATGGGTTGCACCTGACCGAGTTGATTGACCGAGCCGGTCAGGGCCAGATCCTGGCGTAGCGGTATTTGCGCCAGCGAGGAGAGGATGGCGCACAGTTCCGCCAACGAGGCGCTGTCGCCTTCGACATGGCCGTAAGACTGTTCGAATACCAGACTGGCGATCATCGAGAACGGCGTGCTGCGGGCGTAGCGGGCGGCGATGAAGTGGGACAGGATCATCACGCCCTTGGAGTGAATGGCGCCGCCCAGTTCGGTTTCGCGTTCGATGTCCACTACTTTGCCGTTACCCATGCGGGTGGTGGCGGTAATTCGGGAGGCCTGGCCGAAGGCGAATTCGCCCAGTTGCAATACCGACAGGCCGTTGATTTGGCCGACTACGGCGCCGTCGGTGGCGATCATGATGATGCCGCGCTGGATGTTTTCGTACAGCCGGTCGCGCAGCCTGTCCAGACGGCGGGTTTTCCGGTCTATGGCTTGCTGAATATCGCTGTTGGCGATTTGGGTGTGGCCGTTTTCGCCGGCCCAATGGTCGGCTTCGGTGAGCAGGTCCTTGATGCTGCGCAGGTGGGTCAGCAGTTTTTCCGCATCGTCGGCCAGCCTGGCGCTGTGTTCGATGATGCGGGCAATGGCCGCTTTGCTGAGCGGGCGCAACTTTTCCCGTTTGGCGATGGTGGCCAGCAGGCGGGCGTATTCCAGGCTGTTGTGCTCGCGATTGACGCTGTTGGCGAAGTCGGCGGCGACTTTGAAAAAATCCTGAAACTCCGGATCGTAGTAGCTCAACAGGTAATACAGCAGCGGGTCGCCGAGCAGAATGATTTTGACATTCAACGGGATGGGTTCCGGTTCCAGCGAGGTGGTGCTGATCAGGCTCAAGGCTCTTTCCAGCGATTCGATGCGGATTTCGCCGGCTTTCAGGCTGCGTTTCAGGGTTTCCCAGGCATAGGGTTGCAGCAGCAGTTTGCGGGCGTCGATGATTAAATAGCCGCCGTTGGCTTTGTGCAGCGCGCCGGGTTTGATCATGGTGAAGTCGGTGATCAGCGAACCCATTTGCGCCTGATGGTCGATACGGCCGATCAGGTTGCCGTGGTTGGGCAGGTCCTCGCAAATCACCGGCGCCGAGCGTTTATGGTTCAAGTCCACCATTAAATTGACCTGGTAGCGCTTGAAGGGTTGCGGTTCTTGCGGCAGTTCCATAAACGACAAGACTTTTTCGCCGTGCGGAATAAAGTCGCGCACGTGTTCGATGATGTCCTTTTGCACGGCCACCAGATAATCCAGTATCGGCTGCCATTTGGCGTAGCGTTGTTTCAGTTCGTCGATGGGGTGGCTGACGGCCAGTTCGGCCACTTCCCGGTTCAAGGCCTGTAGTTTGCGTTTGGTTTCCTTACGCCACTGCGGAAATTTTTTGATCGCATCCCGCAACCGGTCCTGCAGGTCCAGCACCGTGTCGTGAAACTGGCGTTGGCGGTCTTTGTCCAGCTTATTGAATTGTTCCGGGGTAAGGGGTTCGCTATTGTCGTCGGCCGGTAAAAAGGCGTAGCCGGTGGCGGTTTCGGTGAAAATGATATGGGCTTTTTCGGCTTCGTCGCGCAGCTGGGTAATTTCATTGATTTCGCGCTGGCGAGAGTCGTTTTCCAATTCGCCGGCGCGGGAGCGGTATTCGTCGCCGTCAAACGCGGCCGGGATGGCCACGCTGAGTTCGTCGATCAACTCGGCCATGTCCGATTGAAAGCCGCGGCCCTGGCCCGGTTCCAGGTGGATGGCCTTGGGTTTGGCCGGCTGGGTAAAATTATGCACATAACACCAGTCGAACGGCACCGGCTGGCGGTGGGCTTCCTGCTCGGCCAGCTGCATCGCGGTGGTCAGCTTGCCGGTGCCGTCCGGGGCCATGGCGAAGATGTTGTAACCGGGTTTCGCCACCCGCAGGCCAAATTTGATCGCCTCCATGGCGCGTTCCTGGCCCAGGATGACGTCGACGTTGTCCAGTTCTTCGGTCGATTCAAAGTCGAGCTGGTCGAGATCGCAGGATTTGTAAAGTTGCTCGGGAGTCAGTGCCTTGATGGTCATAGATTCAGATATCCTGATTGGGAATGTTCCGTGTTTAAGCGGCGTATCGATAAGACTTCTGTTGCTATTGTGAAGGCTAGCGGGGATGCGAATCAAATTTTTAGGTCGATGGGGCTAAATTTAGGATAATCCGCCTGGCGGTTCCCATTTATTCAAGGCAAAGCGCACAATCCCTCTCTTGCGGTTGTAAAAGGTTGGGCCGGCGACTGCGGGGATGCGGGAGCTAGAACAATTGTCGGATATAATGAAGGCCAACGTTTTGATTTTGTTGGGTTAAGCTACCCTAACCTCAAGCTGCGTTTGGGATCGCCGAACCAATACGTTTTTTCTTCCCTTAACCACTTTTCTTATCATGCCCAGTCTAACCGATATTCCCACCGTATCTCTGGCGATTCAACAGGCGGTTGCGCCGGTCTTTTTGCTGACGGGTATCGGTTCGATACTCGGCGTGCTGACTAACCGCTTGGGGCGGGCGGTAGACCGGAGCCGGCGCTTGAGCGAGATAACCGCGGAACGCATGCGCAACAGCAGCCAATCCGAAATGTTGAATCTGGCCAAGCGCACGCGCTGGATTAGGCGGGCGATTACCTTGTGTACTTTATCCGCGTTATGTGTGTGTTTATCGATTGCGGCCTTGTTCGTGGCGGTGCAATTGAGGTTCGATCTTTCCGGGGCGGTTTCCTTGTTGTTCATCGCCGCCATGCTGGCCTTGATAGCTGGATTGTTGTGTTTTTTGCGGGAGATTGTTTTGGCGACGCGGGCGGCCTGATTTGCCGGGAATACAACTGTCGGAGCGGTAATTCGTAGGTCAGGGTGCGCGAAGCGTTCCCTGACAAATTTTGAAGGTCAAGGCTTCGAAATGTCGCGTAACCGCTCGGCAATTGCTCCTGCATTGTTCTACCTCCTGCAGCCATGCGGTCATAGCGCGGCAACGTGACCTACAGAGCTTAAAAATGGGGGATTACCCCGCCAGTGCGGCCTGGAAACAGGCATAAAAAAACCGTCTTTCCTGTTTTGGGAAAGACGGTTGGTATGCGACAGGCCGGTTAATTTAAGCGGCCAAGCAGTCTTCGGCTTTCAGCTCGGTTTTAGCGTAACGGTTTAAGCGCCAACCCAGGAAGCCGCCGGCGAGCAATAATACGCTGGAGGGTTCGGGAACGCCGTTGTTGCCGCCGCCGTTTCCGCCGCCGTTACATTTGCTGGTGGTATCGTCGACACAAGCGCCCAAGCCGGATATTTTGAAATAATCGTTGCCGTAATAAGAGTCGGAAGCATTGCAAGTACCGCTTGCGCAACTGGTATAGGCGCTGACCAGCCAGTAGCTGGAGGATACGTTGCCGGCGTTGATAGCAACCGTTGGGTTCGATGGCGAGTCCAGATTCAGGTAGTTACCTATAAATACCCAGCCGCTATTTAGCAGGTCCAGAAACGACTTGTTGGTAACGTCGCCTGGGGTAGCCATTGAGCCGTTAGCACCCGTGTATGCCATTACCGAAATATCGGCGGCGCCGTTATCCCAGCCGATAGAGATTGAATTTAATGTAGTGCTTTGGTTAAAGGCGAAAAGAGCGGCATCGACATCGCCGCCGGGGGCTTCGTAGGAATCGGAATATCCCCCGTTGTTATCGAAGGCGTGGTAGGGCGAAGATGTCGAATCTTCCTGGCCTGTTGCGCCCAAACCGCCCGAATAAAGTTTTAAGTTTGCGGTTTGGAATTGTTCTTTCGTTTCGGAGCTGTCTATGTCGCCGGTGGTGGAAAAAGCCTTGACGGTGACCTCTGAGATGTCGGTATTTGCATTGGAATCGAAGGTTTGCGCGTTTCCGTAGCTGTTGCTGCCGACGCCCGAGCAACTGCCGTTGTCGCAGGAAGACGATGTAAAGCTCCAGCTATAATTAACCGTTGCATGGGCGGGTAAGGGGGCTAGTGCAGCCGCTAGTAATAGCAAGTTGAACTTATTCATGATAATTCCTTAGTCTGATTTACTAATTTTTAAAATTTGTTCCATCTTCCGCTTTCCGGCGACTGCCTGCTATTGTCCGGAAGTGCAAGGATTAAGATTGTTTTTAATTAAGCATTTTATATGCCTAATTATATTTTTAGCCGTAATCCTTCATCTTGTTCTAAGAATGTCACGAAATTTAGGTGTCAAAACGGGCGGGTTGTAAAAAAATCCGACAGGTTGCCGGTCGCTTAATGACTCAATTTTTCCAATAACGCCTTGGCTTGCTCAAGGCCGTTAAAGGACGGATGGGTTTTCAGCGCCTCCTCAAGTTCCTGCTTCGCTTCATCCTTGCGCCCCAATTTATCCAGCGCTACCGCGATGTGATAGCGGATTTCCGGATTTTGCGACATGCGGGAATGCGCGCTACGTAAATAATGCAGGCCTTGTTCCGGTTTGCCGGTGTTGACCAGTATCCAGCCCAGGGTATCGTTGCCGGCGGCTTGTTCAGGGGCTAATTGTTGAGCTTTTTCGGCGTAGGACAGAGCCTTATTGTTGCCGGTGCTGAAATAAATGTAGGCCAGATTGTTCAAGAATTGCGGCTCGTTGGGATATAGGGATAGTAAAAATTCATAGTGCTTTTGCGCCTCCTTGAGCTTGCCTTGCTGTAATTGTTCCTCGGCCAGTGCCGCTATCGGCACCAGATCCTTGGGGTGCTTTTTTGTCCACTGCGACAACAAGCCGAAGGCTTTTTCGTTTTGTCCGGTTTGTTTATGGCTTTGATACAACTTCATCAATAAGGCGGTATCGGGTTCCAGGTCGAAGGCGGTTTGGTAACGCTCGGCCGCCAGACTGAAGTTTTTGTCCTGCATGGCGATGTCGCCCAGTAATCTGTGCGGAAAGCCGCGTTGCGGATATTCCTTGAGCAAATTATTGGCGCGGCTGATGGCAAAAACCGGTTTGCCGTGATAGAGCTCCATTTCCGTCAGCGCAATTTGAGAGGGAATGTGTTTTTCGTCCGCTACCAAGGCTTTTTTCAGGGTTTTGATGGCGTCAGGATAATCGCCGGCCTGTATTTGGTAACGGGCGACCGTGTAAAGTTTTTTGACATTCAAACGGGCTTGATCGGCCATGCGCCGATAGACGCTCAGGGCTTTTTCGCGGTTATCGGAGGCCAGATAGCTGCGCGCCAGGGCTTGCAAGAGTTGCGGGTTTTCCCGGTCTATCAATTCCGCCGCTTCGCCGATGGCGAGGGCTTCCAGGGCTCGCCCGGTTTTGAGTTTTAAGTCCATCTGCGCCAGCAACACCGGCATGGATTTCGGGTCGAGTATGCGGGCTTTGTCCAGCCATTGATTGGCGGAGTCGTTATTACCGGCGGCTTGATCGACCGTCGATAACTCAATCAACACCGCAATATTGTCCGGAAACTGTTGGTTAAGTTTTAGCAAGCGTTGCTTGGCCGGATCGATTTTTTTCTCGGCGACATCCAGTTTGCTTAGGTTGATGTGGGCGGTGATAAAGGCCGGATCGAGCTCGACCGCCTTTTCAAAACTGCGTCGGGCTTGTTTCAAATTTTGCGTGGCCGCTTGGGCGGTGCCCAGTAAATTCAAAAGTGTAAGATTTTTCGACATTTTGTCGTGCAGGCCTTGAGCTACCCGCAAGGCTTTTTGGCCTTCGCCATTCCTAATATAGATGGCAACCAACGGAATGCCGGCCTGGGTGTTGCCTGGATTTTTTTGGATGGCGGTCTCCAACTCCTGGATGGCGAGGGTTTCCTGGCCCATGGACAAGCGGTTGAGGCCGACTTCCGCGTGTATGCTTTCGCTGCCGCCTTCGCCGGCCGAGGCTTTTTCCAGCAAGTCATTGGCTTGGTCGTGTTTGCCGACGTTCATGTACGCGGTGCCGAGCAGAAACAGCAGGCGGTGGTCGTTGGGGTGGCTGGCGACGACGGGCCGGAGCAGGTCGATGACCGTTTCGGGTTCGTTTTTATTCAGCAGTATCGACGCCAACAATTTGTAGGGTCCGGGTTGTCCCGGATAATTCTTGACATATTGGCGCAGGTATTCGGCCGCCAAATCGAAGCGTTGCAGGCTGTAGTTGACCAAGCCGGACAGCATCAGAGTCTGGCTGTGTTGAGTCAGGTATTCCGGTTTGACCGCGACGATAATGTCGGCGGCCGCTTCCAGTTCCTTGATGGAGGCTTCTTTTTGGCCGTTGCGGGCCAGTAACACGGCATGCAGATAAGCGGCCTTGGGGTCGAAAGGGTAGTGTTCCCTTAAATAGGCCAAATCCTCGGTGGCGCGCTGGTCCTGGTGCAAGTCCATCAGGACGCCGGCCCTGGCGATACGGGCGTCCTGGTAATCCGGCATCAGTTCTATGGCTTTGTCATAGTCTTTAACCGCATTTTCCAGGTCGGCCTGCACATGTTTGATGGTGCCGTTGACATACCAGTTACCCGCATTGCCGGGCTGCATGGCCATGGCTTTATCGACGGCCTGCGTGGCGCCGGCCAGATCGTTGCGGCGAAGCAGTGCATTGGCCCGGCCGATGACGGCATCGACTCTACCGGGGTCGATTTGCGCCGCCATGTCGTATTCGTTCAAGGCTTCGCTAATCTGATTGAGCTGTAAATAGGCATGGCCGCGAAACACGTGCAAATCCGGTTGTAATTGGCGGTTGAATTGGCTGGGTTGGATTTCCTTCAATAAGGGATTGTATTTGAGCTGATACAAATACAATTGGGCCAAGGCTTTGACGGTTAACGATCTGTCCGCGCCCAATTGGTTGGCCAGATTGAGGTGGACTTCCGCTTCGGAAAGCGATTTTTTTTGTAAAAAAAGTTCGCCCAGCAGGATGTGTGCCGCCACATATTTCGGGTTTTGCTGCAGCGCGTTTCTCAATTCGATGATGGCGGCATCGATATCCGGTTTTCTGGCGGCAACCAAGGCATCTTCATAATATTTGCCGGCCAGATTTTCGTCGGCCATCCCGGTAACGGGGAGGTTGAGGGCGGAAGCCAGGAATAGGCCGGCTAATAAGGTTGAAGCGGTTTTGGATTTCGGTAGAGTGGGCATGTCGGCAACGGGCTGAAGTGACTATCGCTATAGCATAACGTCAAAGCGGATTGAAAAATAGCTTATGGATATAAACCGGTAATTGATCGGGGTTGCCAAGCTTTCCGCTCAAGCGCTTCCATCATGCGGTATCATTCCCGTCATTATCGACTATCTCTTAAGATTGGATTTTTGACACAGCATGGGCGCACAGGAAAACTTCGAACAACTGCCGTTAAAGGAATTCACCGAAAAAGCCTACCTGGATTATTCCATGTACGTGATTTTGGACCGGGCTTTGCCGCATATCGGCGACGGACTTAAACCGGTGCAACGGCGCATCGTGTACGCCATGTCGGAATTGGGCCTGACCGCGCTGGCCAAGTATAAAAAGTCGGCTCGCACCGTCGGCGACGTGCTGGGTAAATACCACCCGCACGGCGACTCGGCCTGCTACGAGGCCATGGTGTTGATGGCGCAGGACTTTTCCTACCGCTATCCCTTGATAGACGGCCAGGGCAACTGGGGTTCGCCCGACGATCCCAAGTCCTTCGCGGCGATGCGGTACACCGAATCGCGGTTGACCGCCTACGCGCAAACCTTGCTCAGCGAGTTGGGGCAGGGCACGGTGGACTGGACCGACAATTTCGACGGCACGCTGAAAGAACCCAGCCTGCTGCCGGCCCGGCTGCCGAATGTATTGCTTAACGGCACCATGGGCATCGCGGTGGGCATGGCCACCGACATTCCGCCGCATAATTTGCGGGAAGTGGCCAACGCCTGTCTGCAATTGTTGGACGATCCGCAAACGCCGCTGGAGGGTTTGCTTGAACACGTCAAAGGTCCGGATTATCCGACCGACGCCGAAATCGTCACCTCCAGCGCCGACATTCAAAAACTGTATCTTACCGGTAACGGTTCGGTGAAGATGCGCGCCAAATACGAGCTGGAAGAGGGCAATATCGTCATCACCGCGCTGCCGCATCAAGTGTCCGGCGCCAAGTTGCTGGAACAGATCGCCGCGCAGATGCTGGCGAAAAAGCTGCCGATGATCGAAGATTTGCGCGACGAATCCGATCACGAAAATCCCACCCGCTTGCTGATCATCCCCAAAACCAAGCGCATCGACGTCGACGCGGTGATGTCGCATTTGTTCGCCACTACCGATCTGGAGAAAAATTACCGGGTCAATATGAACATGATCGGCCTGAACGGTAAGCCGCAGGTGAAAAATCTGCGGATGATTCTGACCGAATGGATCAGTTTCCGTACCGAAACCGTGCGCCGCCGCTTGCAGCACCGCTTGGACAAAGTGCTGGCGCGCCTGCATATTCTGGAAGGTTTATTGATCGCCTATCTGAATATCGACGAAGTGATCGCCATCATCCGCACTGAAGACCATCCCAAGCCGGTACTGATGGCGCGTTTCGGTTTGACCGATATTCAGGCCGAAGCGATTCTGGAATTGAAATTGCGCCACTTGGCCAAGCTGGAGGAGATGAAAATCCGCGGCGAGCAGGACGAACTGGAACAGGAACGGCAGGCCTTGGAGAAAACCCTGGGCTCCGAGCGCTTGCTGAATCGGCTGATTCGTAAGGAAATCGAACGGGACGCGGAAAAATACGGCGACGCCCGCCGCTCGCCCATCGTCGCCCGCGAAGCCGCGCAAGCGCTGGACACCACCGAGCTGGTCGCCAACGAACCGGTCACCATTATCCTGTCGCAAAAAGGCTGGATCCGCGCTGCCAAGGGCTACGACATAGAAGTCGAAACCCTCAATTACCGGGCCGGCGACGGTTATTTATCCGCCGCCAAGGGCCGTACCACCCAGCCGGCTTATGTGCTGGATTCCACCGGCCGGGTGTACGCCATCGCCACCCACGATTTGCCGTCGGCGCGCAGCCAGGGCGAACCGTTGACCGGGCGCTTGAATCCGCCGCCCGGCAGTTTGTTTACCGATGTGTTCAGCGGCCAACCGGACGATTGGGTGTTGATGGCCAGCAATGCCGGTTACGGTTTTCGGGTACAACTGAAAGAGCTGTACAGCAAAAACAAGGCCGGCAAGGCGGTTTTGAGTTTGCCGGCCGGGGCAAAAGTCATGACCCCGACCGCCATACCGCATGCCGGCGATTTGCTGGCCGTGGCTACCCTGCAAGGCCGCTTGCTGATTTTTGCCGCCCAGGATTTACCGGAGCTGGCGAAGGGCAAGGGCAATAAATTGATTCAAATCCCGCCCGCCGACCTTGCCGCCGGCAAGGATGCGGTGGTTGCAGCCGCGGCATTGCCGGTGGGCGGCGAGTTGAAAATCGTCTCCGGCAAGCGGCATGTGACTTTAAAGGGCGTGGACATCGCACAATACAGCGGCAACCGCGCCAATCGCGGTGCCGCCTTGCCGCGCGGCTTTCAAAAGGTGGACGGTTTGGAGGCGGTGCAAGCCAAGGCTGAGTAGCCGCCCGGTACAAAACGAACGCTAAACGGCTGCCGGCAAGTACGCGTCCGGCCGATGAGCATCCGGCCGGACGAAGCCCATGAAAACGGTCATCGAATGAGCAAGGTCCATGATTAGGGTTCGACAAGTCGTTTCTCGGTTATTAAACTTCCCTATAAACATGGGGGAATAATGGCTGGCTGGTTAAATGCATTAATTGAAGTTTCAAGCAGTTTCATGCCTCACGGCGCCTGCTACTTATGGCAGCCGGCGGTTTTATGGCTGCATGTGGTCAGCGATACCCTCATCGTGCTGGCCTATTACTCCATTCCGTTTGCGTTGATGTATTTTGTCTATAAACGCGCGGATTTAATGTATCGCTGGATATTCGTGTTGTTCGGGGCGTTTATCCTGCTGTGCGGCACCACGCATTTATTAAGCATCTGGACAATTTGGCATCCCGATTATTGGTTGGAAGGCTTGGTTAAACTGGCGACGGCGCTGGTTTCCATTGTTACCGCCGGCTTGATATGGCCGTTGATTCCGCGGTTATTGCGGCTGCCGAGCCCGGCGGCCTTGAAAGCCAGCGACACCTATATGCGGGCTATTTTCGATGCCACCCCGGATGCCATGCTGATCAGCAACGAGCGGGGCATTATCACCATGGTCAATCATCAATGCGAAAGCTTGTTGGGCTATCGGGCCGACGAGTTGGTCGGCCAATCCATCGAAATGCTGGTGCCTGAATCCCTGCGGGCCAAACATGTTCTATTGCGGGAACAGTTTAAAACGATGCCGAGCGTTAAAGCCATGGGAGCGGGCCGGGTGGTTAAGGCGCTAAAAAAAGATAATTCGGAATTCGACGTCGAAATCAGTCTCAGCCCCATACGGACCGAACAAGGTTTGTTTTTTGCCAGCGCCTTGCGGGACATTACCCAGCGCAAGCTGATGGAAGACGGGCTACGGGCCAGCGAAGAACGCTTCAGGCTGATGGCCAATGCCTCGCCGGCCATGATCTGGATTACCGATGTCAACGGCAAACCGAGTTTCGTCAATCAAACCTGGCTGGACTTTGTCGGGATAGACTTCGAACAAGCCGTCAGTTACGAAAGTTGGATTCAATTTATTCATCCGGACGATAGAGATACCGTATTTGCCGAATACTACAAAAACGTATTCGATCAAAAACCCATCGTCACCGAGTACCGCATGCGCCGGGCCCGGGGCGATTGGCGCTGGATACTCGACCATGGCGTACCGATCCACGATGAAAAAGGCGCGTTTGCCGGCTACATCGGCTCGGCGTTCGATATTACCGAGCGGAAACAGGCGGAAGCCGACTTCCGTATCGCCGCCACCGCCTTCGAATCCCAAGAAGCGATGGTGATTACCGACCCTAGGGCAGTGATATTGCGGGTGAACAAAACCTTTACCGAGTCCACCGGATATTCCGCCGAGGAGGCGGTGGGGCAAAATATCAGCATCTTGAAATCGGGGAGGCATGATCGGGAATTTTATGCCGATATGTGGCGCAGCCTGATGAATAACGGCACCTGGCAAGGCGAAATTTGGGACAAGCGTAAAAATAACCAAGTTTATCCGAAATGGCTGACCATTACGGCCGTTAAGGACGAAACGGGCAAGGTTACGCATTACGTGGGCACGCATATCGATATCAGCGACCGTAAGGCCGCGGAAGACGAAATCAAGAATTTGGCCTTTTACGATCCGCTGACGCAATTGCCGAACCGGCGTTTGTTGCTGGACCGGTTACAACAAGCCTTGGCCACGCATGCCCGGAAACAAGTATTCGGGGCCTTGTTTTTTCTGGATCTGGACCATTTTAAAAATCTGAACGATACCCTGGGGCACGAAAAAGGCGATCAAATGCTGCGGCAGGTAGCGGACCGCCTATCATCCTGCATTCGCGAATGCGACACCGTGGCTCGCCTGGGAGGGGACGAATTTGTGGTGATGCTGAAGGAATTGGGTGCAAAAAGCGCGGAAGCGGCCGTGCAGGCGGAAATCATCGGGGAAAAAATTCTGCAGGCATTGAATAAGACTTACCGGATCGACGGTTACGAGCACCACAACACCTCCAGTATCGGGGCGACGCTGTTTAGCGACCAGTCCATCGGTACCGACGAGTTGCTTAAGCAGGCCGACATAGCCATGTACCAGGCCAAGGCGGCCGGGCGCAACAATCTGCGTTTTTTCGATCCGGCGATGCAGGCCTCCATTATTGCCCGCACCGCCATGGAACAAGCCTTGCACGAAGCCCTGGACGCCAAGCAGTTCAGGATTTTTTACCAGCCGCAAGTGGATGCCGAAGGCAGTATCGATGGGGCCGAGGCGCTTTTGCGCTGGGAGCATCCCAAGCAAGGCATGGTGCCTCCGGCGAATTTCATCCCGCTGGCCGAGGAAACCGGACTAATCTTGCCGCTGGGCCATTGCGTATTGGAACACACCTGCGAGCAGTTGGTGAAATGGTCCCGCCAGCCCAAGCTGGCCGAGTTGACTGTTGCCGTCAACGTCAGCATACGGCAGTTTCGGCAAGAGGATTTCGCCGACCAGGTGTTGGCGGTTTTGGCTAAAACCGGAGCCAACCCGGCCAGGCTCAAATTGGAGCTGACCGAAAGCATTCTGGCGTTGGATTTGCCGGACATCAAATCGAAAATGGGCCGCTTAAAAACCCAAGGGGTGACGTTTTCGCTGGACGATTTCGGTACCGGCTACTCTTCGCTGGCTTATTTGAAGCAATTGCCGCTGGACCAATTAAAAATCGACCGGAGTTTTGTCAGAGACATTTTGGACGATGCCAATGACGCGGCGATTGCCAAAATGATTATCGCGCTGGCCGCCAGCATGGGATTGCAAGTCATCGCCGAAGGGGTGGAAACCGCGCCGCAAAAAGATAAGCTGTTCGCTCTCGGTTGCTTCAATTACCAAGGCTATCTGTTCGGTAAGCCGCTGCCTATCGAGCAATTCGAAGCGTTGCTCACTGGCCGCTAAACCGCGGGTTTTCTTCGGGCCGCTGTATTAAAGGCGGGATAAACGGCTCAAGGTTGCAGCAATATCTTCCTGACCCCGGGTTGGGCCGCATGCCGCAAAGCGGCCAGACCGTCTTTCAGACTGTAGCGTCCGTCCACCATGCTCGCTAGCGGAATGCTTCCTTGCCGCAATAAGGCCAAAGCCTCGTCGAATGGGCCGCACCGCGAACCCAGGATATTCAACTCGCCGACCACCACTTTGCTTAAATCGACCGGCTCGCTGGCCGAAAAGGTGCTTTTCAAAACCACTGTACCGCGCGGCTTGGCAATTCGTAACGCTTGGCTAAAGCCATCGGCCCGGCCGCTGGCGTCCACCACGTAATCGTAACGATTTGCCGGCACATCCTGGACTAACGCCGTTTTGAGTTGCCACTGTTGCGGCAATGCCAAAGACGTTGCCGATCTGCCCAGCACCTCGACGTCGTAACCGGCCATTGCCAGGACTTTGGCGATCAACAATCCCAGCCGTCCGGGGCCGATTACAGCCGCCGGTTTAACCGGCAAAGGCGCCAACTGTTTGAGCACTCGAATTGCCGCCGCCAAGGGCTCGGTAAACACCGCCGCTTCGTCCGGCACCTCGTCGGGGACCGGGAAGAGATTAGCGACCGGCAAGCGCAAATAATCGGCAAACGCGCCGTCATGCCCGCGTATGCCCAGTACCCGGCGATTAAGGCAATGCTCGGGGCCAGCCCGCCGGCAAACATCGCAAACTCCGCAACCGATATTGATCGAACCTACCACCCGTTTATTCAGCCAGTGATGGTGTTTCTCCTGGCCGACGGCTTCGACCGTGCCGACGAATTCATGGCCGATAATGCCGCTAAAGCCCGCGTAACCCTTCACTAATTCCAGATCGGTCGCGCAAATCCCGGCCAGTTTCAGGCGGATCAACGCCTCGTCGCCGGCAATGGCCGGGATGGGTTTATCCTGGCGATAAGTCAGGCGGTTGTTTAATTCTAAGGCTTGCATGAAATTTAAAATGTCAATCAAAATACAAACCGAGCTTCCCTTGTGTTTCAACTCGTAGCTCAGATTAGCGTAGCGTAATCAGACGAATGGAAATCTAACATTCGAACGATTACGCTACGCTAATCGTACCTACGCGGGCTTATGCGAACCGCGTTGCCGAATTTCCGTAAACCCCAGCATTTCCAGTAAAGCCACAACTTCCCGAGGCTTAAGAACGGGAATGTTTCCCATACTTAAGCGACGACCACATTTTGCGTTCCGACAAACTCGGCTTGCAATACCGGCTCCCCATCCTCAAGCAGCATTTCAATGACTTCCCGAAGATTTTTATTCAGTTCATCCAATGACTCCGCCTGACTGTGCGCACCGGTAAATCCCGGAATGAAACCCACATACAAACCGGTGTCGTGACATCTTTCGATAATTGCCGTGTAAGTTTTCATATCGATCTGACCTCTATGAATATCGATTGGAATCCAAGCCAAATTTCCCTTGCTTTGATTTTATGAACAGCACGTCCGATTAGCAAAGCGTAATCGGAGGAATACAAATCTTAACATTCGTACGATTACGCAAAGCTAATCGTACCTACGCCGGCTAAATATACATCTACTTGGATGTCCAATCGATCAGTGCAGGTAACTTTACGATACCAGCCTGCACAACCGTTAGGGCGACAATTGCTGATGTTAGCCAAAACGTTCGCCACTGCATTTTTACATTCTCAGTGTGTTTTCGTTCTTGCTCTTCATAATCTTCGATTGCGCGGAGGGCAAATCCAGTGAGCACGTATGTGCAATTGATTTTTCGTAGTTCCCCAGTATCAACAAGTGCTTCGAGGTAGAACTCCAGTTTTCGTTGTTCCTCTGCCCCATGCGGGTGCAGAACCCACTTTATTGAATGAAGATCCGTCATTAAGTCCAGTGGCTCATGCTCGTTCTTGCCGTCCAAGGCTCTCTCTATTAGGTACTTTAAAAGATCAGTACGCTGTTTCGTGACCAACTTTTTCTTGTTGAAAAGGTACTGATCCAAGCTGTTGAGTCGCCGAATCACATGGATTTTTAAGTATGGGCAAGGCATTAGACGATTTCGGACAAAATCAAGTAGGCCGAAAAACTGGATCTCTGAATGACCATAGTAGTGAGTGATACGAAAATCAGAAAGTCTAAGGGAGTTTATAGAAATGGTACGCTCGATACTGTAACGAGTTCCGTCCCATTCGATGCAGTTGAGATCATCATCAATTAGGCCAAGGACAATCAGGTATGGTTCACCTGCCCGATCTATCGAAGTGACAAAACAATTAACCTTCGCGCCTTTCTCACCAGATCGCGGAATTATTGCTTCACACGCTCGACCGAGAACCTTTGGCAGAGTGAGTTTACAGAGTAATTGTGCTAATCGCTGCATAAGGCCTAACAAGTGATAAAGTAGTTCCCGTACATCATCCAGTATTACCCTAATCTAAGCAACAGACGCCGAACCCCGCAGCCCACCAGCCAACGTATCAAGCCAATCCAGCGATCGGTTACAATGCCACCTTTCAAATCCAAAACGGAATGACCCGATATGCAGACGATATTGCCGGCTAAACATTCGCAGTGGCTGTTGCCGGTGCTGTCCGGCTTGTTGATCGGTACCAGTTATATTCCGTTTCCGCCCTGGGCGTCGTTGTTCTGTTTCGTGCCGCTGTGGCTGTTCTGGCGGCAACAGGATAAATTGAAAAACGTGCTGGCCGGCGGCGTTTTGACCAGCTTTATTTACACGCTGATCGGCTTCAACTGGGTGACCTACACCTTGCATGAATTCGCCAAGGTCAACTGGTTTTTCGCCGGGGTTGGCATGGCTTTGTTTGCCTTGTTCGGACATTTATTCGTGCCGGTGGCCGGGGCTGCGTGGTTTTGGACGCGCAAGCGCTTGGCCTGCAACGCCGGTTTGTCGTTTGCCTTGATGGCGGTTCTGACGGCCTTGGCCGAGCTTTACGTGCCGATGCTGTTTAAATGGAATTTCGGCTATAGCTGGTACGGCGCGGGTTTGCCCGTGTATCAGTGGGCGGAAATCGTCGGTTTCACCGGCCTGAGCATGCTGACCATATTGACCAATCTACTGGTATTGCTGGCCTGGCGGAAACGGGCGACTATCCAAGGCAAACTCGGTTTTGCGGCCGTGCTGCTGGTATTTGCCGGGCTAAATGGCGGCGGCGTCTGGTTGAAAAACCGTTTGCCGACACCCGACGCGGCAACGGACGTTTTGCTGGTGCAAGCCAACATCGGCAACCTGGAGAAGCAATCGATGGAGCGCGGCAAGGGTTTCCAGGCGGAGATTTTGACCCGTTATTTCCAGGCTACAGATGCCGGCTTGGCGGAAAATCCGCAAGTGGATTTCGTGATGTGGTCGGAAACCGCCTTTCCGTCGTTGCTGGGCGGCGAATACAACCAATCGTTTTATGCCGAACTGCTGCAGGAGTTTCTGCGCAATCGGCAAGTGTCTCTGATCACCGGCGCTTACGCGAAACACCCGACATCCGGCTTGATCACCAATTCCCTGTTTGCCGTCGACCAGCACGGCACTATCGTCGAACCGCATTACAGCAAAACCATTTTATTGGCCTTGGGCGAATATATTCCCGGCGAAGAAATCTTTCCCTGGCTCAGAACCCTGCTGCCGATGGTGGGGCATTTCGGACGCGGCCCGGGGCCGACCATGCTGCTGAAGCTCAACGGTTATGCCATGGGCCCGCAAATCTGTTACGAAAGTTTGTTTCCGGAATTTTCGCAGGGGCTTGCCGACTTGGGCGCGCAATTTATCGTGAATGCCACCAACGACTCCTGGTACGGCAGCTGGCAGGAACCTTACCAGCATTTGTACATGACCCTGGCCCGTGGCGTGGAGTTCCGCCGGCCGGTGATGCGGGTCACCAATACCGGCATCTCGACCGTATCGCTGGCCAACGGCGACGTACTGGAACTGTCGCCGCAGGATACCGGCTGGGCAGGTGCTTACCATGTACCGTATTTAACGCAGCCGCCGGCTACCTTTTACCAGCGCCATCTCAATCTGCTGCCGGGGCTGTTGTGGGCCGGCCTGTTTGCGCTGCTCGGCGCGGGATTCATGCAAAAAAGCCGCCGCCAACCTGCCGGCTGACGGGCTTGCCGGCGATGAATGCCTGAGTTTGACTAGCGCATGGCGGCATAACGCATAGTCCGCTTTGTGCGATGGCCGCCGTCCGCTTCAATTGACCGATTCGCCGATATATTCGACGGACACTTCCGCCATGCCGCGCATGCCGATCCGTTCCGCCGCGCCTTGCGACAAATCGATCAGCCGGTTGCTTTTGAACGGGCCCCTATCGTTGACCAGTACGTTTACCGAGCGGCCGGTTTTAAGATGGGTTACCCGTACTATCGAGGGAATAGGCAGGGTTTTGTGGGCCGCGGTGAGCTCCCTCGGACGAAAGCGGGCGCCGCTGGCCGTGCGGTTGCCGGATTCGCCGCCGTACCAGGAGGCTATGCCGGTGGCTTTATAGCCGATTGCGCTGGCCAAGGGCGTATACGTTTTGCCCTTGACCTTGTAAGGCTTGTTGTAGGGTGCCAGGCGGCTAAATTCCGGCAGCCGCGGTTCGGGAACAAAGCCGGC
>NZ_JANIBK010000015.1 GCF_024505165.1 Methylomonas rivi
GCTGCCGTCGGCGGTCAGGGCGCTGCCGCCGTTAAAGCCGAACCAACCGAACCAAAGCATGCCGGCGCCGGTGACGACCATGGTCATGTTGTGCGGCGGCATCGCCACGGTGGGAAAGCCGCGTCTGGGGCCCAGCACTAAAGCTGCAACCAAGGCCGCTATGCCGGCATTGATATGAATCACGATGCCGCCGGCAAAGTCTTTCACGCCCATATCCGCCAGCCAGCCGCCGCCCCAAATCCAGTGGCAGATCGGCATATACACCACGATCAACCATAAGGCGCTAAACCAAAGCATGGCGGAAAATTTCATGCGCTCGGCAAAACCGCCCACTATCAAGGCCGGCGTGATGATGGCGAAAGTCATTTGAAACATGAAGTACACGGTTTCCGGAATATCGCCGATTAAATTGCTGGTGCTCATATCGGGCAAGAATATTTTCGCGCCGCCGCCTAAGAACTTTTGCCAATCGCCGCCGTCGGCGAAGATAAAGCTATATACCCCGGCCAGCCACATCAGCGATACCAGGCAGGTGATCGCAAAGCATTGCATTAATACCGACAGCACGTTTTTGCTGCGCACTAGGCCGCCGTAAAACAGCGATAAACCGGGTATGGTCATGAATAATACCAACGCGGTGGAGGTTAAAACCCAGGCGGTGTTGGCTTGGTTGATTTCTTCGGCTGTCGCCAGTTGCGGCAACAAGAATAAGCTGGTAAGTGCGATAAGTTTATGAATTGTCATTGTTATAGTCTTATTTTTGATCCGCCTTCTAAATAAGGCCAAGCCAGATATGACAAGATCGCCTCTATCTACGTTTGTGTAGATAGAGGCGATCTTGTGAAAAGCCTTGGCTTATCCGGGCGGACTTATATGGCATCCTCTCCGGTTTCGCCGGTTCTGATGCGAATGATTTGTTCCAGAGAGGTGACGAAGATTTTACCGTCTCCGATTTTGCCCGTGTTGGCCGCTTTGACGATGGCGTCTATCGCTTGATCGACAATAGCGTCGGCAACGGCAATTTCGAGTTTCACTTTCGGTAAAAAATCCACCACATACTCTGCTCCCCTGTACAGCTCGGTATGGCCCTTTTGTCTGCCGAAACCTTTTACTTCCGTAGCCGTCACGCCGGACACGCCCATTTCGGACAATGCTTCCCTTACGTCGTCCAATTTAAATGGTTTGATAATTGCGGTAATTAATTTCATGCTTTCCCCAAATGATTAGTTAAGAACGGTTTTATCCTGTGCCAGCATGATAAAGAATTCTACTTAAACCTACAATTTGTCTGATTAACTCACTGATATTTCAGGTAGCGCCAACACGAGAAAAGGGCGGCCATTCCTGGCCGCCCGTGTCCGTTAAAACTGAAGAGTGGGCTGATCGGTCAGAGGTTATAGGCCGATTCGCCGTGTTCCGTGATATCCAGGCCTTGGCGTTCGGATGTTTCGTCGACGCGCAGTCCCACCATGATGTCGGCGATTTTGAAAGCGATGAAAGAGACAACGCCTGACCAGACGATCGCGGTAGCCACGCCCCATGATTGGCTGATGAGTTGGGTGATCATGTCGTATTCGGCAACAGCATTGCCCACATAATCCCAAACTCCCGTGCCACCCAATGCCGGACTTGCTACCACTGCGGTACCCAGAGCGCCGATGATGCCGCCTATGCCGTGTACGCCAAACGCATCCAGCGAATCATCGTAACCCAATATGTGTTTCAGACGAGTGACTGTCCAGAAACATACCGCTCCGGCTACCAAGCCCAGGAAAATCGAGCCCATCGGACCGGCCCATCCGCAAGCGGGGGTAATTGCTACCAATCCTGCTATTGCGCCTGATGTTGCGCCGAGCAGGCTAGGTTTGCCGCGTACTAGCCATTCAATCGTCAGCCAGGATAAGGTTGCCGCAGCGGCGGCGAGCAAGGTGTTGAGGAATACCAAGGCCGCCAGACCATTGGCTTCCAGGTTGGACCCGGCATTGAAGCCAAACCAGCCCACCCATAACAAAGATGCGCCAACCATGTTCATGGTGAGGCTGTGCGGTGCGATAAACTCTTTGCCATAACCGATGCGTTTGCCGATCATCAAACAGCCCACTAATCCGGCAACGCCCGCGTTGATGTGAACCACCGTTCCGCCGGCAAAGTCCAAAGCGCCTTTTTGGAACAAAAATCCTGCTGTTGCGCCGGCTGCTTCCGCAGCTGAGGCATCGGTATATGCATCGGGGCCAGCCCAGTACCACACCATGTGCGCCATCGGTAAATAACAAAAGCTGAACCAAAGGACTGTGAACAACAATAATGCCGAGAATTTAATCCTTTCGGCAAAGGCACCGATAATGAGGGCGGGTGTAATGGCCGAAAAGGTTAACTGAAAGGCAACATAGATGAATTCAGGGATGTAGATGCCTTTGCTGAATGTAGCAGCCATCGAATCCGGCGTTACGCCGGCTAGAAACGCTTTGCTAAAGCCGCCGAAGAACGCATTACCTTCCGTAAAGGCTATGCTATAGCCATAGAGTGCCCATAAAATAGCGGTCAGGGAAAAAATAACGAATACTTGCAGTAATATGGACAGCATATTTTTGGCGCGCACCATGCCGCCGTAGAATAATGCCAAACCCGGAATCACCATCAGAGAAACCAGTACCGTAGCGACTATCATCCAAGCCGTATCCCCTTTGTTTACAGTGGGAGCGGCTATTTCCTCGGCGAATGCCAGGTCGGTAAAACCGCTTAGCATGAGTAGTGCTGAGCCAAATAAAAGTTTTTTCATAGTTCTTTCCTCTATTGATTTAAAGCGCTTCTTCGCCGGACTCGCCGGTTCTGATTCGAACGACCTGCTCCAGATTGGTCACAAAAATTTTGCCGTCGCCGATTTTGCCGGTATTGGCAACTCTGACAATCGATTCGACTGCCTGCTCGACCAAACTGTCCGCCACCGCCACTTCAATTTTTGCTTTGGGCAGAAAATCAACCACATATTCGGCGCCGCGATACAGTTCGGTGTGGCCTTTCTGGCGGCCGAAGCCCTTTACTTCGGTGACCGTTACACCGGAGACGCCAATATCGGACAGCGCTTCACGCACGTCATCCAATTTGAATGGTTTAACAACAGCAGTTATGAGTTTCATAAATAAGCACCCCTTTTGTTCATGGCTAAATACCTCTACGTATTTGTGATTAACATCACACAGCCAAAAGCAGGTAGCGTGCCAAGTTATAAGCTTTTGATATTAAAGGATGTGATATGAAATTGGTGGGTTTGGTGCAATTTAAGGCACCAAGATGGAGCGTTTTGCTTCATTTTGGATCGTAGCGGCGGCGGGGCGAGCTTTTATCTGAAAAATAGCCGTGTCCGGCAGGTAATTGCGGGCATAACTTGTTGCTTAGCAACAAAAAATGGGTATTTAGCAACAAATATGGTGCAAGTTGCGCACTTAGATGGTGCGTATTTGCGCAATTCGTATGCATTTAATTGTATATGTTATTGAATTTGTTGTATATTTATTGTGGCACGGTACGTGCTTTATGGTTTTTGAATGTTTACTGGAGAAAAAATATGAAAAAAATCATACCCTCATTAATCACAGGCAGCTTAGCGTTGGTGGCGGCAAATGCTCGGGCTGAGGATGCCGGCATGATCGAGTCCTTAAGTGGTTACAACGTTAATGAAAGTGCGTTTACTAAAAGCACGGGGATTAATGTTGGCGGTTGGGCAAGCGGCGGTATTACTTACGCATCGCATAACGCACCATCCAATTCAAACGCGCCAATCAGCTTCAATGACCGCATCAATGAGTTTCAATTTAATCAATTGAATCTGTTTGCTGAAAAAGCAGTAAACAAAGGCAGCGGTTGGGATTTCGGCGGGCGGGTGGATTTTATGTTCGGTACCGATTCACGTAAAACGCAAGCAGCCGGATGGGATAATAGAATGATTCCCAGAAATAATGGCAACTCTCCAGGTGAGGGCGAACGCTTTTATGACGTAGCGTTTCCACAAGCGTATGCGGAAATCTATGCGCCATTCGGCAATGGCGTTACCGCGAAAATCGGTCATTTTTATACCATTATCGGTTACGAAGTGGTGACGTCGCCCGATAACTTTTTCTATTCGCATGCCTATACCATGCTATATGGCGAACCGTTTACCCATACCGGTGCGATTTTAAGTTACGACATTAACGACAATATCTCCATCACCGGCGGCGGTGTAATGGGCTGGGATAACTTTCGTCAACAACCGGGCGCGTGGGATTTCCTGGGCGGCGCAACCTTCACTACCGATGACGCAAACACCTCTTTAGCGCTGAACATCATCACTGGCGATACCAACCAGACCGATAACATCAATACCACAATGTATAGCGCCGTATTGCAACACGGCTTTACGGATAAACTGCACTACGTTTTGCAACATGACTTTGGGGTCATTCAAGACGGCGTTAACCGCGGCGGTCAAAACGCCGAATGGTACGGCATCAACCAATATTTGACCTACGACATCAATGATAAATTAGGTGCCGGCATCAGGGCGGAATGGTTTAGAGACAGCACCGGCGCGCGTATAGCCACTACCGGTATTGGCGGTGCTGCAGGAACCGGCGGTAGCTTTTACGCGGTTACGGCTGGCTTGAACTATTCTCCGAACTCATGGTTGAAATTGCGTCCGGAATTGCGGTACGACTATTTTGCGGCCGACGGTGACGGCTCTAAGGCTTACGATGACGGCAACGAGTTCGACCAACTCGGTGTGGCGATGGATATGATCGTTGCATTCTAAGCGGACGCTATCCATTTCAATGCAAAAAAACCACGGCGACAAACCCTAAATTGGCGTTTGTTGCTGTGGCTCTTTATAAAAATTGATGATATTGTTAACGCTGTTTTACACCCACTAACTATAACAATTATCCTGTAGGAGACCTTCGCCGATGTCAGTAGATAACGTACTTAAAATGATCCAAGAAAACGACGTGCAATTCGTCGATTTTCGTTTTTGCGATACCCGCGGTAAAGAACAGCACGTTACTTTTCCGGCGCATACTATCGACGAAGACACCTTTGAAGAAGGCAACATGTTCGATGGCTCATCCGTGGCCGGCTGGAAGCATATTAACGAATCCGACATGATTCTGATGCCCGATCCAAGCACTGCTAAAATCGATCCATTTTTCGACGATAAAACCTTGATCCTGCGTTGCGACATCATCGAGCCAAAAGATATGCAAGGCTACGGCCGCGACCCGCGCTCCATCGCCAAACGCGCGGAAGCTTACATGCAATCCACCGGCATCGCCGACACCGCATTCTTCGGCCCCGAAAACGAATTTTTCATTTTCGACGATGTGCGTTGGTCCGCTGAAATGGGCGGCTGTTCTTACAAAATCGACTCCGAGGAAGCCGGCTGGAACTCCGAAAAAGTTTACGAAAACGGCAACATCGGCCACCGTCCCGGTATCAAGGGCGGTTACTTCCCCGTGCCTCCGGTCGATTCATTCCAAGACATGCGTTCCGCGATGTGCTTGGTATTGGAAGAAATGGGCCAAACCATCGAAGTGCACCACCACGAAGTGGCGACTGCCGGCCAATGCGAAATCGGCTCCAAATTCAACACCTTGGTTAAGAAAGCCGACGAAGTGTTGGAACTGAAATACGTAATTGCCAACATTGCGCATGCATACGGCAAAACGGCTACTTTCATGCCAAAACCACTGGTTGGCGACAACGGCAGCGGTATGCACGTTCACCAATCGTTGGCTAAAGGCGGCGTAAACCTGTTCACCGGCGATTTGTACGGCGGTCTGTCCGAAACCGCGCTGTACTACATCGGCGGTATCATCAAACATGCTAAAGCCCTGAACGCCTTGACCAATGCGTCAACCAACAGCTACAAACGTTTGGTTCCCGGTTTTGAAGCGCCTGTGATGCTGGCGTACTCCGCGCGCAACCGCTCCGCGTCCATCCGCATTCCCTACGTCACCAATCCTAAAGGCCGCCGTATCGAAGTGCGTTTCCCAGACTCAACCGCTAACCCATACTTGGCCTTCTCCGCCATGTTGATGGCCGGTCTGGACGGCATCCAAAACAAAATCCACCCGGGCGAAGCCATGGATAAGGATTTGTACGACTTGCCGCCGGAAGAGGAAAAAATGATTCCGCAAGTTGCATTCTCGCTGGATTCCGCCCTGGAAGCGCTGGACCAAGACCGCGAGTTCCTGACCCGTGGCGGCGTATTCACCGACGATGCCATCGACGGTTACATCGCCCTGAAACAACAGGATGTGACTCGTCTGCGTATGAGCACTCACCCTGTTGAGTTCGATATGTACTACAGCCTTTAACGGTTAAGCCTGTTTCAGACAGGCCCACACCACCCCAAAACCCCGCAAGTTATCTGGCTTCGCGGGGTTTTTTATGTCCCGAGCATTCCCAGCAAAACCCATTGAGGGCCGATATTTTGTCCCCCAGTTCGTACCGAACAACGAAGTTTCTGCCGAGGCGAAAGCCCGCCTTTAATGCGGCCGATGATAGGCTCTTTCGCCGCGCGGCGGGTTAAAAAACGACTTCCTTAAATTGCGCGTTGGGTGTCAACACTTGCAGCTTTTTTAACTGATTAAGCTCGATTTGCTGTCTTTGTCCATTGTCGATAATCAGGTACTCGCGTTTTTCGGCGCTGGTCAGGGTGTCGACAGCTTTTCCTTCCATAGTCTGCTGGTCCTTAAACGTAAGCTTGAGCCGATAATGATACAGGCAGGCGATTTCGATAAAGTCGTGCAGATCGCAGGCAATGGTGCATTTACCCATGTTTGTCTCCATGGCGTTGGTTAACGCTTCTGAGGTGTTGTTGCTCTTAATATAACCCTAATCTCAGGATCGTTTAGTTTTGGCGTAGCCATTGATAGACTTTCCAGGCGCAAAACACTTTCGGGTATTGTTGCCGGGAGCGGCTTTAGCCCCGCTCAAGGCGCTCATAGCGGCTAAAGCCGCTTCTACGAAGGAAATATATTTCGGTAATATGTTTCCAACCATATCCTTAATGCGGTGACTTTTAGGGGTTAATGCGGTAAATCCGGGCGATTGGGCGGGTTGCCTTCATCCGCTGCACAATACGCAAAGCGAGGGTTTGAGTGGCTAGCCAACAAAATTGGGCGAGACACTGTTTCAGCGCAACGACGGTGTCCTGCGCCAATTTCCGTGAATACCCTACCTGAACTATTTCGGGTTTTTCTTTCAGAGGTGCCGGTTATGAAGAAAGCCGCAACCGTTATTGTTCTAATGGCGTTCGCAATGCTCAATAGTATGGGCAGCGTCGCAGCTCCCGCCATCGCAACAAATTCCATCGATAAGCAAAGCCATGCCGCGATTTTAGTAAAGTATATCCGCGTTGCCATAAACGATGCCATGGATACGGACCGGAATATCGGTAGCTATCGACTGTTTAAAACCGGAACCGCGTTAAAAAGCATCATGGATACCTGGCAAAACGCTAACCCAGCCATTGGCGATAAAAACTATGGCGCATTGGAGACGGCGCAACAAACCTTCATCGCCGATGCCTATGCCGCCGCTAAACAGTTGAATCAGGACACCGCCGCGCAGATGGAAGCTGCTGCAATGATCGAGCATCTTGCCAAGCAAAGTTCAGCGGATGCCGGGATATTTCAGGGTAGCCCCGCTCTGTTCAGTTACGCGCCAAGGATTGTTCATCCGGGTATGAACGGGGTACTGTCTTTTACCATACAGGGTGTGAATTTCCGCAAAGCCAAGCCGCGCATCATATTGCCCAACGGAAAAGCGGCGTTTCGGGTTTCTTTGTCGAATCATGAAGCCATTTTTTCGGTGCCGTCGGCAATCTTCAAGTTCGATCAACTGAAGCCAGGCTTTGCCACGCTAAGATTGAGCTACCTGAATTCGAAGAAAAAGCGGGCAAGCACGGATATTTCCGTCCTGCAATTGCCGCAAAAGTTCAGCGACTTTACGCTGCAGGTCAAGACTCGGGATACCGTTCGCGACACCTGGGAAGGTAATCGCCAGTTCTATTGGGCGGGCCAGGAACAATCCAAAACATTGTCGCAAGGGCCGCACGATAACGGTTGGAAAATAATGGCGGCTTCTCTCCGCCAGGGCCAGGTTTGGGGCGAGGCGGGTAAAGGTTGTACCGTTGCCGCCAATAGCGAATACGGTTTCGCGATCGAGATTCGCCACGATGCGGTTAAAACCGATTCGAGTCCCGGCGCATCGCCTTATCAATATTGCGAATGGCACTGGAAAGAATATTTCGATAGGCAAGTGATTACCGACCAACCGCCCGTGGTCGGTCAACTCAATTGGTTGGAAAACGTCATGCTGCCGTTACCGCAAAATACCGCCAGCACTTTGTTGCTAATGAAGACCTGGGACGGTATCGAGCGCACCATCGCCGGCTCGAGGACGGAGCCTTTTTTCCAGGTGGTCGATACCGGAAACGTTTTGGAAATTAAACCCAAAATCCCCGATGAACTGAATGCGCTTTGAGGCTGGCCGGCATGTCTAAGTCGTAAGCCGATAATAATCAATCTGGGCTTAGCGCAAGTCCCTTTCCAACTTCGCCCCGCCTGCAAAGCCAAGGCGTCGAGTTCTTCAGTGATTCCCTGTTTCCCCACCAAAATCCATTTTTCCCCTGGCTTTGGCGACAGCCTCAATAGCGCGGTTTGGCTGGCGCAATCAGAAAAAACACGACAAAACCGATAAAGCTCAATAACGTCAGCCAGTTGAAGGTTTTGGCCAGCTTGCGCAGCCCCGGGTTGGCCTTTTTAACGATGTCGAAGCTGTCGATATAAATGGTTTCGCAAGCGCCTTGCCCGGTGTCATTGCGGGTTGGGCTGGTGCCGCGGGTATAGCCGATGGCATGATTGGTGTATTCCGCCAAAACGCCAGTGAAGCGGATCACGTCGCCCGGTTCCGCCTGCATCAGTTTAGCCTTGAGATCGTCGTTATCGGTGACGATATGATTGTTGGATAGGGCGTACATGGAAAAGGCGGCGCCGATCTCCTGATTGGGCCATGCCGCCCAACAGGTCCAGCTATCGCTGCTGAAGCGCATGCTTTTGTAAACCCCGGATGCGACGTTTTTGCCCCAGATCACGCATACATCCCGCACGTTGATGAAATCTCGCCATCGTTTGTGATGCCAGATGTTGGTAAAACCGTCCGCGTTGCTGTAGCTGACCACCACGCCCTGCAAATCGTATTCGAATTTAGGCTTGACGGTATAAGCCAAACCGTTGGCCTCGATCGAGAAAGGTTCTCTATCCGTCTCGGTTTGCAGCGGTTCATCGAGTTGGCTGAGATCGTAATAGCTTGGCTCGGGCCAGTCGTCTTTATAAAACTGGCTGATGCCGGCGACACAGGCGCTGACGATAAACAGGTATTTGAACAGGCGTTCGAAAAAGCCGCTGGCGGTCATGTGAAAGCACCTGCATAAAGATTATTGGACTGCCCAAACTTTTATTTCAAACAAACTCGGCACCGGCATCGAAGTAATCAGCGCCAGGATTTTAGTATGTTGGCTGAAAACCGGTGCACCGTCTAAGATCGTTTAGTGTCGATCGGGTTGCGCTGGAGTTTTCAAGTCTGCCGGGGCGTCGTCACCCACTGTAAAAGGTGTTGTACCGTTCCATTGCACAGAATATTGACCAAGCCTGCGCTTGCGTTCCAGGGTTTTGCTGACGGCCAGCCGCAGGCAATCCAGCATCGCTTGGGTGTCCGGGCTGAGGGTGGGTTTGGATGGTTCGCTCATGATTGGGCCTGCTGTTGTAACCATGTGAAAAAATCGGCATGTAATATTTCGCGGGCCGTTCCGGTTTGCTGAAATACCAATTCCGGAATGGCGCCGCTGTTCATAAAGCAAAGAGTTTGATCGGTTTTCGGCGCAAAGACATTTAACAAGTTGTGCAGGCTGCGCGGGAAACGCCGCGCAATGTCTGCTTCGGCGATGTTGTGGCCGCCGTGGGCGACGCGTTCGGCTACACGCAACCGCGACATTTCCGCATTCGGCAAGGCCAGATAAGCCAATTCCACTCGCCAGCCCTTGGCTTGCAAGCGGTCTATCAGTTTCAAATAACCGCGCCCGGCCAGCGTGGTTTCGAAGGCGAAATCCTGGCGCGCGGCGATGCAGCTTTCGATTTCATGCAGGAACAAGCGGCTGGCGGCCAGCAGGTGTTGTTCTGGGGCCAGCGGCGACAGGCCGGCAGCGATCAAGTCGGCGTTGACGAAGCGTCGGCAGCCCGCCACCGAAGGCAGGTATTCCAGCGCGAAGGTGGTTTTGCCCGCGCCGTTGGGGCCGGCAATTATCCAGCAGGTTGGCATGAGCTTGATTCTTCTGGGCTAGGTCGAGGCTGTTGTTGACTTGTTGTCTATTAATTTTTGTAATTCCGGTTTCAACCTTTTTACGAGTTCCATCATGTAATGCTGCCGGTTGGAGTTTGGAATTGGTTGACCATCCGTTTCCCGGAATTTCACTAAATCGGTATAAGCGAATTTGGCGCCTATTTGAGTCTGGTCGAACTGATCCCCATGTGGCTTGAAAAATTGCAACCTAGCTAATTCCTCGTCGGAACTAAACTGACATGGAGTAAAGTAAATCGGTGCTATTAATAGGCTGTTATCGGACTTTAGCCGCTCAAGTGCTGCACCGAATTCTTTTTCCTGAATGTATTGCGAATTCATGAACTCCTGACTGACTAATAGAATCATCACGTCGCAATTGGCAACCTTGCTTTGCAGGAAGTTATCCCAATCTGTGCCGATTGGAATTTCTTGATCCGCAAAAACTTTAGCATATAACTCTGGAGAATTAATATATTGATCAAAATCGGCCTTGAAGATGGAAACGTAATCCCTCTGGGCATGAGAATAGGAAATAAATATTTTTAATGGTCTATTCATTGAGTTTGTTTTATTCGCCCATTTTGGTAGATGCTCTGAACGTATACCATCCAGCAATTCCGATACATCTACAACTTCATAACTGGCTGGACATTCTACTTTGAGTTTGTAGTCGCGCTTACGTTGTAAAAGCCGCTTTAAATCGAAAGATTCAGGCTTGGTTTTTTCGCGACATTGATTGCAATTACATGGCACGAGCTTTTCGACTTTTTCGTGATGTTTTTCGTCGTTTAATCGAAAACTGTCGTTTAACGCATCTAAGTCTGCCGAGATGGCGGTTAGCAACTCCTTGCGTTCCGGACCACGTGCACGCAAGATAATTTCTCCTCCCTTCGGAGCAATTTCAACGAGGAGTTCGCTACCATCCTGTTCAAATAACACTCCGGTTACCCAGCCCAAATCCGGGCGTGATACGAAACGATGTTGACGCACCATCAGGCGGCTAACCAAACCTTTAGGCATAAACTCGTAGCGGTAGCGCAACACTAAATCGCCCGGCTGTTCCCAAGATGCGAGTGCGGCAGGTTTTGACGGAGGCAGCAGTTGTGGAGCAAGCCATGTCTCTGAGCCGGCGTCAGGTAGCTGATAACACAGTTCAAACTTTTGCATTAGGGCCAGTAATTCGGCGTGCATATCGGCATATTGAGAATCTTGCCAAACTCTCAGGCAGTCTTGCTGATTAAAATGTCCCAAGGCAGTCTTAACGATTTCATCATCTAGCATTTTGAATACCGCTTCTGTGGCCCAAGTATTTTGCAGAATTATTGTTTTAAGTAAGTTCCTATCCTCCTGAAAATGTAAGAATACTCCAAGATCGTGTAGATAACGGCTTAAAAACAAGGCTTTTTCTCGATCAAACGGCAACTGTTGACCATAAAGATCGAAATATTCTTGCAGCGATATGTGCGGTCTATACTCCGCTAGAGTTTCAATATCGGCACGGATAGAAACCCAACGAGCAGGAAGTTGTTCGCCTATGTGCGGTAAGTTTTTAGCATAATATTCAAGTGCACTCTTCAACTTATTTGCAGTACCAGGAAACTCAAGATTTCCATTGAATATCTCTTTCACGTTATCGAATCGGCCTTTTATACCTGCTTCGTCGATTTTTTTTCCGCGCCCGCCTTTCTCATTCTGGAATATCAAGAGCGGGCTATGATCGGACAATTGGTCAACGACTTCCAGCCAGTATTTAAAGCCTTCGTCTTGAACGGTTTTATTATCTTTACGGGTATCGTCCAGCAATACATATAAGGAGCGTTTAGTAAGGAAAAACTGATGTGTAGAATGATAGATTTCCTGGCCACCAAAATCCCAAACGTTTAAACGAAAAGTTCGGCTATTATCGAGTTTAAACTCGTGTCGATGAATTGCTATTCCCTTTGTCGTTTCTGCTTCCTCAGGAAGCGGTTTATCGGTTTGATAAAGTCGTCTCAATAAACTGGTTTTTCCAGCGCCGCCTTCGCCGACAATTAATAATTTTGCTTCGTATAAGTGATCGATTCCTTGTTTTTGTTTTTCATCGAAATAATTTAAAATTGCTTCATTGCCCTGCTTAACTATCTCAGCTGGTGGAATAGTAAGATAATCATCATCCACTGTGATTGCATTATTACGCCAATAACCTAGCTGCATCGATTGAGATTTTAATCTTATTGAAACTCCAGATCTAATCCAATGAAGGAAAGGGGAAATATCGCTGATGGGAATAGATCTGGCTACAATCTCTTTAAGGCCATCCAAAGCGAGTAAAGGCGTCAGATCAACCTCTTTCGATCCTTTTATTCGTAATGTATTAAGTACGGTCAAATTTTTTAATGGGTCTAAATCAGTATCGACTTCAAAAATAAACTTTCGACCAATATGTAAATACTCTAAATTTGATAATCTTTTCAGTGTAGTTAAGTCTAAATATTTTGTTCCCGAAATATCAAGATTTCTCAATTCAATAAGATTAGCTAGTGGATTGAGATCGATGATGTTATTGTCACTGATGTCGAGTTTTACTAGATTTTTTAAATGAGTTATTGGGCTTAACTCAGTGATTTTCGTATTGTGGGCATTGACCTCTCTCAGTTTATTAACTTTTACCAAAGGGCTTAAATCATCAACTGCTGTTCCACCGAAATAAAGTCTTTCTATGTTATGCATGCCGGCGAGCGGTGACAAATTTTTAACTCTTGTACGGCTGATAAAAAGTGATTTTAGGTTTGTTAGTCTATTTAGGGGGGTTAAATCAGTTACTTTAGTACCTGATATGTAAAGATCCTGTAATTTCTTAAGGTTAGAAATTGGGTCTAGATTGGATAGTTTTGTATCTGAGAGGTCGAGCCATTCTAAGTTTTTTAATTCTGCCAGGATTGATATATCTGAAGTTCTAGTGTTAGAAAAGTCTAACCACTCCAGTTTTTTTAAATTTTTTAGCGAGGAGAGGCTTTCAGGGCTATATGAAGTCTGTCCGTCGAAGCAATTAAACCAGAGCCTCCTGAGGTTGGTTAGGTGTAAAAAAGGGTTGCTTTTATCCTTTTTTCTAAAGTAACTAATTTTATTTGCTGGGCCATTATTCCGGTTATTTCTTTCAAATCCCAAAACTTCCTTTAAATTAGAGAATGATAGTTCCTCCAGCCAGACTAATTCGGAAATTTCCATTGGGACTTCAGTTAATCCACAATTACCCAAATCTAAACATGGAGATTGAGTAATCTTGTTTTCTTTGATGAGTTTCAAAGCGAGTTCAGACATTAGATGTGTTCCTTCATATGCTGTGCGGAAGAGATTTTTAAATTCGTCCTAATTGATTTGATAAATTTTAGCAGGTATCCCCAATTCAGTCTTTGTGGTGTAAGCTTGCATTTTCTCGGTGTCGGTTATATGCCTTTGATGTTGTCAAGGCCTTATGGTTGATAAACGTTTGTTTAATGTCGATTCTCGAAGCGATCCACCATGGATAGTTTTCGATTGACCGCCATTGTTTTTAGTCGTGATGGAATGTTGGATGCTACAGGGTTTGTTTTGCTGGATTGTCGCTGCATTCAGGAAATGTATCCAAGGTTACTCGTCTATTTGGACTTGTTCTTCCGGGTTGGTGAACAGCCGGCTTTTCTTTTGTTCGAGGTATTCGATGCGTTTATCGTCGTCGGACAGCTTGATCAAGCCTTTTTCAACGCCCTGTTGTATGTAGTCGATGACTTGATTTTCGATCATGTACTGCCCTGTTTAGCTTTGCGACTGGATTGAATATCCGCGCATTTTAACAAAACAGCCGGTGTGGACTTTGAATAATGAACTGAAGGTTTTAGATGGGAGGCAAAGACGCTGTCTTTTCAGGTGGGTTCATCCGCTTCGATAAGAGCATCGAAGCGGATGTATGGGATTAGGCCTTGGCCATTTCAGCGCGCATTTCGTCGATCACGGCTTTATAGTCGGGTTTGCCGAAAATCGCCGAACCGGCCACGAAGGTATCCGCGCCGGCGGCTTTGATTTCGCGGATATTCGAGGTGTTGACGCCGCCGTCGATTTCCAGGCGGATGTCGAAACCGCTGTCGTCGATGATTTGTCTGGCTTGACGCAGTTTCGGCAATGCGGACGGCAGGAAGGATTGGCCGCCGAAGCCGGGGTTGACCGACATCAGCAGAATCATGTCCACTTTGTCCAGCACGTGTTCCAGATAGGACAGCGGGGTGGCCGGATTGAATACCAGGCCGGATTTGCAACCCAGGTCCCTGATCATTTGCAGGGAACGGTCGATATGCCGCGAGGCTTCTGGGTGGAAGGTAATGTAGCTGGCGCCGGCCTTGGCGAAATCCGGAATGATGCGGTCGACGGGTTCTATCATCAAATGTACGTCGATCGGCGCGGTGACGCCGTGCTTGCGCAACGCGTCGCAAACCAGAGGACCGATGGTCAGATTCGGCACGAAATGGTTATCCATTACATCGAAATGTACGATGTCCGCGCCGGCTTTTAAAACATTGTCCACTTCTTCGCCCAAGCGCGCGAAGTCGGCGGAGAGAATGGAAGGTGCAATTAAATCAGCCATTTTCTGATCCTCGTTGGTTTGAAAAATAGACCATTATACGATGTTTCGGCGCTTAGTCTAAAACCCTGGTATGAAAGACGGCGGTGTCAGGAAACCGGGAGGGGGCGGTGCTGCTTCAAAAAACTTTCGAATTCATCGGCGGGCAAGGGTTTGCTGGCGAAATACCCCTGATAAAAGTCGCAGTTGCGGCTGCTTAAAAAGGCCATTTGCGCCGGGGTTTCGACGCCTTCGGCAATCACTTGCATGCGCAGGGTTTTGGCCATGGCAATGATGGTGGCGGTAATTTCCATGTCGTCGCTCTGCATCGGAATGTCGTCGATAAAACTTTTATCGATTTTCAGCACATCCAGCGGAAACGATTTTAAATACGCCAGCGACGAATAGCCGGTGCCGAAATCGTCGATGGCCAAGTGGATACCCAGGTCATGCAAACGGTTTAAGATATCGATGGCTTCCTTTTCCCGTTTCATCAATGCGCTTTCGGTCAGTTCCAATTCCAGATATTCGGCCGGAAAGCCGGTTTCGGCCAAGGTATTTGCGACGATGGCGCAAATATCGTTGTGCAGAAACTGATGCGGCGACAGGTTGACCGCGATGCGGATAGGCGGCAGGCCGGCGTCCAGCCAAGCCTTGCCTTGCCGGCAAGCTTCATTCAGCACCCAGTTGCCGATGCCGGTGATCAAGCCGGTTTCTTCGGCAATCGGAATAAATTTGAGCGGCGGTATCAATTCGCCGCTGGTTTGCCAGCGTATCAAGGCTTCCGCGCCGACAATATCGCCGGTGCCGACACACAGTTGCGGTTGATAAAATAGCCGGAACTCGTTTTTTTCGATGGCCTGGCGCAGCCGAAATTCCGTACCGATGCGTTCGCGGGCGGCGCGGGTTAATTCCTCGGAAAAATATTTAAAACAGTTACGGCCTTCATTTTTGGCCTGGTACAGCGCGGTGTCCGCATGCTGCAACAATTCGGCGGGCGCGCCGCCGTGTTCGGGGTAGAGGGCAATGCCGATGCTGGCGCCGACTCTGACTTCGTTACCGTTGCTTAATAGCCAGGGTTCGTTGACGGTGGCGATAATGTCGGTGGCAATGCGGGCGGCGGTTTCCGGGTGCGCTATGTCTTCCAGAAGCACGACAAACTCGTCGCCGCCCAGCCGGCAGACGGTATCGGCGGCCCGTAGCCGGGCGGTCAGGCGCCCCGCCACCATCTGCAGCAGGTCGTCGCCGGCCATGTGGCCGAAACTGTCGTTAACGTCCTTGAAGCGGTCCAGGTCCAGCATGACTATCGCCAATTGGGTGTGTTGGCGTTGCGCTTGCGAGATGCTGTGTTGCAGCCGCGACATCAGCAACATGCGGTTGGGCAGTTTGGTGAGCGGGTCGTGGTGGGCCAAAAACTCCAGTTCCTGCTCGGAGGCTTTTAGTTTGGAGATGTCGGCAAATACCCCGACGTAATTGCAAATTTGGCCGGCGGCGTCTTTGACCGTGCTGATGCTCAATAACTCGGGATAAAGCTCGCCGTTTTTGCGCCGGTTCCAGATTTCGCCCTGCCAGTGCCCGGTCCGGTTGATTTCGTCCCACATGGCGCTGTAAAACTCGGGGGGATGGCGGCCGGAGCGTAATAATCGAGTCGATTGCTGTATGGCTTCGAATTGGCTGTAGCCGGTAATTTCGGTAAACGCCCGGTTAACCCGTTGAATTTGGCGGTCGACATCGGTAATCATGACGCCTTCCCGGGTGGTTTCGAACACGGCGGCCGCCAGGCGCAGATGGTCTTCGTTGCGCTTGATTTCGCTGATGTCGGTGACCGTGCCGATATAGCCCAGTAAACGGTTATTGCCGTCGTATTCGGCTTCGGCGCGTCCCACTACCCAGTGCAGCGGCCCATTCCGGTGTTGAAACCGGTATTGGCTGTAAAAAGGGGTTTGGGTTTTGGTGGACAACTCCCATTCGACACTCACGCGCGGCCGGTCTTCGGGGTAGATCGATCGTAGCCAGCCGTCGCCTTTTGCCGCGTCTAAATTTAAACCGCTGATATTGCACCAGCGCTGGTTGACATATTCGCATTTACCGCCGGCATCGGTTTTAAAAATGCCCACGGGCGCCAGTCTGGCCAGGGTTTGAAACAACGCTTCGCTTTGCCGCAAGGCAATTTCGGCTTCCTTGCGGGCGGAGATGTCGCGCAGGCCGATCACATACGCCGGCCGGCCTTCCCAATCCAGCGGAGTGGCGCGCATTTCGGCCCAGGCAAAGCCGCTGGGCCTGATCAGGTTGATGTCTTGCGGAGCGGCGGAGCTGTTGGTGACCGGAATGGCCAGGGATTGGCCGACAATAGCAGGGCGTTCGAGCAGTTGTTCGGCGGCTTGATTGGCGTACAGCACCGTCCCCTGCAAATCGACCACCAGAATGCCGTCGGTAATGGTATCCAGGATCAGGCTGAGCCGCTTTAGGGTATCGGTCATCTTGAGCGCTATTTAGATGATGATGGTCTGAACGCCCGTGCCTTGTGTTTGCGTGGTGATGGCCGCCATGACCGACGACATGCGGGACAGGTCGCCCAACAGTTTCAATACCGGTTCCGGAATATCGCGCACCAGCATCGGAGTGGCGAACACCTCTTTTTCCAGGGCCTTTTCCGGCATGCCCAGCACTTCGATGACATCGAACACCCAGTGGCCGGGCTCGTAAATACCGGCCAGCAGGGCGCTGATTTGTTCCACCATGCGGCGGGTTTCCGCATTCAGCGAAACCACATACAGCGTCAGTACCAGTTTATGGTGGTTGGCGCGCCTGGCTTCGTGGGTTTTGGCCATGTGCGCCACCTGGGCTATATCCCGGATTTGCGACGCCGATAGCGGTTTGCTGGCCAGCTCGAATTGCAGACCTTCCTCATGGGCGGATTTCAGTTGCTCCATGAACTCGGCGGCAAAAGCGGTGACGATATAGATATTCAGGTCGGGATCCAGCGCTTTCAGGCGGCGGAGGGTCTCCACGCCATCGATTCCCGGCATGCGCAAGTCCAGAAAAATCAGGTCCGGGCGCGCTTGCTCGACCATTTCCAGGCCTTGCAGGCCGTTTTCGGCTTCGCGGACACTGTAGCCGTCTTCTTCCAGGATCAGTTTGAATGCGCCCCTCACCGCGGGATCGTCATCGATAACCAAAATGTTATTTAACATGCGCTTTTACTCGGAACTGTGTGATTTTGACGCGAATTTTTCATAATTATCCAAGGAATGCCGGCAATTAGCTATCGAAAATGTGGAAATCGAGGCGAATCCGGCAGCCCGCTCCCGGCCGGCTGTCGATATCGATCGCGCCGCCGCTGTCTTGTATCAGCCGGCGGGTGACCGATAAACCCAGGCCGGTGCCTTTGCCGGGGGGCTTGGTGGTAAAAAAAGGATCGAACATGCGGCTTTGGACTTCCTGGCTAATACCAGGGCCGTTGTCGCTAATCGACACAGCCAGGGTTTGCCCGTTGAGCATAGCAACAATCTCAATTTTAGGTTGTGCCGAATCCAGCAAGGCATCGCGGGCATTGATCAGTAAATTCACCAAAATCTGTTGCAGACATTCGGCCGGACAGGCGATGTCCGGTAAGGTGTCCGGTATATCCATTTCAATCGTAATAGCCGCTTTGCGCAGTTCGCCTTCCAACAATAACAAGCTTTGCTCGAGTACCTCGGAAAAGGAGCAATGCCCGCCGGTGACGGATTTGCTGCGCATGAACACCAACATGTTGGAAACGATTTTTTTGATGCGCTGAATTTGTTGCAGCGCTTGCTCGAGAATTTGTTTGGATTTCGGATCGTCGGTGCGGTCGGCGACAAATTCCACAAAGTTCATCACGCCCATCAAGGGATTGTTGATTTCGTGCGCCACGCCGCCGACCAGGGTGCCCATGGCCGAGAGTTTTTCCATTTGCAGCATGTGTTCCTGGTTTTCCTGCAATTGCAAATACGCCAGCTGGGTTTGTTCCAGCAGCTTGGCGTTTTCCAGGGAAATGGCGGCCTGAGCAGTCAATAATTCGGTCATGCTGATTTTTTCCAGCGTGAACACGCCTTCGGCCAAGCGGTTTTCCAAATAAAGCAGGCCGATAAATTCGGATTGCTTGATGATGGGCAGACATAATACCGAGCGCAGTTTCAGGGTCTGCACTTCCGGGGCGTTTTGAAAATCCCCGCAATTCATCGCATCGTGTAAAACCACTTTGGCATGGGTGCGCTGTACGTAATTGACGATGGCCCGGCAAATGCCGCGAGTTTTAGCGATCGAATAGGCCGGTTTTTGCGGCAATTGCTTTTTGCCGACGTGTTGTTCGGCGCAGACCAGCAATGCCCCGCCTTGTTCGATCAACAGATAACCATGCTGGGCGGCGGAACTTTCCAGCACCACCGCCATGATTTTTTGCATCAATTGGCTTAAATCGATTTCCGCCGACAGCGCCAAGGCCGATTTCATCAGGTAGTTGATATCCAGGCTGGGCAGGGTTTCATGCGAGACTTCGTTGCGGTTGCCGCGCGCCGCCGTGTCGCCGCCTACATAGGGGCGCCGTTCCTGCAGACGGTTGCTTTTGGCATCCGCCCGGCATAGGCGGTAGTGGCGGCGGGCTTCTGCGTAATACAATTCCGCATCGCCAAGCCGGTATTCGTTTAACAAATCCGCCAGCATTTCGTACAAGTGTCCGCTTAGCAAACCGTAGTGTTGAGCCTGGGCCAGAGCGATGGCATCGAAATACAGGTTACGCGCTTCCCGGTAAAAGCCTTGTTTCAGGGCGATTTCCGCCCGAATGAACGCCAGATACGGTTTTAATAACGGTCCCAGTTCGGCCCAGGTTTCCAATTTGCCCAACAAGGGGGCGATTTCGGCATCTATTTCCGGCCAGTCCGGTGCTTCCGGCTGGCGCAGGCGAATCAGAATTTTGAAGACATACCAGAGTCTTTTCAGGACATTGTCGGTCAGTCCGTGCAGATAATCCTCCACCTGTTGCAAGGATTGCGCGGCCGACCGGTATTCGCCCAAAAAATATTGGGCAAAGCCCAGTAACGCAAAATAACTGCCGGATGCCGCCACATAATTATCGGTGGCCCAGCGTTGCAGGGTAGCGGTCATGTCGGCGGCTTGATAATCCGGTTTCATCGGTTGTACCCAACCCGCCAGCACCGCTTCGGCCAAGCCCACCGAAAACGACAGTTGGTTTTTACGGGAAAATTGCAGGCACTCTTCCGCGGCTTCTTCCAGTTGGCGCAGGTTTTTACCCTGTACCATCAAGTTCCACATCAGAGGGCCGTAAGACAAGCCGGCGTTATACAAATCGCCGCAGTTTTTGCCGCACTGTATGCCTTTGTGCGCATAATCGACGATCTCCGCCGGATGGCTGCGGCTGTGCATGTTGCACCAGACGATGCCGTTCATGCCGCGGGTGGCGCCGAAGGTATTGGGATATTTGGCGCACAGGTCGTGCGCCAGATCCTGGTATTTAAAGGCTTCGTCGAAGCGGCCCTGTTCGCCGAGATTCAGGCCCATGATGGAGAACGAATAAATCACCGATTCGTCCATGCCGCCTTCCAGGCAATGCAGCGTGGATTGCGCCGCCGACAGATACAGCTGCGGTACCAGACCGCACATATACAGGTCCGGGATCAGCTCGCTGTAAAAGGCCAGTTCGATTTTACTTTTGCGTTCGCGGGTAAACGGCATTTTTAAAATTGTTTGCCAGACATCGCCTTGTTGCTGGATTTGCACCATCAACACCTGCATTTGTTGCCGGGCTTGGTCGGCATCGGCCGGAATCGATTTTTCAAAGTAGGCCAGGCCCCGGTTGGCGGTCTGGATGGCTTGGTTGAAGTTGCCGAACGACGACAGCGAGGTGGTCTGGTCGGCCAATGCCTCTGCTTTGTCCAGGTCGCTGACCGCATGTTCGATCAAGCGATTCAATAGCGCCTCGGAATGTTCGTATTGGCCGCGCATCAGATTGGTTTTCGCCAGGCGCTGATAGATTCTAAAGGTCAAAGGGTAGGCCATTTCCCAGCAGTCGGCCGGCAGATAGTCGTGGGCTTGCAGGAAAAATTCGTTGGCGGCTTCGCCGGCCAGCGCATCCAAGGCCTTGTTGCCGGCGTGAAAATTAATATCGGCCAGCCAGTATGCGGTTTCTGTATCCAATTCGGCGGCACGGCCTTGATTGAGATGGGCGGTAATGGTGAACAGATTGTCCAGGTTTTCTAAATCGACGTTATGTTCGACGGCGCATTGATATTCAATCCGGCCCACGTGCAAATTGTCCTTGATTTTCAGGTGCGCATTCGCCAGCGCCGCATCGAGCAGTTTTTTACCGATGCGCCAGTGTATGCCGGGCCTGATCGTAACATCGACCTGGCGCAGTACCGCTTCTTGTACGCGGTCGTGCACGAATTGCAGATCGGATTTGTTTTCCAGCAATAAACTCGAACTAAGTACCGGCTTGAGATCTTCAAACAGTTGTTCGATACGTATGTCCATTACCAAGGCCACGTTTTCGGCGGTAAAACGGTTACCCATGCAGGCGCAATGGTTGAGGATATGCAGGGTCTTGAGGGGCAGTTTTTGCACTTTGGCGCTGAACAGTTCCACCACGCTGGCCGGCATTTGGGTGTCGCGGATGCGTTGCATATCCCAGAACCAATGCAGGTCTTCGTCGGTGCCGAGCAGGCCCTCGTTGTACAGCCAGGCCAGGCTTTCACTGACGAACAAGGGGTTGCCTTCGGTCAAGTCGGCGATAAAGCATGCCAGTTGCGCGGTAGCGGCCGCTTCCGCATCGAGAATGTAAGTCACCATTTCATGGCAATCGCTGGCGCTGAGAGCTTCCAGGCGGATTTCCGCCAAGGGTCCGGCATTGTCGCGAACGGCGTGGATCAATTTGCTCAAGGGGTGGGCGGAGTCCACTTCGTTGTGGCGGTACGCACCTATAAAAAACAGATAAGGGTGTTCGCCGTGGTTGGCGAACAGGTTTTGCAGAAAATCGAACGTGGCGGTATCGCACCATTGCAAATCGTCGATAAACAACACCAGCGGGTTGTTCTCGCTGGCCAGACAGGCCAGAAAACGCCCGAATAAATTGTTGAAGCGGTTACGCGCTTCCACCGGCGGCAACGGCACGGGCTCGGGTTGCGGGCCGATGATGAACTCCAGCTCCGGCACCACGTCGATAATCACCCCGCCATGGCTTTCCACGGCTTCGAGGATTTTATGCTTCCATTGCGCTACCTGCTCGTTGCTTTCGGTGAGAAAGGTGCGAATCAAGTTACGCAGGGCTTGTATGAAGGAGCTGTAAGGAATGTTTTTTTGATACTGATCGAATTTGCCGGAGGTGAAATAGCCTCGGTTCTTAACCAGCGGTTTCTGCAATTCCTGGATCAGACGGGTTTTGCCTATGCCGGACAAGCCGGAAATGAATGCCGAGCGGAACCGCCCGGACATGACCTGCCGATATTCCTGGTATATCAGCGCGCTTTCCGCCTGACGGCCGACCATTTTGGAGATGAAAACCACCCGCCGGCTCAGGTCGTGTTGGCACAGGCTGAAGTTGGAAATGCGGCCTTGTTTTTGGAGTTCCGCCTGGCAGCGCCTTAAATCCGCCAGCAAGCCGGCGGCGCTTTGATAGCGTTTTTCCGGCTGCTTCAACGTCAGTTTGTGAACGATTTCCGCCAAGGTCACCGGAATGTTCGGATTGACGGTATGCGCCTTGCGGGCTTCTTCGGCCAGATGCGAGTGAATCAGTTCCAGCGGGTCGGCGGAAAAAAACGGCAATCCGCCTGTCAGCAGTTCGTAAAACACGATGCCCAGCGAATACAAATCGGTGGAAAAATCCACCCGGTAATTGATGCGGCCGGTCTGTTCGGGCGAAGTATAGGCAAGGGTGTTGCGGACGAATTCCGGATCGTAAATAAAATGGCTGACGTCGCGGATGTCCAGCGGCGTGATGAAGTCGGTCAAGCGTACGCTCAGGGTGTCCGGCAGTACCAAAATATTGTGCGGCTTAACGCCTCCGTGGGTGATGCCGGCGTCATGCACGGTTTGCAGGGTATCGGCCAAAGCGCAGGCCAGACTGAGAAAGTCGGCCAGTTCGATAGGGGCTTGGCCGCTTGCCCAAATATTTAACGGCAGGCCGCCGAACCAGGGTTGTACGATGAATTGATGGTCGTCGCTGCTCTCCAGGGTTAGCGGGGTGCAGATGCGTGGGTCGTGCAGCACTTTTAAGCGTTCGACTTTCTGGCGTAAATGCCGGGACTGGTCTTCCCAACTGGACAGCAGTTTCAGGCATTTGATGACCAGCGCGTAATCCGGTACATGTTTGTGAAACCCTTTAAAAACCGTGGCTTGCAGGCTTTCGCCCAGTTTTTCGGTGATGACGTAATTGTTTAAGCGGGGGGCATTTTGCAGTTGAATAGTATGGTTATAGTGCTCAATCATCTGCGATACCTGCCTTGGAATACGGACCTGGCCTTTCATAGTAAAGCGATTTTTCAGGTAAAACCAGTTTCGGGGCTGTTTTATAATCCGGGTTTTATAACGCTTAGCCGAGGAGAACTTATGGCCGCCACCCCTTCCAACATGTTGCCTTTAGGCACGATAGCGCCGGATTTTTATTTGCCGGACACCATTAGCGGACAGCACATGGGTCTGCGGGAACTGCAAGGCGAACAGGGTACCCTGATCATGTTCATCTGTAACCATTGTCCATACGTACTGCATGTTAAGCAGCAATTGATCGCCATTGCCCAGCAATATGCCATCTTGGGTGTTTCAAGCATAGCGATTAGTTCTAACGATATTGTAGATTACCCAATGGATGCGCCGGACAAAATGCATGAGCTGATGGCCGAGTGGGGCAATCCGTTCGCCGCCTATTTGTATGATGAAAGCCAGGCGGTGGCCAAAGCCTACCAGGCCGCCTGTACGCCGGATATTTATTTGTTCGACGCCAACTTGGCCTGCGTTTACCGGGGGCGGCTGGACGGCTCCACGCCCAAGAATGAACTGCCGGTTTCCGGCGAGGATTTGCGCAATGCGCTGGATAATCTATTGGCCGGTCAACCCATAGCCGCCGAGCAAATTCCCAGCATCGGTTGCAATATCAAATGGAAGGCGGCGTGATGATTAGGCGGTTACTGATCCTGTCGGCCATTTTTTTGTCCGGCTGCGCCTCCGCCCCAATAGCGCAGCAACCTCGTTTGCATCATCTGGTGGTGGTGTGGCTCAAGCAACCGGGGGATGCAAGCCTCAGGCAGCGCTATATCGATGAGAGCAAAGCCCTGGCCAAATTGCCCGGCGTGCTGGCTTACGATGTCGGCACGCCGGCCCAGGCCAAGCAGCGGCGCGGCAGTGCCGCGTTGGACGAATCCTACGATGTGGCGATAGCCGGCGTGTTCGAAAACCAGTCGGCTTTTGAAACGTTTTTACAGCATCCGGAATATGGCCGGGTTGCCCGTGAGGTGTTGCGTCCGATGGTGGAGCGATATCGGGTTTATGACTTTGTGGAGCGATAATCCGCCCGGATTGGCCGAGCGCGGCAAAACGGGCTGTTGACCTTCAGGATATTCCTGGTAAATTTTTTCCGTTGCGCGGAAGCTGGAATTTAAGTCACTATCTGGCGAATGCCGGCTGATACGGGCCGATTGCGTAGGTTAGCTTGCTAGAGCGTAACCCGGCAATCGACGCAATTTGCACTGCCATCAGCCGATGCGTTGGGCTATGGCTGGCGCCTAACCTACTCGAATAGTTACGAGTTTAAAACATTGCCCCATTGGTAACGATGGGTTTTCCACCATAAACATTAAGAAAAAAATAATGATAAAAATAAATCTGCCTTTGATGTTTTTCAGCACCCTATTATTTGCCCATCAACCCGCGCTGGCATTGTCGGACATGCAAATGCAGGAAAAAGTCCTGAAAACGCGCGAATCGACGTCCCAGCCGCATATGGACCACTCGGCCCATGACAAAGCGCCAGATCAAAGCCAGACGTTTCATGGCGTGTTTTACGGTTTTTTGCCGTGCGACGATTGCGACGGTCTGAAAATGACCTTGTCCCTGAAGCAGAACAACAATTACCTGCTGGTGAGCCAGTATGCAAAAGAATCGTCGAGAGAGTTTTACGAAAAAGGCAAATACACATGGGATGAAAAGACCCGCACCGTGGTTTTGACGCCGCGCAAGGACGCAGCCATAAGACAGTTCCGTATTGAAGACGAAGGTACGTTGGTTCAGCTGGATAGCAAGGGCGCGCCTATGCCGGGCAATCAGGAAAGCTATACCTTGCGCAGGAGCGACACGGTAAAGTCGCGCCAAGTGCACATTCATTAAGGATTTAGCCCAAAAAACACCGCTTACGGTTCCCGTGTTTTGCGCTCATCGTTATACACATTTGGTAACTATTCAGTGAATGCCCGCCGATGCGGATCAATTGCGTAGGTTGGGTTAGCTCGATAGAGCGTAACCCGACAATCGAAGCCATTGCACCGCCATAAGCCGATGCGTTGGGTTACGGCTAGCGCCTAACCCATCAACCTACGCTGAATAGTTACCAAATGTGTATAACGATGAGGGCTTTGCGTGGGAACCTGGACGCGGGCGGCTGCAGGAACTGCCCGCGTTTAGACTGTTATACGGTATAGGTACTGGAAGCCGTCTTCCCGCCGTGCCCGGTCCAGTCGGTATGGAAAAACTCCCCGCGCGGCTTATCGGTGCGTTCGTAGGAGTGGGCGCCGAAATAATCCCGTTGCGCTTGCAGCAAGTTGGCCGGCAGCCGTTCGGTGCGGTAGCCGTCGAAATAGGCCAGGGCGGAGGAGAAGGCCGGAGTCGGGATGCCGAGCTGGATGCCCAGAATCACCGCCTGCCGCCAGCCGGCTTCGGCCTGCTTCATGGCGTCGATGAAAAAATCCGCCAGCAGCAGGTTTTCCAGATCCGGGTTTTTCGTATACGCCTGCTTGATGTCGTTCAAAAACTGGCTGCGGATGATACAGCCGCCGCGCCACATCAAGGCAATGTCGCCGTAATTCAAGCTTAGCTTGTATTCCTTGGCCGCTTCCCGCATCAGTCTAAAGCCTTGCGCATAGGAAATGATTTTGGAGGCGTACAAAGCCTGGCGAATGGCCGCGATCATGGCCTGTTTGTCGCCGCTGAAGCTGGCGGCCGGTTTGGGCAAGACTTGCGCGGCCCTGACCCGCTCGTCTTTTTGCGCCGACAAACAACGGGCGAACACCGATTCGCCGATCAGCGTCAGCGGAATCCCCAAATCCAGCGCATTGATGCCGGTCCATTTGCCGGTGCCTTTTTGGCCGGCGGTGTCCAGAATGCTGTTCAACAACGGCTGACCGTTGTCTTCCTTGTAGGCCAGGATATTGGCGGTGATCTCGATCAGGTAAGAACTCAGTTCGCCCCGGTTCCATTCGGCGAAAATGGCCTGCATTTCGTCGGTGCTCAAGCCCAGGCCTTCCGACAATAATTGGTAGGCTTCGCAAATCAATTGCATGTCGCCGTATTCGATACCGTTATGCACCATCTTTACGTAATGACCGGCGCCGTTATCGCCGACCCACTCGCAGCAAGGATCGCCGTCGACATGGGCGCTGATGGCCTGAAAGATCGGTTTCACGGTCGGCCAGGCCGCCTTGTTGCCGCCGGGCATGATGGACGGGCCGTGGCGGGCGCCTTCCTCGCCGCCGGATACGCCGGTGCCGATGTACAGCAAGCCTTTTTCGGTCAGGTAGGCGGTGCGGCGGTCGGTGTCGGTGAACAGCGAATTGCCTCCGTCGATGACGATGTCGCCCGGAGACAATAAAGGCAGCAAGTCTTCGATATATTGATCGACCACGCTACCGGCTTTCACCATCAGCATCACCTTGCGCGGCGCTTCCAGACTATCGACCAATTCTTGTAAAGAGTAAGTGCCGACCACCTGGGTGCCTTGTGCCGGGCCTTCCAGAAACTCGTCCACCTTGCTGGTGGTGCGGTTGTAGACCGCCACCTTGAACCCGTGGTCGTTCATGTTCAACACCAGGTTTTGACCCATCACGGCCAGACCGATTAAACCAATATTTGCTTTCATGTTCGCCTGCCTTGTTCGTTGTTTGTGACGGAAATTTTAACACGGCTAACCGATCAGGATTGCCGCGGTGTACGTGTGTCTGATTTACCGGCGGGCAGCATGCGAACCAGGGTATTGTCGCGCTGCTTGTAGTGATGAAACAGTGCCGCAATGATATGCAAGCCGATCAGGAAATAACCCAATTCGCCGATAGTGGCGTGCAGTTCTTTCAAGGATTTGCCTAACGCTTTATCTTCCGGCAGCAAGGCCGGTAATTCGAAGCCGTAAAAAGGAATCGGTTTGCCGGCCGCGCTTAACGTCAGCCAGCCCAGAACAGGCATGCCCAACATGATCAGATACAAGGCCAGATGCGCCAGTTTTGCCGCTAGCCGTTGCCAGGCCGGCGGTGCGGGAACGATCGCGGGTGTGCCGCTCCTCAAGCGAACTATCAGACGCGGCAGTATCAGTACCAATACCGATAAACCCAGCATGAAATGCAGGGCTTTCATGGCCTCGCGCGGATCGCTGCCCTTGGGGAACAGTTCGCGCAGTTCGATGAAGGCATACACGCCGACCATTAAAATGAACATCAACCAGTGTAGGGCTATGCTAAAGGTTGCATAACGATCTTCGGTGCATTTCAACATAATGTATTCTAATAAACGGGAACAGGCAGGGTTTAAAACAGTTGTTAAGTCAGCGCGCGTGTTGGTCCTCCTTGATTGCGAGACTATTTCTTCAACGCCGCCGCTCCCGCCGCCCTGCGGGTAATTTCGGCCCAATCGCCGGCATCGACCAAATCCGCCGGCGCCATCCAGGAGCCGCCGACGCAGGCGACGTTGTTCAGGGCCAGATAATCGGGGGCATTTTTCGGATTGACGCCGCCGGTAGGGCAGAAAGTTACTTGCGGCAGCGGGCCGCCGATGGATTTCAGCATCGGGATGCCGCCGGCCGCTTCCGCCGGGAAAAACTTCATGGCGGTAATGCCTTTTTCCAGCAAACGCATGACTTCGCTGGGGGTAATCACACCGGGCAGGATAGGCACGCCGCAGCTTAATCCCTCGTCGAGCAGGCTAGGCGTGAGGCCGGGGCTGACGATGAATTGCGCGCCGGCGTCGATGGCTTGCCGCAAGGTTTGGGTATTGATGATGGTGCCTGCGCCGACGATGGCGTCGGGCACTTCCGCCTTGATGCGGCGGATGCATTCCAAGGCCACCGGAGTGCGCAAGGTGATTTCCAACACTTTCAGGCCGCCGTCGACCAGGGCGCGGGCCAGCGGTACGGCTTGTTCGATTTGGTTGATCACCATCACCGGCATCACCGGCGAGGTGGTCATTACTTGATTGATTGATACGGTCATGTCTGAATCTCGATAATGTAAGGGTTTACCCATGGGGCACAAGAGCGCAGCGTAACTCAACGATAAAGCCTTGAATGGTTGGGTTACGCTGCGCTAACCCAACCTGCGCTTTTTTAATCCACGAAAAATAAATTGGTGGCGCCGGTTTCCGCCGTGGACGCTTGCGCGCGCATGGCGCCGAACAACTCGCGGCCCATGCCGAAGTGGTGGCCGGTGGCATGGTTGGGCTCGGCGATGCGGGCTTCGAATTCGGCGGGATCGACTTGCACATTGACTTCGCCGGTTTGGGTGTTCAAGGCAATGATATCGCCGTCGCGTACCTTGGCCAGCGGGCCGCCGTCTATGCATTCCGGCCACATGTGGATGGCGGAAGGTACCTTGCCGGAGGCGCCGGACATGCGGCCGTCGGTAATCAAGGCCACGTGAAAGCCTCTATCCTGTAGCAAGCCTAAAATGGGTGTCAATTTATGCAATTCCGGCATGCCGTTGGCTTTAGGGCCTTGGAAGCGCAGTACCACGATGAGGTCTTTTTCCAGCTCGCCGCGTTTGAAGGCCGCCACCACATCCAGTTGATCGTCGAAGACCATGGCCGGTGCGGTCACAACTTGGTGTTTTTCGGCCACGGCGGAAATTTTCGATACGCCGCGGCCCAGGTTGCCGTGCATCACATGCAAGCCGCCGCCGGCGGCGAAAGGCTGTTCGACGCAAGCGATCACGTCCGGGTCCAGCGATGCGTCAGGGCCTTGTTCCCAATGCAATCGGCCGTCGGCAAGCGTCGGCACTTGGCTGTATTGGGCCATGCCGCGCTGGTCGCCGATGGTCAGAATGTCGCCGTGCAGCAAACCGTGCTCCAGCAGTTCGCGAATCAGCAAACCCATGCCGCCGGCGGACTGGAACTGGTTGACGTCGGCCGGGCCGTTCGGGTAAATCTTGGTCAGCAGCGGAATGACTTTGGACAAGTTGTCGAAGTCGTCCCAGTTGACGATGATGCCGGCGGCGCGGGCAATCGCGATCAAATGAATGGTGTGATTGGTGGAACCGCCGGTGGCCAGTAAACCGATGATGGCGTTGACGATGGCTTTTTCGTCGATCACGTGCGCAATCGGTCTGAAGTCGTTACCCAGCGCGGTGAATTTCAGCACTTGCTTGGCGGCGGCCTTGGTCAGTTCGTCGCGCAGCGGCGTATACGGGTTAACGAAGGAGGCGCCGGGCAAATGCAGACCCATGATTTCCACCATCATCTGGTTGCTGTTGGCGGTGCCGTAAAACGTACAGGTGCCGGGGCTGTGGTAGGATTTGGACTCGGATTCCAACAGTTCTTTTTCGCCGATTTTGCCGTCGGCGAATTTTTGCCGGGCGCGGGATTTTTCCTTGTTGGACAGGCCGCTGGTCATCGGGCCGGCCGGTACGAAAACGGCGGGTAAATGGCCGAAACTCAAGGCGCCGATCAACAAACCGGGGACGATTTTGTCGCAGACGCCCAAAAACAGGGCGGCGTCGAACATGTTGTGGCTTAAGCCGATAGCGGTGGACAGGGCGATGACGTCGCGGCTGAATAAGGACATTTCCATGCCGGGCATGCCTTGGGTGACGCCGTCGCACATGGCCGGCACGCCGCCGGCGAATTGGGCCACGCCGCCGGCTTCGCGCACGGCCTGTTTAATCAGCTCGGGATAATGCTGGTAAGGTTCGTGGGCCGACAGCATGTCGTTGTAGGCGGAAATAATGCCGACGTTGGCTTTCTCGGCGTGCGACAGCGCGTCTTTTTCAACGGCGGAGCAGACGGCAAAACCGTGGGCCAAGTTGCCGCAAGGCAGGTTGGTGCGTTGCGGGCCGTTGGCGATGGCGGCATCGACGCGGGCCAGATAAGCGGCGCGGCTCTCTCGGCTGCGTTCGACGATTTGCTGGGTGATTTTATCGACTATGGGGTGCATTAAGGCTGTCTCCAGATGGATGGCAAGGGCGGGACAATTTGAAAGCTGTCAGAGTGTATCGGGTAATTCGATGGGATTTTCTTGGGGTTGAAAAGCCACTTCTTCGGTATTTAAGGTTTCGGCATCCGCCGATAGTTCTTCCGGCCCGCTGATGGCTAGATCCGGTTCGGGTATCGGCGCGGCGGCCATGCCGATGTCGGCGGGTTGCGCCTGTAGAAACAACAGCGGGGCGATGGTTAAAAAGGCCAGGCCGAAAGCCAGCATGGCTTGTTTGGGCCACTCGGTATCGAGGGAAAAAGCCGTAGCGTTGCCGGCGTTTTTCCAGGGCTTTCGGTCGAGCCAGTTCAGCAATTGCGCGGCCAGTAACATCAGGCCCAATCCGGCGAGGTTGACCCAGGCGCTATCGATTAAACCGGGATTTTCGCCGTCCAGCAATACCCCGCCCAGGAAAGACAGGCAGGTGCCGAGCATGAAAATAGGCAACGATTGCTGGCCCAGGGTGATGAATTGGCCCGCCGCCGCGGATTGCAGCCAGCGCGGATGTTTGCGCAGACAATTGCTGGCCAGATACGTCATGGCCAGAAAGTGCAGGTAGCGCATTATACCGAGGTGGCTTTTGTCGAGTAACGGCTCCCACTGTTCGCGAAATGCGGCAAACCAGGGCAGCCGGTCATAGCCGAAAGCGTTTTCCAGCGGGTAGCAAAATACCGCGTAAGCGAGGCATAGCCACATCAGGGGACGGCTGAACGGCGGTATGGGTAGCCAACCGCTGCCGAAGGCGAAGCCGGTGAAAAAAACCAATTGCCAGCAAAAAGGGTTGAAATACCAGACGCGGTTGTTGATGGGGTCGGCGGTGAGTTCCCAGCCGAAATAATGGGCGCCGGCATAAAGCGAGATGGAAAACAGCACGGCCAGGCCGCGATGGATGCGCGATAACGCCCAAACCATGGGCAGCCACAGCATGATCACCAGATACATGGGCAGAATGTCGATGAAATTAGGCACGTATTTCAGGCTGACCAGCGCCAGCAGCGCATCCTGGGTATGGTCGAAAAAATAGCTTAGATTATCGAGTTGCCACTTGGCGCTGTCGGCGTCCCAAGCGGTGACGATGACCAGCAAGGTGCTCATCAACAAAAACAGAATGATATGGGCCAAATAAATCTGACCGCAACGAAACAACACTCTGACCGAACCCAGAGTCAGGCCCGCCTGCCGGAAACTGCGCCCAAAAGCGATGGCGGCGGCAAAACCGGATAAAAACACAAAGGTTTCGGCGGCGTCGCTAGGCCCGAGCCTGGAAGGGGTATAAGCGAACCAAGGGTTGAACGGCATATGGTTGATGAAAATAATCATCAAGGCCAGACCGCGAAAGAAATCCAACTGCAAATTGCGCGGTATTGTGGTGGTAGAGTCGGATTTCATACGGCGTCCCGGTAGGAAAAGTGGGCGGAATGGCGTTTGCGGCTTAAACGGTACTAAAGGGTAGCCAAAATAAGCGGATGCGGACAAGCCGGTTGCGGCTGTCCGCAAGCCGTTCGCTCAAGGCGCCCAATACAGTTCGACCGGCACGTCTTCTTGATGCAGCAATGCCCGAATCGGCATATCTTCCGCCGGGCCGGGTTTTTGCGCCTCGCCGAACACCGCCAGTTTGTCTTCCCCGGTAAACAAAATGATTATCCGCTCGGCTTTCAGCAAGCCGGCCAGGGTCAGGGTCAGGCGTTCCGTGTTGGGGCCGGTCACTTCGCTTTGCTTGGCCGCTATTGCCGCGGTCAAGTTTTCGCTCTCGCGTTTGAGTGCGTCGGACAGTCCCTTGGCTTGCGGGAACAGCGAGGCGGTATGGCCGTCCGCACCCATGCCGACGATCGCCAGACTAAACGGCTGGGGCAATTTGCGGTAGAGGGTTTCGGTTTCGGCTTGACCGGCCGCCGCGGTTTTGGCGGCATTTTTCATGCCGGTAAACTCGGCGACTTTGGCGTTGTTAATCAGCAGGGTACGCTTGATCAGCGCTTCGTTACTGGCGGCATGGTCTTGATCTACCCAGCGTTCGTCCACCAGGGCGATTTTGATTTTTTTCCAGTTTAATTCGGTTTTTGACAAGGCTTCATACAAGGGGCCCGGCGTGCTGCCGCCCGAAACCAGCAGGGTGGCGGCGCCGTGTTTGCCGAGGGCCTCGGACAATACATCCTGGCATTCGGCAACCAATGCGGTAAATAGGTGATGATGCTGTTCAAAAAAGAATTCTTTAACCATGGTCGTTATTCTCTCAATAAGGATGGTGTTGGTTATTCTTCCCAGGCGCGCCCGTCGCGCGCGAGTAATGCTACCGATGCAACCGGCCCCCAATTGCCGGCCGGATAAGGCTTGGGCGGGGTATGGTTGTGTTGCCAGGCATCCTGGATCGAATCCACCCAGGTCCAGGCCTGTTCGATTTCCTCTCGGCTCAAAAACAGGGTCGGATTGCCCCGCAACGCTTCCAGTATCAGTTTTTCGTAACCGCCGAAGATGCGGTTTTTCTTGAAAGTTTCGGAAAAACTCAAATCCAGTTTGGTTTGTTGTAATTTAATATTACCGTCGATGCCGGGTATTTTGTTCAGCATCATCACGTCCACCCCTTCGTTGGGTTGCAGGTGGATCACCAGCTTATTGGCCGGCAACTCGTGAAAACTGTCTTTAAAAATGTTGTGCGGCAGGTTTTTAAAGTTGACGACGATTTCGGTGCGTTTGTTGGGCATGCGTTTGCCGGTGCGCATGTAAATGGGTACGCCGGCCCAGCGCCAGTTGTCGATATCCACCCGAATCGCCACGAAGCTTTCGGTAGTGCTTTCCGTATTGGCGCCTTCTTCTTCCAGATAACCGGGCACCGGTTTACCTTGAATATAACCGGCGGTGTATTGGCCTCGCACGGTTTTCTCTTCCACATTCAGATAGGTGATCGGCCGCAGGGCTTTCAGTAATTTGATCTTCTCCATATGTATGCTTTGCGCTGACAGGTCGGCGGGCGGTTCCATGGTGACAAAGGTCAGAATCTGCAATAAGTGGTTCTGCAACATGTCCCGCAGTTGGCCGGTCTTGTCGAAATAATCCCAGCGGCCTTCGATGCCGATATCTTCGCCGACGGTAATTTGGATATGGTCTATGGTGTTGTGGTTCCAGCAGGTATAGAACAATGAATTGGCGAAACGCAGGGCCAACAGATTCAATACGGTCTCTTTGCCCAGATAATGGTCGATGCGGTATACCTGATTTTCGTGGAACACCTGGGCCACCACATCGTTAATCTCCACGGAAGATTTCAGGTCGTGGCCGATGGGTTTTTCCATCACCATGCGCGATTCGGCATTTAACGCGCCGCTACTGTGCAGGCCGTGGCAAATGCTTTTGAACAATAACGGCGACACAGCAAAGTAATTCACCATGACCCGTTTTTCAGGATCAATCGCACTATTCAGTTGTTTGTATTGTTCGGGCTGAGTCAGGTCGATTTTTAAATAAGACAGGCGCTGGGCAAAACGTTGCCATATTTGAACGTCGATGTCGTTGTTCAAAAACGCCTGCAAACTTTTATGAGCTATGTCGACGAAACTGCTGTCGGTCTCGTCCAGACGGTCGACGCCGATGATGCGGGTATCTGCTTCGATGAGATGGTGTTTTTCCAATCGATACAAGGAAATCAGGAGTTTTCGCTTGGACAAATCGCCCAGCGCGCCGTAAATCACCAGATCGCAGGGTTTGAAATTTGAGTTTTCTGTCATGTCGTTAGTTACGAAGCAAAAATAATCAGCGCCCGGTCAATCGGCTATGACAAGGGCTATAGGGGTAAAATCCCGCTATTATAGTGTCCGCAGTGCTTGACAAACAAGGCGCTGTCGCTGCTTTCGGTATTATTTTCGGCTGGGGAGCGGCTTATAAGCCGGTCAGGAAAACATTTCCGTACGGTAACGAAATATTTTCAGGGTTTCGGACCAGTAGTCGGCGGGCAGGCCGGCTTTTTGTTTGAGATGGCGTAAAAACTGCCTCGGATCGGGCAATTGTTCCCAAACCGATGGCAAAAAGGTACCGCGCCGGTAGCCTTCCTGCAGAATCAAACCGTCGACGCCGGGTTGCAGTTGGGCTATCAAGTCTTGTTCGGAAACAAAACGGACGCTTTCGGCGGGGCTTAAAACGGAAACATGCACGTCAAGATCGGTATATTCCGCTGCGGACAGCGGTGGAAAGCGCGGGTCGCGGAAGGCGGCGGCAAAAGCGTTTTCGGCAATATCTTGTACCAAGGGTCTGACGGCTTCCAGCATGCCGATGCAGCCGCGTAATTGTCCGCCGCGTTCCAGCGTTACGAAGCTGGCCCTTTTTGCCGTCAATGCGGGGTCGCATTGTTGCAAGTCTACCCGTAGCGGGTGGCCGGTAGTCAGCCCGGCCTGAATAGAGGCCCTGGCCAGTTTCAGCAGTTCCCTTTTTTGGTCGTCATTCAACGACATAAGCGCCATAGCCCACCACCCGGTATTTGTCGCCGGCGGTATCGCCGGAATTTCTCAGGTCTATGGTTTTAATATGTAGAGATTTTTCCCGCAACAGTTTTAACAGGCCGCCGACCGGCACTTTGCCGCAGGCCGCTTTCGAAGACAAGGTGTGATAATCGAGCGCTTCGATCAGATCGCTGGTATGCCGGTCGAGTTTTTGCGCGGTGGTGTAATCGTGATAATGGCTTAAGTCCGAACTGATGACGATTAAGGTTTCATCGCCGCCCCAGAGCATGTCCAGCACTTGACTGACTTGGTGCGGGCTGGCGTCGCCGGCCACAATCGGCACCAGTTTGAAGTTGCTCAGGGTTTGTTGCAAAAAAGGCAGGTGTACCTCCAGGCTGTGTTCCAGCGCATGGGCTTGCTCCAGATACCCCACGAACGGGAGTTGCCGTAATTGCTCGATGGCCTTCCGGTCGACGGCAATGCTGCCCAATGGGGTGGTAAAGGTATCGGCGGCGCTGACGGCCAGACCCTGAAATGCGACCCGGTGCGACGGACCGAGCAACACCACCCGGCTAATGCTGTCGCGGACAGGTTTTAAGCGCGCGTAGGCGCTGGCGGCAATCGGGCCGGAATAAATATAGCCGGCATGGGGGGCGATGATGGCTTTTGGGGCCTGCGTGCCGCTGGCGGCGTGCTCCAGAAAGCCGTTCAACATATGGCTTAAGGTGGCGGCGTCCGCGGGATAAAAACTGCCGGCGACGGCGGGTGCTCTATTCATGGCATCTACCTCCTAACGATTCCGAAGACGCTTTTATCGCCCCGGCCCATGAACGTGGCGCGCAATTATTAACGCTTACGGTAAGCGATACCGATGCATTTTTGCGTGCTGTTTAAGTGGCTGTATGTTACAACAAACCATGCCGGCAAACGGAAAAAATTCTTGCGGATTTTAATGTCGGATCAAGCGGTTACCTTAGGCGATTTCCCGCGAAAATATACCCGGCTGGCGGGTCTTTTTGTCTATCTACCGCAGTCCAAAAACGCCACATAGCACAACTATGCGGCCTTTTTTGCTCTTTGTAGCGGAACAAAAATCCGGCGCCATTCGGAGGTATTTATTCCTGGCAACCGCCTTATTTCGTTTTTATCGCGCCCGGGTTGGGAATGTTCCTGGTTTCGGCGGGTCCAAGCGATTAAATTTTGTCACGTCCGGCTCGGCCGGCAGGAGGTCTGTATGACCCGTTTTATCACTCATGATACAGTGGCTACCCAGTATTGGCATGCGCTTGAAGACGGCCGGGTGCAATGCGACGTATGTCCGCGATTTTGCAAATTGCACGAGGGCCAGCGGGGTCTGTGCTTCGTGCGGCAAAACCTGGATCATCAAATCGTGATGACCAGCTATGGCCGTTCCAGCGGCTTTGCCATCGATCCCATCGAGAAAAAGCCCCTCAATCATTTCCTGCCTGGTACGCCGGTTTTTTCCTTCGGTACCGCCGGGTGCAATTTGGCCTGCAAGTTTTGCCAGAACTGGGACATCAGCAAATCACGGGAAATGGATACCCTGATGAGCCGCGCCGCGCCGGACTTGATTGCCAAAACAGCGCTGGAGCAGGGCTGCGGCAGCGTGGCGTATACCTACAACGATCCGGTGGTCTTTCATGAATACGCTATCGATACCGCCCAAGCTTGCCGGGAACTGGGATTGAAATCGGTCGCCGTCAGCGCCGGTTACGTCTGCGCGGAACCGCGCGCCGAGTTTTATCGGTGGATGGATGCCGCCAATATCGATTTAAAAGCCTTTAGCGAAGATTTTTACCACAAGATTACCGGCGGCCATTTGCAGCCGGTTCTGGAGACGCTGCAATATTTAAAACATGAAACGCAAGTTTGGTTCGAACTGACCACCCTGATCATTCCCGGCGAAAACGACTCGGAAGCGGAACTGGAAGCGATGACGCAATGGGTAGCGGAAAATCTGGGACCGGATGTACCCATGCATTTCACGGCCTTTCATCCGGATTGGAAAATGATGGATAAACCGAGCACACCCGTTTCGTCATTGCTGCGAGCCAGGGAGATCGCCGGCAAAAACGGCGTGCGTTACGCCTATGTGGGTAACGTACACGACAAGCAAGCCGAGAGTACGTATTGCCATGCCTGCGGCGAATTATTGATAGGCCGGGATTGGTACGTATTGTCCGACTGGAATCTGAATGCCGAAGGCTGTTGCCGGTTTTGCGGCGCAAAATGCGCGGGCTTATTTAATGCGCGGCCGGGGTCGTGGGGCGCAAAACGGCAAGCGGTGCGGATGGATTAATTAAACCTGCCTTTAAATCAATCGGCGGCGCAAAAAAAGCCCGCATGATGCAAAATCATGCGGGCCGTGGAGTGGGCAGAGCTTTAGGTACTGCGAGGTGAACAACGAGGGTCGAGCAAAAGCGGTCAAAGTTCGATGCCGCGATCTAAATCCAGATTGCTGGAAAGAGAAGCCGCGCCAAACAGCAGGGTGGATAAGACAAATTCGCCGGACATGAAGCCGAATATACCGGAGGTAAATAATATGCCGGTGAAGACATCTCTAAAGAAATTGTTTTTAGGTTTCATGGGTGAGTCCTGGACTGATTGGCAGTCGAAATTTGAAGATGGCTTAACTATAAACCTAACCAAATTATTTACAATACAGCTATTAATGTATTGCTTGTTTCTTAATTTGAAATAATGCCGGCTGAACATACGCCGAAATTTAGGGTCTCCAAACGTTATGGTTCGATATTCGGTATGAAAATTTTCTGCTTATTGCTTGCGTTGCTGGGTGTGAAGCCCGCCTGCGCCGACGAAATTTTTAGTTTGGCTTTACCGGAATGCCGGGCCGGTATCGAAAGGCGTTCCACGGAACCCGGCGTGTTGCTGGTTAGAACCGACTGCGATTTATCGATGGATTCATTAAGCAAGCTATTGCGGGAAGGATTGCCGATTTTTTTTGCGGAAAACTCACCGCCCGTTAACGCCGTCGGTTTGGGGCGCTTAATGAACTACCCGCAATGGTCGCTGGCTCTGGCGAGGGCGGCCGCGGACTCAAAGGCTTGGGACCGGCGGCGCGGCCGACCGGCTAAACCACCTCGGCATGAAAATCAAGTAGTCACGGCCCTGCTCAATCAATCGGCGTATTTGGGCGACCTGCGGGCGGTTTTTTTGCGTTATAGTCTTAAAGCTTGCGTGGCCGGGGTGGAAAAAGTCCTGGTATTTAGGGCTGAAGACATTTTTCGAAACGATTTGCCGGACTCATTAAAGCTGGCGGCCGGCGATTTGCTGCCCGGCGATGCGCAAGTCTGGTTGACGTTGCAGCCGGCAGACGACGAAATTCGCGGCTTGAGTTTGCCTTAAGCGCGCAGCCTTATTTAAACCAACGACAGTTTACCGATTGTTACATTTATGAACCATACCCGTATTAAAAGCAGTTTTTACGCTTATCTCTCCAGGTTGAGATGGATTAAACGCTGGGGCTTAAAGCGCAATGCCTTGGATGAAAACGTCATGGAACATAGCTGGGAAGTGGCGGTGATAGCCCATACCCTGGCCTTGATCAAGAACCGCTATTTCGACGGCCGGGTCGATGCCAATGCCATTGCCGCGGCGGCTTTGTATCACGACATTACCGAGGTAATAACCGGCGATTTACCCACGCCGATCAAATACCACTCGCCGGCTATCATGCATGCGTATAAGAGCATCGAACATCAGGCTGAAATCGAGTTGCTGAACCTGCTGCCCGAGGCATTGCAAGCGGATTTCGAGCCGTTGATCCGGCATGAGCAATTACCGCCGGCGAACCGGCAGATCATTAAAGCGGCCGATAAAATTTCAGCCTATCTGAAATGCCAGGCGGAATTAAAAGCCGGCAATACCGAGTTCGAGATTGCGGCCGAACAATTGGCCAAAAACATCCAAGATTTGCAGCAACCGGAAGTGGTGTTTTTCATGCAGGCTTTTGTGCCCAGCTGCGGCCTGACCTTGGACGGTTTGATGCAGACTAACTGATTGAGGAGCCGGGTTGTCGGCCGGCTGCAAGGCGACGGTTTTAATGCCTTTTTAATCTGTTGCTAATCGGACGTTAAGTATGGCCCGGTAGAATCGATCCCATCTATTCATAGTCCGGAGAAGACTTTTATGTTCAAAATGGGGAAATTCGTTATTGCAGGCATACTGTTGACACCGGTCGCTTTCGCCGACGGCCACGGACACGGCCATGGTCATCATAAACACCATAAACGCCATGGACACCACGATCACGACCATTATGTGGAAGTGGAGCGGGTTTATTATCCGGAACGGGTCGTGCAATATGTACCCGCGCCGGTACCCGCGCCGCGCTACCAAAGTTACGATCAACGCAGTACCAGCGGTTTGGTGGGCGGAGCGTTGGGTAGTGCGGTAGGTTACGAGATGAGCAAGGGCGATCCATTGGGCGCCGGTATCGGCGCGGCCGCCGGTGCCTGGATGGGTAACGGCATGGGCCGCTGAAACAGCGTTCCCCGTGTCCGTGCGTTGGACGGCATGGAGGTATGTTTAGTTTGGCCGCGCGCAAGAGGCGGTGCGGCGTTGGCTTCGCCAAGCCGCGGGGTTAAACGCATCAATTCGGCGGCGGAAATCGAATCCGCGATTGCCGGATGTGTGTCATCGCGCTTCGCGGCGCATTTACGTTCCCATACCGACTTCGATAAAAAAGATTTGGTGTTGCCGGAAGCCTTGACTTCGTTAATCGGCAAACGCCTCGGCGAGTTGGCGGCTTTTTCGAAGCCTTAACCGCCGCCGAAGTGTTCGAACTGTTTCTCGCCAGCGGCGTGTACCCGGATTACGGCGAGCGTTTTTTACGGCCGGCGCAACTCGATTGCCCAGATATCGCCGAATTTTTAAGGCGGCCGGCAGGGCTAATACCGCTGTTTGATAAACGCCAGCGCCTTGGTAGCCAAATCGTCCGAGTCGTGCCACAGGTTGCGCCATATGCACAGCGTGTTGGATAGATTGGGATCGACGACTTCCGAGGAAAAGGATTCGAACGTGATCGGGCCCTGGAAATCGATTTTTTTCAGCGCGGCGAAAAAACTGTCGAAATCGACATTGCCGGTACCCAGGTAACCGCGGTGGCTTTCGCCGATATGTACATAGCCGAGTCTATCCTTGGCCGCCAGCACGGATTTCTCCATGCCGTCCTCCTCAATGTTCATATGGTAAGTATCCAGATGCAGATAAGCATTGGGCCGGTCGACCTCATTCAGAAAAGCCAAGCCTTCCAGGCCGGTGTTCATGATATTGGTTTCGTAACGGTTGACCACTTCCAGATTGATGTTGATGCCTTTTTCGCCGGCATAGTCGGCCAGCCGCCGCATCGCCGCCACCGAATTGGCCCGGTTTTGCCGGGAGGCGGGGCCGGGATATTTACCCAATGCGCAATAAATCACCCCGCACAATTCCGTGCCGCCTATCGCCTGCAGCACGTCGGTAGCCTTGCGCAGCAGTTCGTCGCCCTTGGCGACGATGGCCGGTTCGGTGCTGGTGACGTCGGTGGCGGGCGACAGACCCAATGAAGCGTGGGCGCGCAGGTTAAATTCTTGCAACAGGTCTTTGGTTAGCGCGGTATCCACTTTCCACGGGTCCAGCAAGGCGATTTCGATGTAATCGTAACCGGCCCGCGCCGCGCCGCTTATGGCTTTACGCGCGCCTTCCGGTGTCCAATCCCCCGACCACACCAGTGCGTGTCCGCCGTATTCCAATAGTTTGCCGTTTGCCATAACGCTTTTCTCCCGGTTTTTTATAGTTTTTTGAGTGCCGTTGATTTTAAGTCATGCAAATTGGCGCTGGCAATGCCGTTTCAGCGTAGCGTGCTACAAGGCCGGTTGAGGTTTATTCAGCGGTTTGATGGCTTACAGTAATCCAATGATTGCCGAGTTTTCGGTTACTGCTGTTGGAGATGAAGTATCCGCGCTTGGCTGTATTGGTGCGAATTAAAAGATATTTGAGCGAATGCGAATAGTGTCGACCGGCAGTTGCCTGAACACAGGAGACCCGGCTGATACTCAGCGTGGCGAACAGGGTTGGGGATGAGTTAAATCAGCGGTTCGGATGATTATGTAATTGTCGTCAATATCAATTTTGGGGTCTGGTATTTTTTAAAAACCAGGACTGCGGCGTTAGGTGTGTGATTCACTCTCCGCAAGTATTGTACGTTGGTACAGAGTGTTTTTTATTGAATAGCAAGTTAATATCCTTTGGCATTTATTGCACAATTGGATTTATTACGATGTAAATAAAAACGGGGAAATCATGCATACAAACAATATTAATTTATTTAAATATCCTGCAAGTGCTCTTTGCGGGGCAATTTTATTGGTTCTGACAAATTCCGCGCAAGCGTCCGTGCCGGGTGTCGATCCCAACGAAAACATTCTGTTGCAATGGAACGATGCAGCCTTGGAAGCGATTCGAGAAACGCATCCTGGCCCGCCGATGGTTGCGAGAATGTTGGCGGTGTTGAATACCAGCGCATTTGATGCTTGGGCGGCGTTTGATAATAAGGCTCGCGGTACCCGGCTGGGAACTACATTAAAAGCGCCCGCCAATCTTTTGAACGAAGCAAGCAAAAAGGAAGCTGTGGCTTACGCGGCATTCCGTGCCGCGTCCGACCTGTTTCCGCAGCCCGATCAGCAGCAGTATTTTCGGGACCTGTTGATCCAGCAAGGCTATGATCCAAACAAAACCGGCAGCAATAAAACCACCGCGTCGGGTATTGGCAATATGGCGGCAAGCGCTCTGCTGGCTTACCGGCATCACGACAAATCAAACCAGTTGGGAAACATTAACGGCGGAGCTCCCTATTCTGATTGGACCGGATATCAACCCGTCAATACGCCCGAACAAATCAACGATCCTAACCGCTGGCAACCGTTACGGGTATCCGATGGCCATGGCGGTACCGTGGTGCAGAAGTTTATTGCCCCGCACTGGGGTAAAGTGCTGCCCTTCGGCATAAAAGACTGGGACAAGGATGTAGTGGCGCCCGTGCGTAAGGAGATAAAAAAGCGCACGGGCCGTGTAGGGCCGGCAACAGTAGATCAGCCGGAATATACCGAACAGGCGTTACAGGTTATTGCTTATAGCGCGGTATTGACCGATCAACAAAAGGTAATCGCCGAGTTTTGGGCCGATGGCCCCAGTTCCGAGTTACCGCCCGGTCATTGGAATTTATTCGCTCAGTCCGTTTCTCACCGCGATAACCATAGCCTGGATCAAGATGTTAAGCAGTTTTTCGCGGTATCGAATACGGTTTTCGATACTTCTATTGCGATCTGGGGAGCAAAAGTCAAATTTGATTCGGTTAGGCCTGTAACGGCGATTCACTACCTGTTTGGCGGTCAATCCATCAACGCCTGGGCGGGGCCTTATCAAGGCACGCAAGCAATTCCGGGCGAGGCTTGGCAACCTTATCAGGCCTTGACGGTGGTGACACCGCCTTTTGCCGAATATCCATCCGGACACAGTGCGTTTTCTTCCGCGGCAGCCGAGGCCTTAAAACGTTTTACGGGCAGCGATGTGTTTGGAGAGACCTATACCGAGCTCGCTGGCGTATCGAGAGTGGAGCCTGGACAGGTTCCTGCCGCGGAGGTTGCCTTGAGTTGGGCGACTTTTACCGATGCCGCGGATGAAGCGGCCATTTCCCGCAGATACGGCGGCATACATTTTGTCGATGGAGATGTGGATTCCCGGTTGATGGGACGCGAAGTCGCAAAACAGGATTGGCCGGTAATTCAATATTATTTCGGTAATTCAAAACACAAAGTGAAACATTCGGAGGGGCACGAACACGAGGAAGATGATCGTTAGACATTTTTTGAAGGGTTAATGCCTTAACATTCAAACAATTGATTATGATTAAGTCCGTGGCTACTTACTGGTTACGGACTTTTTTATTTGTTTCTCACGAATCGGTAGCGCACCAATATTAGGGGTGCAAGGGATTCGCAACGACCTGGCCCGCTGTTGTTAGAAAGCTTAATAGGTTACGGCGTATCGGTTCCACGGTTAATTTTGGTGTAAGATTCGTTACGGTAAATTTCCGGATGCAAGGCTAATCGGAAATATTACGGCGGGCATTGGCGGCTTATTTTCCGTTGTCTGCAACGCTTGAAGTTTGATATTTAACAGACAGCGCCGTTCATCGATTTCAATACTTTAAAATTTGCGGGAAATTTAAAAATGACTTATTTGAAGAAAATTTCTGTTTTTGCGTTGTCGTGTCTAATGGCAAGCCCGGCTTGGGCCGGACAAGTGGAGTTTTGTAAAGTCATCAGAAGTTTTGATGAAAAGGACTTAAGCGCGGCCCCGCAAATCGGTTACGAGGATTGTGCGGGCGTGGCTTTTCTCGACTATGGAAAATATTTTGTAAAAGCGGCCTGCTGGCCTGGGGCCGTCGATCTGCTGGAAGGCAAGTGCGAGCTTCATCAGGATAAAGGCCCCGATATTAAAACGGATACCGATGAGAGTTTTGAAACAGGCGCGGAGCAATTGCAATAGTTTCGGCAAGCGCTTTTCGTTCGCCCGGTAACTTTTCCCGCGGGTAGTTATCTTTGGCGTTATCGATCCGGCCGCCGCAATGCAAAGGCGAGCGTGGCGTTGGCGAGTAGGCATTGAGACGCCGGTTTTTAATGGCGTGGGTCCAATGCCTGAAACACCGGTTGCCTCAACATCGCCAAGGCCTATTTGTATAGCCGCCGAGGCGGGCGATTTATGACGCCCACCGGGTTACCGGCAACTCATCCGTACAACGAAATCCCGCGGACTTCGGCCGTCGGCGAAAGTCCGGTCTTCCGCCCGCGGCACCTTTCGGTAAAAAGCCTTGGCGGGCGCCATATCGTTAACCGGCAATTCGAACCACATTGCTATGTTGTCGTTCATTTCCTTCTCCAGCGTGCGTTAAGGAGCGGCCATGCTAAGCGGCCGCTCCTGGCGGCGTGCGGTCAGTAGGGTTTGCGGCGGGCGAATATTTTCGATTCGGCGGTTCGGTCGGCGGCGGTTTACATTGAAAATTCTCACTGTGCCGCAGCCCCGGTTTTCAAGAGACTTGGCGGCGCGGCTATGCTTTTGCCCCGGTCGTCGATAGAAAACTCATTTTGCGGCGCATTTATTGTATGATCCCCGGCTTTATCGTGGCTAAGTTAAGGATCATCCGTATGATTGCCGCTAGAGATATTTTGAACGGACGCGACGCCTGTTGGCTGATGGACTGCGCCGCCGACGCGATGTTGGTTATCGGCTCTGACGGCCGTGTTCTGCTGGCCAATCCGGCGGCGGAGCGCCTGTTCGGCTACAGCCTGGACGAATTCTGCGGGCTGAGCGTCGAAGACCTGATGCCGCGGCGCTTTCGGGCCGCGCATGGCGACAAGCGCGCGGACTATGCCGGCCGTCCCGAATATCGCCGCATGGGCAGCGGCCTGGAATTGTACGGTTTACGCAAGGACGGCGGCGAATTCGCCACGGATATCAGTATCAGCCCGGTCGAAAACGGCCACGTGCTGGCCACCATATACGACGTTTCTTCCCGCAAACGGCTGGAAGAAGAGCAAAAACGCATGATTCACGAGCTGGAAAACGTCAACGAGGAATTGAAAAACTTCGCCTACGTGGTGTCGCACGACCTGAAGGCGCCGTTGCGCGCCATCGGCTCGCTGGCCGACTGGATCGCCGCTGATCAGCACGACCGGCTGGACGCCGAAGGCCAGGAGCATCTGCGCTTGCTGATCCAAAGGGTGCGGCGCCTAGATGCCTTGATCGACGGTGTATTGCGCTATTCGCGCATCGGCCGCGCGCACGAGGCCGCCAACGCCATCGACCTTAACGAATTGGCGCGCGAGGTTATCGATTCGCTGGCACCGCCGCCGGAAGTTACCGTGTCGGTGGCGGCCGACCTGCCGACCATTCGCGCCGAAAAAACCGGTATGCAACAAGTCTTGCAAAACCTGTTGTCCAACGCCATCCGTTATCTGGATAAACCCGAAGGCCGCATCGGCATCAATTGCGCCGAGCAGGCGGACTGTTGGCAATTCAGCGTCGCCGACAATGGCCCCGGCATCGAGCCGCGCCATTTCGAACGTATTTTTCAATTGTTTCAAACCCTGCATCCGCGCGACCGGGTGGAAAGCACCGGGGTGGGACTGTCCATCGTCAAGAAAATCGTCGAACAAAACGGCGGCCGCGTTTGGCTGGAATCCAGTCCCGGCCAAGGCAGCACGTTTTATTTCACGGTGCCGAAAACATATCCGTAATCCTGTAACCAGCCCCCAAGAGTATGAGAATCAAGAGCAGCCCCATTCTACTGATTGAAGACGACAGCGTGGATGCAATGACCGTTAGGCGCGCCCTCAAGGAACTGCATGTCGCCAACCCATTGGAGCATGCGGAAAACGGCGAGGAAGGGCTGGCGTATCTGCAAAACGCAGCGCATGCTCCCCCCTGTCTGATTCTGTTGGACCTTAACATGCCGGTCATGAACGGTATCGAATTTTTGCATGCGATTAAAGCGCTGCCTGCATTCAAACGTATTCCGGTGATTGCGTTGACGACGTCCGACGAGCAGGAAGATAAGGTGGAAAGTTTCGAACTGGGTGTGGCCGGTTACATGCGTAAACCGGTGGAATATAGGCAATTCGTCGAAATCATCCGCACCATCGACGCCTATTGGACCATCAGCGAGTCGCCGCTATGAGCGAATTAAGCAACAAACCGACGATCCGTCTGCTGCTGGTGGAAGACGATCAGATCGACCGCATGGCCTGCAAGCGGGCGTTGGCCCAACATGACGACTACGAGTTTATGGTGTTCGAAGCCGAAACCGGCAACCAGGGCCTAAAGTTGGCCCGCGAGGAACGGATCGACTGCGTGCTGCTCGACTTTCATTTGCCCGATCTAACGGGCGTGGAGTTCCTCTCCGAATTGGCCGAGGCCTCCGGCGAGCTGCCGATGCCGGTGGTGATGCTGACCGGCTCGGACAACGCCATGGTTGCGGTAGATGCGATGAAGCTGGGCGCGCGCGACTATGTGGTCAAGGGCTCCGATGCCAGCGGTGATGCCATGCAGTGGCTGCCGGCGGTGGTGATGCGGGCGCTGCGCGAACAGCAGGCCATTCTGGACAAGACCGAAGCCCTGGCGCAATTGCGCGAGGCCGAAGCCAAGTACCGCTGCCTGGTGGAACAAATGCCGGCCATTACTTACATCGCTTCGCTGGATACGCCCGGCCAGCTGCTGTATGTCAGCCCGCAAATCCGCCAACTGGGTTTCGCGCCCGAAGCCTGGCTGGAGGGAACAGAGGGCTTTTTGAAGCAAATACATGCCGAGGACCGCGAAACCGCTATCGAAGCCTATGCCGCCACCTACGAACACCATACGCCGCTACGCTGCGAATACCGCTTGATCGCGCACAGCGGACAGGCGCGCTGGTTTTTGGACGAAGCCAACGTGGTGCGCGACGAAAACCGCGGCGCCCTGTGCCTGCAAGGAATATTGGTCGATATAACCCAGGACAAGGAAAACGCCCGGGAATTGTATTATTACCGCCGCCGTCTGGAAGAACTGGTGGCCCAACGCACCGAACAGTTGGAAAAACAGAGCGGGATACTGGAATCCGCCAATGCCCGCATGGATCACGAACTCTGCGAACGCAAACGGGCGGAAGCTGCATTGCGCGCCAGCGAGGCCCGCTTCCGGCTGCTGTTGGAGTCGGCCGGCGAAGGCATTATCGGCGTGGACGGCAAGGGGCTATGCACGTTCGTCAATCCGGCGGCCTTGGCCATGCTGGGCTACGAGCAGGCGGAAATGCAGGGCCGGGAAGTCTGCGCAACCATTCATCCGGGCGCGGCCGGTAACGACGAGCAGTGTTGTACCTACCACGCGTTCCACAACGGCATTGCCCGGCGCGGCTCCGATACTTTCCACCGCCGGGACGGCGGCGTCTTTTCGGCCGAGTATTCCGCCCATCCGATGCAGGTCGACGGCAAGGTGGTCGGCGCTGTATTGATAATCAGGGCGTCGGGCTGAGGCTTGGCGGCCAGCCGCCGTTTCGCCGGTATTTGCGGGCCTTTTAAAGCCGAAAAAAGGATACGCTGCCGGGGATTTTATTTAGACCGATAACGCCACTAAACCGGGTCCGATTATGAAATACATCGTAAAACAACTGTCCGACGCGTTTATTTTCGAGGAAATGGAGCAAGCCAGACGGCAGTTTGTCGAGGCGCTGAATTTTACGCTGGAAAACGCCAGCATTTTTTTCGATAAAAACGCCGGCAATCCGCTGGATTTTTATATAGCCTACGATTTTCAGCAAAAGCACGGCGAGCACGTGGTGTATGGGTTTAATTTACGGGATGAGGTTATCCGGATCTTCAACCTGGACGATAATAAAACCCATGCCTCCAAATCAGCCCTGGCGCTCGGCCAACAGTTAAAAAAATTGGCCGAGGAAATCGAGGAACGCTACGATCCCGAACCGACTAAAACCATTGCCGAAACCCAGGACAAGAAAGACGCAGAGTATGCCAAAAACATCAATCGCTCCTATCGCGATGTGCTGAGAGAGGCCATCGAAAAAGACCGGGCCGAGCAATTGAAGCGGGCCGAGGCCGCCGCCGAAGCGCCCGCCGAGGACAGTTATCAACGGCATACCATTTTATTGGGCAGCAAAAGCGCCGCCAAATCCTAAGCTGGGCAAGCCGGCCGGGTACGGGTGTGTGCCCAGCCGGACAAGAGTGGTTCAGGCGTGGGATTATCTCAGTCGTCCGTGGATAGTCCGATCAACAGCCGGATAAATTCCATGACTTTTTCGTTAAACACATCGTTGTGGTCGGCGATGATGCTTTCGTCGACCCGGATATTCAAATAGGGATTGCGGGGGTTGGTTTTATTCAGGTGCGTCAGCACGGTAGAGCCGTATTGGGTGGCGTTGCCCGGAGTTTGCGTGCTCCAGAGGTGTTTCATGTTTGTATAGCTGGCCAGCCGCGAGTTCGATTCGGTTGTCGCCGGGGTTAAAGTGTGGCTGATCAATGGCGGATAATGGCCCACCGTGTTGCGGTCGGCTTCGCCTTCGTCCAGGGACAGCGGCAGGTTGCAGTCGTCGCGTTCGATATCGCGATGGGTTTCGAATACGGTCGAGAACACCCGGCCCATGGGAAACAGAATGCCGGTGGCGTCGTCCGCTTCCGAAGTCAAAATCGCCAACCGAGGCAGCTGTTCCGGAAAGTAACTGCAACGCGCCTGGGCCAGGTCGTAAAACGGCGAATACCGCAGTGCTTCGAAGGCCGGATTCAGCAACACCACCAGATCGCCGAAACCCTTGGCGGTATCGGTAAAACTTTTGTTTTCCTGGCTGTCGACGAAACGGCTGGCCAGAATTTGCGAGGTGGCGCTGAAAATCACCGCGCCGCCGAAGCTGTGGCCGATCAAAACCAGCCGGCTTTTGATCGGCGGCGTCATGGAATTGCGCACATTGGCGATTTCCTCCAGTTTGACCAGCAGTTCGGTAATGCCGAGATAGCCCACGTCTTGCGCCGTGCTTTTGCGGTCCCAGAACGTCAGGTAATTAAACGGCGGCACGTCGATGGACTCGCCGCGCCAGCCGATATAAACCCCGGCGATCTTACGCGGCGGCCGGCCCAGCTCCCGGCTGCGCCGGCTTTCTATTTCGCTGATTCTGGCCAGGTTATCCTTGAAGCCTTCGATGTTCGAGTCGCCGGGGCGGGCATTGTGATGCCAGCCGTGCACGAACACGGTCAATAAAATGCTTTCCTGGGCGGCTTTTTGGTACAAGGTATCCAGCAAGGCTTGCATTTGCTTGCGGTCGCGCATTTGGCCCTGGTCGTCGATTTCGACGAACCCCAGCGTATATTCGTTGGCGGCGCCGTCGTTATAGAGGTGCAGCGAGTTTTGTTCGCAAGCATTAGCGGGCGTTACGGTACAGGCGCGGTAATCGCTGCGGTAAATGTCGTTGGATGCGCATCCGGACAATAAACAGGCGGCAATGACGAATGCCCGCAACGCGGAAAGTTCAATCTGTTTCATGGTGATCTCCTCGGCAGGGAATAAGCTCGGCCGCTGTCCGGTTGTCGAATAGCCGAAACTGCCATCGGCTAACAGAGTCGTTATTCAGCGGCCGAGGCGGATGCCGGCTTAATGTCTATTATTTTTCGGCAATCTAAAAGTAGCGAATCCGAATGGAAGTTATAGTATAGATAATCTATTCGATGGCGTTATCCGGGTTTGGTGAACGTTAGCGTAATATGGAATACCCTTGGTTTAATGTCTAAAACTTTATTTTCCCGATAAGAAAAAAGGAGCGGACCATGTTGGAACTTGTATTGATTTTGGCGGCGGTTGCGGTTGTTTTTGGGCTGGTGGCGGCGAGGCGGCCGGCGGATTTTCAGGTCACTCGTTCCGCGTTGATGGCTGCTCCGGCGCCGATAGTGTTCGAACAGGTGAATAACTTGCAAAACTGGGATGCCTGGTCGCCGTGGGCCAAACTCGATCCCAAGGCCCATCATGTCTTTGAAGGCCCGGAAGCAGGTGCCGGCGCCATAATGCGCTGGGCCGGCAACAATAAAGTGGGCGAGGGCAGCATGACGATTGTCGCCAGCCAGCCCTGTGAACTGATTCGTTTTACGCTGGAGTTTTTAAAACCGTTCAAGGCAACCAATACGGCGGAATTCACCTTTAAGTCGGAAGGCGGTCAAACGCTGGTTACCTGGCACATGTTCGGCAGCAATAATTTTATCGGTAAGGCGGTGAGCTTGTTCATGAATTGCGATGCCATGGTGGGCGGGCAGTTCGAACAAGGTTTAGCCGCCATCAAAGCGATTGTGGAACGGGCTTAACGCCGTTGGTTGGCCTCGGCTTAATCTGGTAACATCCTTGTCCAATCGGGTTGGCGTGTTCGGCCCGGTTAACGCAACGGGTTGGATTTTATAAGGTCGCCTCAGTATAAAATCTAGCGGGCCCATTTTTCAGAGGTGATTTTTTGGATCGAGTTTTATGGATAAATTGACAGCACTTTCTACCAGTATCGCCTTACTTGCCGGCGTAATGGCGTTTTTTGCAGTAGGCCCCGCCAGCGGCCTATTTTTAATCTGGGTTTCAACCATCGCCTGGGCGGCGTTTTTCTTGCTTGGCGCGGACAAGGCCGCCCTGACGAATATGCTGGTCTGCGGTTCTTTCGGTGCGGCGATGGGGTGGATTGGCGCCTTGATCATCGCCAATATCGCACCCGATACCGCGCTGGGCGTGCCTATGATGGCGGCATTGGCCGTGATTGAGACTGTTTGGGTAATGTGCATGGCGGCGCATTTTCCAAGGTTTGCGGCGATTCCGGCCAGCGTCTTGGGGTATTCCTGCGTATTCGGCTATTTGTTGCAAACCCCGGACACTTTGGCGCACGATGTTTTATTGGGGATTTCCCTGAGCAATCCGCTGGTGTTGGTCTGCATCTCGATAGCGTTGGGCGCTTACTTTGGGGTGTGGTCCGGCCAATTCGCCGCCAAGCTGGAAACCATCAAGTTTAAAAAATAACAGTTGTTTTTAGGCCTGTCGTTGCGGCAGCCCTATGTTATAAACAGGGTAAGGCCGGCTTGCCG
>NZ_JANIBK010000016.1 GCF_024505165.1 Methylomonas rivi
CAACTTTGGCAAATTTTCGTTTACCTACTTGATAAACGTGATTACTGGCAACAGCCAAAACCGCTTTCGTATCTTCCAATTTTTCACCGTCAATTTTTACCGCCCCTTGTTTAATCATACGCAAAGCTTCGGACGTACTAGCCACAAGACCCGCTTCTTTTAATAAATTGGCGATAGGCATTCCTTGCGCATCCGCCGGCAACTGAATTTCAGGCATATCATCTGGTAAGGCACCACGCTGGAAGCGCGCTTCAAAATTTTCCAGCGCCTTTTCCGCCGCCTGCTTACCATGAAACCTGGATACAATCTCCTGACCAAGACTAACCTTATAGTTTCTCGGGTTAGCTCCAGCTCGACACTCTTTACGCCATTTCTCGATTTCCACCATCGGCTTGAAGCTTAACAATTCGAAATAGCGCCACATTAAATCGTCCGATACCGACATTATCTTACCGAACATATCATCCGGCGCATCGGCTATACCGATATAGTTATTCAGGGACTTGGACATTTTTTGCACACCATCCAAACCCTCCAGAATCGGCATGGTTAAGACCACCTGCGGTTTTTGCCCGTAAATTTCCTGTAAATGCCGCCCCATCAATAAATTAAATTTCTGATCGGTGCCTCCTAATTCCACGTCGGCCTTCATTACCACCGAATCGTAACCCTGAATTAGCGGATACAAGAATTCATGAATGGCGATAGGCTGCCCGCCTTTATAACGCTTATGAAAATCGTCGCGCTCCAACATACGAGCAACCGTGTGCTTAGCGGCGAGCTGAATCATTTCGGCGCTGGACATTGCCCCCATCCATTCGGAGTTAAACTTGATTTCCGTTTTTTCCGGATCCAGTATTTTGAACACCTGCTCCTGGTAGGTTTTGGCATTTTCGACCACCGCCTCCCGGCTTAAGGGCTTCCGAGTGACATTCTTACCGGTTGGATCACCTATCATCGCGGTAAAGTCCCCGATCAAAAACTGCACCCTGTGCCCCGCGTCTTGAAACTGTTTCAGCTTATTAATCAACACGGTATGCCCTAGATGCAAATCGGGAGCCGTGGGATCAAAACCTGCTTTAACCGTTAGCGGACGATTTTCTTCCAATTTCTTAATCAGTTCCGCTTCCAACAGAATTTCATCCGCTCCATATCGCAGCTGGGCCAAGGTTTCTTGCAACAATTTCCTTCTCCTAAAATAATCATGTTTACGCTCATTATAAATTATCGACCCGATAATTCAGGACAAATTGGCCTTAAAGTTCGCCATATCCGCAAAAATTGCCTACAATGAACCGCTCGACAACCAATGAAGTGTGATTGCTGTGAAAAACAGAATACTCAAAACGGTGCTGTTAAGCACCTGCACCGTTGTTGCCGCTAGCGCAAGTTACGGACTTATCCCTTACAAAAACTTTCAAGACTCAAAATCCCTGGAACAAGAAAAACTGATCTCCTCCAAGGTCAATCAATATACTAATTACGTCGCCCCTGCTCAGCCGGAAGCCACCTTTTCCGAAGACATGGAGCACACGGTTAAATCGGGCGAAAATCTATCGACCATCTTCTCGGACCTGAATCTCAGCCGCGAGGATTTGCACAAAATCATTCATTCCAATGCCACGGGCAAGCAATTCGCCGACATGCTACCCGGACAGGATGTGGTTGCAACGGTTAATGCCGAAGGCGAACTGGAACAGCTCACTTACGCAAAAAACCCTTTCGAAACCCTGGTAGCCACCCGCAGTGACGATGGATTTGACGTTAAGCTGTTCAGCAAAAAAATCGACCATCAAATCAGCAGCGCCAAGGCCACGATACAATCATCGTTATTCGAGGACGGCGTAAAAGCCGGCCTGTCCGAAAAAATAATCTTGAAACTGGCCGACATTTTTGCCTGGGACATCGACTTTGCCCTCAACTTGCGCGAAGGCGATGAGTTCACGGTGGTTTACGAAAAACTATTCGTTGACGGCAAGGAATTCGACACCGGCGATATTTTATCGGTCGAATTCATTAACCAAGGCAAAGCCTACACTGCGGTGCGTTTTGCGGACAATCAAGGCCATACCGGTTACTACAGCCCAGAAGGCAACAGCCTGCGCAAAGCTTTTTTACAAAATCCGATGGATTTTGCAAAAATCAGCTCGCACTTTGATCTACACCGCAAGCACCCGATACTCAATACCATACGCGCCCATAAAGGCGTCGATTATTCGGCTTCCATCGGCACGCCGGTCAAAACCACCGGCGACGGTAAAATCGTTTTCCATGGCGTAAAAAACGGCTACGGAAATGTAGTTGAAATCGAGCACGGTCAAAAATATTCCACGTTGTATGCCCACCTTTCCGGCTTCAAATCCGGCCACAAAGTCGGCAGCACCGTTAAACAAGGCGACGTGATCGGTTATGTCGGCAAAACCGGCTTGGCTACCGGCCCGCATTTACATTACGAATTCCGCATTGCCGGCCAGCATGTCAACCCTGTCACCGCCAAGCTGCCTCGCAGCCTGCCTATGGATAAAGCAGTGTTAGCCAAATTCAAAGCCCAAACCCAGCCACTGATGGCCGAATTGCAAAAGGCCAAAGGCGACGCCTTGCTTGCTAAAAATTAACCCGAAAACCGAGCTTTATATCGGCTTAATGTCCGGGACCAGCCTCGATGGTATCGATGCCGGTCTCGTCGATTTTAGCCCCTCCCTTCCCCGCCTGATCGCTTTTCACTATCAAGCCTTTCCGGACGAACTCAGAAGCCAAATCCATCGGATCAGCCAGCCCGATACAGCCATTTTATTGAACGATTACGGCACGCTGGATGCGCAACTCGGCCAATTATTCGCCGAAGCCGCCCTGGCCCTGCTTAAGAATACGGACATACCGGCCACGGAAATTAAGGCCATAGGCAGCCACGGTCAAACCGTTTATCACGCGCCACAAGGACCATACGGTTTTTCGCTGCAGATCGGCGACCCTAATCGCATAGCGCAAACCACCGGCATCGCCACGATTAGCGACTTCCGCCGCCGCGACATAGCCGTCGGCGGCCAGGGCGCACCGCTAGTGCCTGCATTCCACCAAGCCCTGTTTGGCACCCCCGGCAAGACTGTTACCGTGCTGAATATAGGCGGTATTGCCAATATCAGTCTGCTAACCGCTCAAGGTGTACGGGGCTTCGACACGGGCCCCGGCAACACGCTGATGGACCATTGGTGCCGACTGAATACCGGCCGCAATTACGATGCTAACGGCGACTGGGCCAAGACAGGCCAAGTTCAACCGGCTTTATTTCAGCAACTTCTGGACGACCCTTATTTCCGGCAAGCACCGCCCAAAAGCACGGGCAAGGAATATTTCTCGCCGGCCTGGCTTGCCGCAAAACTCACGGATTATTCAGCCTGCCAACCCGCCGACATTCAAGCCACTCTGTGCCGATTCAGCGCCGATAGTATTGCCAACGCCATACTGGCGCATGCGGCCGACAGTAGCCAAGTATTGGTCTGCGGCGGCGGCGTGCATAATCGGCAATTAATGGCCATGTTACGTAACAAGTTGCCGATACCGGTACTGTCGACCGCCGAATACGGCGTCAACCCCGACCATGTGGAAGCCATGGCCTTCGCCTGGTTGGCGCGGCAAACTCTCAATGGCTTAACCGGCAATCTGTGCAGCGTTACCGGTGCCAGCGTGCCGGTGATACTGGGCGGCATTTATCCGGGCCACCCGGTTTAAACCCGTTTTAAGGATATAGCGCCACCGTTTCCAGACCTTGCTGTTCAGGCAAACCGAATAGCAGATTCATATTCTGCACTGCCTGGCCCGAGGCGCCTTTCACCAAATTGTCGATCACCGACAAAATCACCACGGTATCGCCGCCTTGCGGCTGATGCACGGCAATTTGGCAACGATTGCTACCCCGCACATTACGGGTATCGGCGTGCGAGCCGGCCGGCAACACATCCACGAATGCTTCGTTTTGATAACGCTGTTCGAATAGCGCCTGCAGATCGGCGCCACCCCTTAAGCGCGCATACAAGGTCGCGTGAATCCCGCGTATCATCGGCGTCAGATGCGGCACAAAAGTCAAACCGACCGATTCAGACGTAGCAAGCTGCAGGCCTTGCCGAATTTCCGGCAAATGCCGATGCCCGGCCACCGCATAGGCTTTAAAACTCTCGCCGGCCTCGCTCATCAATGATGAAATTTCGGCTTTCCGGCCTGCTCCGCTGACCCCGGATTTCACATCGGCAATCAAATACTGCGTATCGACCAGGCCATTTTCCAGCAAGGGCAAAAAACCCAACTGCACGGCGGTGGGATAACACCCCGGACAGGCAATCAGGCGGGCCTGTTTAATCGCCTCCCGGTTGACTTCCGGCAAACCGTAAACCGCTTCGGTAATCAATTCCGGACTGGCATGTTGCATGCCGTACCATTTTTCCCATTCGGCTACGTCCTTGATGCGAAAATCGGCCGACAGGTCGATCACTTTGACGCCGCGCGCCAATAAATCCGCTGCCATTTGCATTGCCGTGCCATTGGGCGTAGCAAAAAACACCACGTCGCAAGCCGCCAAATTGTCGATTTCAGGCAAACTAAACGCCGCATCGCATAAACCTCTGAGACTGGGATACAGTTTATCCACGCGCTGTCCGGCATCGGCGCGCGACGTGACCGCCGAAACCGCCACCTCCGGATGCAACGCCAAAATCCGTAATAATTCCACCCCGGTATAGCCGGTACCGCCCACAATGCCAGCACGTATCATGTATTTTGTATCTCATCAGTTATCAAAATGAAGCCGGGAACGCCGCAAAACCGCCTGCAACGCCGAGCATAAAGCCGCATATAATAAAGACTATCGCCACTCCGAAAAACCCCTTAAACATGCGCGCGATTGAAATCATCCCCAATACCGCCGGAAACGCATTAACGCTGAGCGAACTGCCCACACCGGTTCCGAACGATTTCCAGGTCTTGATCGAGGTCAAGGCCGCCGGGATTAACCGGCCGGATTTAATGCAGCGCCAGGGCGTATATCCGCCGCCTGCCGGCGCCTCGCCGATATTGGGATTGGAAGTAGCCGGCATCGTCGTGGAAACCGGCGGCAACGTGACCGGTTTCAAACCCGGAGACGCGGTTTGTGCGTTGCTTACCGGCGGCGGCTACGCCGAATATTGCGTGGCCAACGAAGTCTGCTGCCTACCCATGCCAAACGGATTGACTTTTACCGAAGCCGCCGCCTTACCTGAAACTTTTTTTACCGTCTGGAGCAATGTCTTCGAACGCGGCCGGCTAGCCTCCGGCGAAAGCCTGCTGGTACATGGCGGTGGCAGCGGCATCGGCACTACCGCCATCCAGCTGGCCAAGGCCTTCGGTCATACCATTTATGTCACGGCGGGCAGCGAGGAAAAATGTCGTCACTGTCTCGATCTCGGCGCAGACGCCGCCATCAATTACCGGCAACAGGATTTTGTCGAAACTATCAATCAATTGACCCGAAACTGCGGCGTCGACGTCATTCTGGATATGGTAGGCGGCGACTACCTGCCGCGTAACCTCAAATGTCTGGCCGTTGAAGGCCGCTTGGTGCAGATTGCCATTCAAAACGGCGCCAAAAGCGAAGTCAACCTGTGGCACATCATGCTCAAGCGCCAAACCATCACCGGCTCGACGCTGCGCGCCCGCGAGGACGATTTCAAAGCCGGTATTGCTTTACAATTACGCGAAAAAGTCTGGCCATTACTGGAGGCCGGCACACTCAAACCTAGCCTGGATTCCGTCTTTCCGCTGGCGGACGCCGAGCAAGCGCACGCCCGCATGGCCGGCAACCAGCATTTCGGCAAAATCATTTTGGAGATTTAAATGGCCTATACCACACTTATTTCCGCTGCCGAGCTGGCAGCCAACCTGCACAAATCCGATTGGGTGATTTTCGACTGCCGCTTTTCTTTAGCCGACGACACCGCCGGCAGCAAAGCCTATCGCCAAGGCCATATTCCCGGCGCGCGTTACGCGGACTTAAACCAGCAGCTGTCAGCGCCGGTGCAGAGCTATACCGGCCGCCATCCCCTACCCAACTTTGCGGCGCTTTCTCAACAGCTGGGTGCCTGGGGTGTCGGCAACCGCAGCCAAGTCGTGGTATATGACGATGCCGGCGGCGCTTTTGCCGGCCGCCTATGGTGGTTACTGAGAACCATGGGCCACCAGAATGTTGCCGTACTGGATGGCGGAATCCAATATTGGCAAAAACAAAATCTGCCGTTTACCACGGTTCTACCTAAAATAACGCCCAGCCATTTCCGCTGTTATCTGGATCAACAACAATGGTTAAGCGCTGCCGAAGTTGAAAATGCCCTGGCCGCTAACAGCATCACGTTAATAGACGCCCGCACGCCGGAACGCTTCCAAGGCCTGCAGGAACCCATCGACCCGGTCTCCGGCCACGTACCCAAGGCGGTCAATCGGCCATTTCAATTGAACCTGGATAAACAAGGCTTGTTCCTGCCCGCAGAGCAGCTAAAAACCCAATTCCAAACCTTGACTCATTTACGGCCGCCGGCGCAAGTCGTGCACATGTGCGGTTCGGGCGTCACCGCCTGCCACAATCTGTTAGCGATGGAAATCGCCGGATTGAGCGGCTCCAAACTTTACGCGGGATCGTGGAGCGAATGGATTGTGAATAAAAATCGGCCGGTAGCGAAAGCTTGAATGTATAACTGCCTGTTAAAGATCTTGATGCATTACAGAGTAATTGCTTCCCCTGCCTTCAAAACTCCGAACATAATCCAGCAGAAACAGTCCAGATGTTATGCAGAAAATTGCCAGACAATTGCTCGTAATCAACAAACAGTTGAATTCCATGAGCCTTAACCGTTGAAACGCCACCACCGAAATGAAAAAAATCACGATCTGGCTGTTGGTTGGATTTGTAAAGCCAGCCGTTGGAAGAGTTGCTATAGAAATGGCTATTCGCGCGAGGGATCTTTAAACTCATGAACATAAAATACTCGAACTTGTGGTATTAACACCCCAAAGAACACTTTAGTGACAAACTACGGAAAAGGTTACTCCAGAGGGGGCACTGTTGTACCCGTACAGGCTGATATAGTACTTCACATTGCCGTTTGTCATATTACAGGTCTCAACATTACTAGACGACTCCGACACGCAGGTCTTGGACGAATAGCTGGGCCAACCACCGATTTTCACGTAAAGATCGGCATCCGGCGTTCCCCCCGATGATGTAATGGTGGGATTGTTGCATGTGACGGTTCCAATCTGTTTCATTACATTTCGGGTGGCGGATAGGTTCGATTGCGGCCAAGCGGTGCAATTAACACCGGGACAACTGCCGCCACCATCGGCCGAGCAGTCGCTCGCGCAATGTGCATTGGTCTCGATACCGTTGCACACGGTATCCCCACAGCTCGTTCCGAAACTCTGCAAGAAAAGATTGGGAGCCAAGTTGCCAGCCGGGCCTAAATAGCCTGTTAGTTTACCGCTGGCAGCGGCGCTGAGAATTGCGGTTTTGACCTCGGGTACGGTGGCGCTCGGGTTTTGCCCGCGATACAACGCAGCCACCCCCGCAGTGAGCGGTGAGGCGAAAGAGGTCCCGTCATCAGTCGTGAAGGCGGTGTTGGAAGTATTTGTCGCGAACCTTACATTTGTACCCGGAGCCCAAATATCCACTGCGGCACCCCAGTTCGAGTAGTCAGCGACCGAATCGGCCTGAGAGGTAGCTCCAACCACGAAGGCCGCAGGGGATGAGCCGGGGGAAGTTTTCGCAGCGTCCTGCATATTGTTCCCTGCGGCGACCGACACAAAGATTCCGGCATCGACGCATGCGGCTATGGAATTGTCCTCGGTGGCGTAGACAGCGTCTTCTCCGATGCTGAAATTGATTATGGAAATGTTCGAGCCATTGTTCGCTAAAACCCAGTTAAAACCCGCAACTTGGTCGGACAGGAGGCCGTAGCCTGAATTTGGCATTGTTCGAACGGTGTGCAGGATAGCTGCCTTCGCCACACCGGCAGTGGCCCCACCAGAGAGGCTGAGCGTCCCTGTTCCGTGTGTACCGCTCTTCCCGCTCGTGCAGGCGTCCCCATATGTTCCTTGGCTAGTAGATGCACAGGCATCGAATCTCTCCAAGGTCAACCCGGTCACAGCTCGGTAACCGTAGACCATGATGTAGTAAGTACCCGTTCCGAAAGAAGACATGTCGCAGGTTTCGGTGTTGCTCGATGTATAAGGGCGGCAATCGTAGTTTGAGGCGGTGGGTGCAGAACCCTTTTTCACGTAGAGGTCTGCATCACCAGTTCCACCGTAGATTTTCACCATGACCTTGTCTCCAGAGATGATCGCTGGCGAAGGGGTATAGGGAGCCTTACTCCCGATGCTGACGCTGGTGCTAAACATTTTAGCTCCCTCAACACATCCCCCCGACATACCACCCTGGATGTCCGGGCTGTTGGCAGCGCCGCATTGCATCCGGCCGGCAAATTCAGTGTGCGTGGAAAGAGCGCCTTGGTCGAGGTTGTAAATGTGAACACCTGCACCGGTCATGGTGGTCGCGAAGGAATTGTTCAGGGTCGGGCTAGCTTGATCAATTCGATCCAGAGCCCATCCGGGGTTTGTGTACACGGTGTTGACGTGGACATAAGCGTCCTGTTCCACCAATAATACACGAGGATCCTTAACCAGGGCCGCCGCTTCCTCGTGGGACATCTGAGCCGAGAAACCCCGAATGGCGGCATTAAAGACGTGGCCCAACTTGACGGTCTTGAGCTGGTTCTCCTCGACGACCATGCGCGCGATGTTCTTCGCGCGATCCATATTGAGGATCAGATTCTGGCCTTTAGCCACCACCATATCGTCCTTAAACTGGACGATGTACGAATCCGGGACTGCATTCTGGTGGACGATGATCCCGAAGGAGTCAAATTCAGGTATAGCCGAGCTAGTATTAGCATCTTTCCGAGAAGAGGCTGTTGTCAGCTCCTTTTCAGAATCCGGGATCATGGGAATGACCATATTGGTTTTGCTATCTGCCGGAGCAGGTACCGCTGTCGACTCTATTTCAGATGCCGAATCCATAGCGAGCAGATGCGTCCCATCGACTTTGCAACTTGAAAGTAATCCGCCTGACAGAATCATCAAGGCTGCCGATACACCGCGCCTACTTATAGCCAATATCTTTTTCACAAGCCTCTCCTTTACAACTAAAATCTTGAAAGTAGACAGTAACCATTCGGTGACAATTTGCAAAACGAATGGTGTTTTCTTGCATGTAAGTTAAATAGTGTTTAAGTCATTGATTTTTCAAAAGGCCCTGAACTTAAGTCGACGCTATCGAGACGTATGCAAAATGGCTAAGTTTCAGCTTGAGTCGGATTACTTTTTTTTGACGTACAACGTTACTGCGTAATCTCCGGATGAAATCGATACGCCGTCGATTCTGGGCGGGTTTAACGCGATCAATTTTAGCTCGTGCCCCTTCAAGGCTATTTCTTTCGGTTTATCCTCGGTATTCAAGAGCACTGTTTTATTTTGTCCAGCTATCTCAATGACTTCTAATTCGGCTTTGCCGTTACCCGCCCATACACAAACAGCATTAACAGGGCAGCGTGAATCTTCGAGAACAGCCTTAAATTTGATAACGAGTCCTTCGTCTTCAATCGTTACCGTTTGACCTACTCTCAGAGAAAATTCTGTATCCAAACTAACTTTGCTTGCTTGTGCCGAGGCAGCACCGATCCAGATAAAGAAAACGAAGAAAGTAAGGTAGCTATCAATCAACCGGTGCATAGTCGCCCTTAAAAACTGACATGATTAACTGCCAAGGCATTAAAGGGTTAGCTTTGTCATGTCACAAATTGTGTAGAAAACCCGAAAGGGCGAATGAAAGCGCCCCTTCGGGAAATAGTCCGCTATTAATGGATTAAGGTAAGGTTATAAGGCACAGTTGTGCTGTAAGCACCACCAAAAGCAACTACCTTGATGTAATAGCTGACAATCGAGGCCGAGGTGTTTTTGTAACTCACTGACTCGGTTGAACCCACGTTGGCGCTGGTTCTTAGTCTGCTGCCGGAACTATTCATCAAGTAAAGATCGTAATCCTTTGCCGGCCCCTTCATATTCACCGTGAGGCTTTGACCGGCAGCAAGATTGATCTTGAAGTAGTCTTGGTCGGCAGAATTGCCGATATAGCCTATGATCTTTGTGACTGTGGCGCTGATAGTATTGGCTGTGCGAATTGTGCCATTGTTCTCAACCTCGTCGTAGGTAGTGGAGGTCGCCCCGCCATTATTGATCGCAAAAGTCACAGTAGTGGAGGTGCCGATATTGCCGGCGGCATCGAAGGCTTTACCCATCAGCAAGTGATTGCCGTCGTCCAACGTCAGAGAATCCAGAACCATGCTGTAAGACACAGTCGTATCCGCGCCTTTAAGATTGTTGTCGACATAGAACTCCACTTTAGTGACGCCAACATTGTCCGTGGCGGTGGCATTGAAGGTGATATGCCCGCTAGAGCCGCTCTCACTAACAGAAATGACCGGCGATTCTTCGTCAATAATTGTATTGTCGACCATAAAGGTCACGGGGGATGACACGCCTAAGTTGCCAGTCGCGTCATACGCTTTTGCTACCAGCGTATGGCTGCCCTTGGTGAGCGTGGTGCTGTCCAGCTCAATGCTATAAGGCGCGATCTGATCAGTTCCTATAGATTTATTATCGACAAAAAACTCTACTTTAGTGACGCCAACATTATCGGTAGCGACGGCGGATAACGTAATGGTACCGCTAGAACCACTCTCGCTGGCGCTGACAGTGGGGGCTTTATCGTCAATTTCGTTACCGCCATCGGTTACGTTGAGATTGACCTTGTCCAGGATAAATCCGGTGGCGAGCGCCGAATCCTCGGCTCCCAAGAAATAGACTTGGATGGTTTGCCCTTTATAGGCGGCCAAATCATGGCTATAAATCTGATAACCGCTGGCTGCGTTCAAATTACTGTGAGTGGCCAGTGTTTTAAGAATAGTCCCTGAACTGCTGCGGATCTGCACGGCAAGGGTATCGCGAACCGAAGTTTTGCTGGTCTCCTGGGTTTCGATATGTAGGGCATAGCTCAATGTTGTCGAGGATACGTTGGCTGGAATATTGACCGACTGATAAAGAGCGACGCTCATTTGTGAGCCGGTACCGCAAAACTTGGCCATCTTGATGCCGTCGTAAGGGGTTTGGCGCAAAATGGCGCCGATCTGCATACCGGTCGTATTCGACCAGCCCACGCCATAACCTTTTTCAAAGCTACCATTACGTATCAATTGTCCATTGGCAATCGTAAAGGTCATGGTGGCATTAGTGTATTGCCCCGTAGTATCGGTGGCTTTGGCAACCAACGTGTGACTGCCGTCATCCTGCATGACGGAATCATAGGTTACTGAGTAAGGCGATGCGGTTTTAGTGCCCACCAAGGCGCCATCCAGCAGAAACTCAACTTTCACGACCCCTTTATCATCAGTGGCAGTGGCATTAAAGGTCAGGATGCCTTTTTGGCCGATTTCACTCACGGTGACGGATGGCGGCGTATCGGCGCCAGACCAGGCACTGCCTACATTGATCGCCGCGAAGGCATTCCATACCGCGATTTCTTCTGGCCCCGAAACAGCGAATAGATCACGCACCGCCTGAATATTGGCAACTCGGGCACCCAAGTAGTCTGTAGAGGAAGTCATGTAAGTGGTTAAGGCGCGATACCAAATTTTGGCTGCCTTGTCGTTACCAATGCCTTTCATGCCTTGCGGCAAATAAGAACTTGCTGTTTCACCGCTAGTGGTGGCGCCTTGACTCAGAAAATAAAAGGCGCGATTCATGGGGCCGGAACTGTAATGTACATCCAGGTTTTGTAACGTTGGGCTCCAGGCATCGGCGCTATTGCCATCCTTGCTGGGCTTGTACAGGAAGCGCATTTTTAACGGATAGGCTGCGGTTGTGATCTGTTCACCGTGCGTCCAGTTTCCGCCAGTGTCGGGGATGATATTGCCTTTGCCATTGGCGCCCCGCGCGTAAAATTCGGTCATTGTGCCTATGATGTCGGAATTGGCTTCGTTCAGGCCGCCGGATTCCTTGTTGTAAATCAGATTGGCCGACGTAGAACAAACCCCATGCGAAAATTCATGGGCAGCGACATCGATTGCCGTCAGTGTCTGCAGTTTGGTGCCGTCGCCGTAAGTGATGCACATGCAATAGTCGGAATAGAAGGCGTTATCGTAAGCGTTGTCGTAATGTACGCGGGCATAGGTTGGGCTGCCCAGTCCATCAATACCACTACGTCCGAAAACGTTTTTATACATATCCCAGGTGGCTTGTATGCCAAAAGCAGCATCTACCGCGGCTGTCTGGCCATTGTCGGATGCGGTGGATTCAGGTTCTTCCTTGAAATTGTTGCCGTCGCCCCAGATATTATCGGAGTCCTTATAGAGCGTACCGGTGCCTGAAGTGGAATGGTCAAGATTATAAACCACGTTGCCGCCGCTGGCCGGTCTGGTCAAATCCCTTAACTCAAATCCGCTAGCCAAGCTATTGGTGTTTAGACTCACCGTGCCACTGTATTGGCTTTTGCCGGTGCCTAAGGCATTATCGGTACGAAGACTATCCCATTTTTCGATGATCGCGCCGGTGTGGGCATTCACCAGATAATCCGTGTGTCGTGTGTCACCCGGTGATTCCAGCTCGGTATGGACATAATAGGCCAACAGGTAACCCTTCACTTCGCTAATAAAGTCTTCAGCGTTCAGTTTGTTTTCGGCAACAAGGGTCTTGCGCGGTAATACCTGTTTAGTTGTTTCGGGATAGACCACGAGCTCGGTCAGCGGTTTAGTGATGAAATCAGCGCGAGGAGCGATATCCTTTTTAACGACAGCCAGTACGTCGGTAACGGAAAGTTTCGGCTCGGTATCGACTTGAATGTCTTGCTTAAGCGCAAAAGTGGTGGGGGGACGTTCTATCTGGTTTGGTTGTGTATGAGTAATGACTTCCCCTCCCCAGATGCGTATACCACGGTAGAGCTGTTGGAAGCGGACATGAGTTTGCCCCAGTTTGTCCTGCTGAAGATTTTGAAATTGAAAGGAATGATTCTCATCGAGACCTAACGTCTCGCGCATACCGGTCAGTCGTTGTTGCGATTGTAACATCAACTCATTATTGCTAGGATTTGTAGCGGACGAGGGTGACGAGGTTACTAGCAATAATGCGAAGATAAGGACGAATTGACTATGTTTCATGACGCACTCCTCGAGTGTATTTATTATTGAATTTTATGTATCAATTTCTGACCTATTTCCTTGTGCGTTAAAATGTCGCCGAAAAATATTACATGATGGATGTAGTAGTAATGCCTTGAAATCGCTAAGAATTATATTGGGCCGCCATCTGACGTTTGACTGTCTCGGGTGAGTATCTTCGCATATGACTCATAAGCATTATTTAATCAAATACTTTTAAAACAGATCAGTCTGAACAAGTCGTACAATTAAATACACCCTAGACTTTCCGGGTTAAAACCTCATCAATTTGAGTTGCCAAGTACGTTTCATTTCGTTGGCGGCTAGTTAATAGTCACGTTTTGCAAATCATGCCTCTTTTGTCGCTCAGTTCATGCGTTATGACTGATCTTTGGCTTGCCTTAAGGGACTTCGTTATTCGTCAAGATTTACGGGATTCCCCCCAAGGCTTTACTTAATAAGCTCTAAAGCCCGAATTTCTTGGTTTCGATATACTCGTGCTTGAGCAATGCCCACCAATCCACCGCTAGTCCTTTCAGTACATATTCATAGGGCAGCCAACCGTACCCCTCATCGCCCCAGCTGGTTCCCCAGGAGTTTCTGATTAATAACGCGCCGGTGGTGGCTGAACCACAATTGCTGTTCTTGATTTTCATAGCATCGTCATAGCCGACCGCCACAATCGCATGTCCGCCCACAACCTTGTCTTTAGGGCAAGGGAAAGGAATTTTGCCTTTACCGGCACCCTCTGCCTGCCTGTACGAGTCATAAACCGTAAATCCAAACATGACGGGCATATTGCCCGCTAAATTGGTTTTGATCTGATTAAGTAAGTTTGCAGATGTAGTGCCTGGAGGATCGAGCCGGTAATAATTAATCGCCTGGTAAGACTGAGCAAAGGCATATAAAAACGCGGAGGGTTCCACATCGAAGTCAGCGACTTTATAAGGCCAATACTTTTCCGGCGGTACACCGAACAAGACCATCGCACCCATGGTGGACCTTAAAAAAGCGCCTGTATCGCCAGTCCAGCCCAAAAGATTACGCGTCGCTTTGTAAAGGAATAATCTGGAAGCATCCAGCGCTACACCATAAGCCTTTCTTTCATAGAATTCGATCAATCCAACGCCCGCGTTGGCGGTGCAAGAACCTAATGCCCCCTGATCTTCGATAGGCGAACACCATGCTCTAAGATCTACTTTCGTCGCTAACGTTGCCGGCTCCGACAAGACTTTGAGCTTTTTAAGCATCGGTTTGATTGCTTCATGCTCAGGCGAATAGTCCCTAATATCAGGCAGATCACGCATCCATCCCAGGCCGTATTTTTCATGTAATGTTTTCATGGTTTTATCTCCTTGAAGTATAAGCATAAATTCATCTTATAAAAGACAGGGTAATACTAATTTTCAAAAGTATCTACTGAGCATTTAAGTCAAGATATAGACCCTAAATTATTGAAGCGAAGCTGGGTCAGAGAAGGGAATAAAACCATTCAACATAGTTGGCGATTTTATCTTTGCGGATTTGACAAGCCACCCAATCCGATTGATTGTCGGCCACTGATTACAATCGCAAAACCGCCACCAACTTCGAGAGGCACGCCGATTCCCGCTTAGCACGTCGAGAGTCGACTTCCCGCGCTAGTAACAGAGTAGGCATGTAAGGCGTCAGCTTACTGGTAACCTGTGGCCTTTTGAGATACCGGGTTGCCTTCCTTGAACTAGGTTTTAATGGTATTACGCGACAGACTGGTCCGGTGCTGGATTTCACTGATAGTGAGGTGGTTGCGATGAAACAAGCGACGAACTTTTGCGAACATTGACATGTATTTCACTCGGGTTTTGCTCCCGCCTAAAATCGCAGCAGGATCCGTGGATTACCTAATCAATTTTCAATCGGCGCCAACATACTGCCTTTGAATCACTCCAGCCTGTCCTTTTGCGTATTGGCAAGGAATCGCCGAAGGAGGATACTTAGGCCAATTCCCCCCGGAATAAAGGATCAGTCATGACCACTACAATGAAACTTAAATGGCTATTGGCTTTAGTGATGGTGTTTGGCGGATTTACCGTTTATAAATTATTCGAGGGGCTGGCCCATAATCCTGCTTATCAAGAATACGAATGGATATTCAAAGTCATTTCGGAATTTGGTTTGTTCATATCCGTGATCGTTTCGGCCGGTTATTTTCATCATTGGTTTATCGCCGCCGAAGAACATAAAGAGGCGGAAATAAGTTTACACGCGACGTTGGGCAAATATGTCGATGGCGTTTTAATGAACTCCGTTAAAAGGGGATTTTTAGGCATCACTAATAAGGAGTTCGATTTCAGCCCGATTATGCATGGCCTGAAACCGGGAGATTACGTTTATTGGCTGATAACCTTCGATCCCCGTTTCAAAAACAAATCCCGTGAACTGGAAAACGCCGTCAAAACCGGGGTTAATTTCAGGATACTGATTTTAAAAGCCGATTGCCGAAGCGGCGAATTGCGCGCCCAGGAAACCAACGGCTTTAATCCGCATGAGTTCAATGAATATTCCAAGCTGTTTAAAGTGTCGCTGGAGGACGTGATCAGTCGTATCGACGACAGCGTAACAGGTTCCTTAGGCGTGTTTGTCTATGACGGCCTGCCCAGCCTGCCGCTGTTTATCGTCATCCATAAGGAATCCAAAAAAGTTGAAGTATATAACAGCTTTTATCTGACCGAACCGGTTTCAAAAATGCCGTATTTGCATTGGGAAACCGAACTTAAATCAGGCAATCATGAATTGTTCGAATCCGATCACTGGAATATGTCCGAACTATTTCTCGACTACTTCAAAAAACGCTGGGAAATGGAAAAGGAAAAGCTATATGTGGGCAACCAAGCAGTTGACCTCAAAGACTTTATCCATGCGCCGGCATCAGCTCAACAAAAATGTACTGAACTGGTTGCTTTCACTTAGCCGCCGGACGGAGAGAACCGGCATTCAAGCAAGCCTCGCGATAGCAAAACATTATTGCTGCAAGCCTTCCACCGCGTGGGCACAAAAAGCGAGCCCACCAGACAAGCCGCTATCGGCAATGCGCCCCCGGAAAACCCAGCTGTTTCCAGGCCTCGTAAAGCACGATAGCCACCGTGTTGGACAGATTCAAACTGCGGCTTTCCTGCCGCATCGGCAAATAGACTTTCAATGCGGCTGGATGCTGGGCGAGAAAATCGGCCGGCAGGCCGCGCGATTCGGGACCGAATAACAAGGCATCGCCGGTCTGAAATTTGATGTTGCCGTAACTTTGGCTGCCTTTTGTGGTCAACGCCAACACCCGCCTGGGTTGGCTGTGCTCGATATAGTCGTTCAGGGACGCGTACTGTTTGACGCTGACCCATTCGTGATAATCCAAACCCGCCCGGCGTAACCGTTTGTCGTCCAATTCAAAGCCGAGCGGTTGGATCAAATGCAGTTGCGCACCGGTGTTGGCGCACAAGCGGATGATATTGCCCGTATTCGCCGGTATTTCGGGCTCGAACAGGACAATATCCAGCATGGTTTATTTGCTGTTGACGTCAATCGGCGACAGTTTCCAGATCTCGCGGTTGTAATCGCCGATGGTGCGGTCGGTGGAGAACTTACCGCTGGCGGCTGTATTCATGATGCTCATCTTGGTCCAGTATTCCTGGTCGCGCCACGCTTGATCCACGCGTCTTTGCGCATCCACGTAGCTGCGGAAGTCGGCAATGGTCATCCAGGGGTCGTGCGGATTTTTGATCGAGGCAATCACATCGTCGAAGATACCGGGTTCGAACTGATTGAAGTGTCCGCATTCCAGCAAACGCAACACCCCCTGCAAATCGGCGTCCTGATCGATATAGGCTTGCGGATTATAATGCGGCCGCAAGGCTTCCACTTCCTGCTCGGTCAAACCGAACAGGAAGAAATTTTCCTCGCCTACTTCCTCGCGAATTTCAATGTTGGCCCCATCCAGCGTGCCTATGGTCAAGGAGCCGTTCATCATGAATTTCATGTTGCCGGTGCCGGAGGCCTCCTTGCCGGCGGTGGAAATCTGCTCGGACAAATCGGCGCCCGGGCAGATTTTTTCCATCGCCGACACCCGGTAATTGGGCAGAAACACCAGTTTCAGCTTATCGCCCACTTCGGGATCGTTATTGATCACACTAGCGACGTTGTTGATCAGTTTGATGATCTTTTTGGCCATCACATAACCCGGTGCCGCCTTGCCGCCGATTAACACGCAGCGGTCCACCCAGTTTTGCGTATCGCCGCGCTTGATCCGGTCGTACAAATGAATCACATGCAGCACATTCAGCATTTGCCGCTTGTACTCGTGTATGCGTTTCACTTGCACATCGAACAGGGCATCCACATTGATTTCGATGTCCAGCTCGGCTTTTTTGAAGTCCACCAAACGCTGTTTGCTGGCTTGGTTCAAATCGCGCCAGGTTTTCCGGAACGAGGCGTCTTCGGCATAGGGTTTCAGTTTTTCCAATTGCGACAAATCGGTGATCCAGGCGTCGCCTATGGTGGCGGTAATGAATTCCGCCAATTCCGGATTGCAGCCCGCCAGCCAACGCCGCGGGGTGACGCCGTTGGTTTTGTTGTTGAACTTGTCCGGCCATAACTCGTAAAAATCCTTAAACAAGCCTTCCTTCAATAATTTGGAATGCAATTCGGCCACTCCGTTCACCGAGAAGCTGCCGGCTATGGCCAGATAAGCCATGCGGACTTGCTTGACATGGCCTTCCTCGATCAGCGACATCCTCGTCAAACGTTCATTTTCGCCCGGCCAGCGCGCCGATACCTCGGCCAGAAAGTGGGCGTTGATTTCGAAAATAATCTCCATCAGCCGCGGCAACAGATTCTGCATCAAATTGACGGACCATTTTTCCAGCGCTTCCGGCAACAGGGTATGGTTGGTGTAAGCCATGGTTTTACGGGTAATGCCCCATGCTTCATTCCAGGACAAGCCGTGAATATCCATCAGCAAGCGCATCAATTCCGCCACCGCGATGCTGGGGTGAGTGTCGTTCAGTTGAAAGCAATTTTTCTCGGCGAATTTGGAGAAATTTCTGCCGTGCCGCCCGACCCAATTCGCGATCACGTCTTGCAAGCTGGCGGAAGCCAACAGGTATTGTTGCTGCAAGCGCAGCGCCTTACCATTTTCATTGGCGTCGTTGGGGTACAGCACCATGGTTATGTTTTCGGCGGTATTCTTCTGTGCCACGGCTTCCGCATAATCGCCGGCGTTGAACTCCTGCAGATTGAATTCTTCGGTGGCAATCGCCTTCCATAGCCGCAAGGTATTTACCGTGCCGTTTTTGTAACCGGGAACCGGCGTGTCGTAAGGCATGGCCAAAACATCGTGGGTGTCGACCCAACTGGTGCGCTTGTTGCCGTGTTCGTCGATATGCGACTGGGTACGGCCGCCGAATTTGACGCGGGTCATGTATTCCGGACGTTCGATTTCCCAGACGTTGCCGTTACGCAGCCAGTGGTCGGGTTTTTCCACCTGCTCGCCGTTGACGATTTCCTGGGTGAACATGCCGTATTCGTAACGCAAGCCGTACCCGGTGACCGGCAACTGCAGGGTGGCGCAACTGTCGATGAAACAAGCCGCCAACCGGCCCAAACCGCCGTTGCCTAAACCGGCGTCGGGTTCGCTTTCCATTAGCTCCTCGGCTTCCAGCCCCATGCCATACAAGGCCTTACTGACTTCGTCGTCGATGCCCAGATTCAGCATGGCATTGCTTAACGAGCGCCCCATCAAAAATTCCATCGATAGGTAAAAGGCTTTCTTGCAATCTTCGTCGCGGTAAACGTTGTAGGTTTTTTTCCAGCGCTCGACCAGCCGGTCGCTGATGGCGAGCGATAACGCCTCATAAGCGTAATGCGGCGAACGGCAGTTTTCGTCCCGTCCCAAGCGATGGCTGTAATAGTGTTTGAAGTCGGCGGCGATATGCTTTTTTTCCATGCCCAGCTTGGGGAGTTTGGTGATATCGGCTTTCGGGTTACTCTTTCTGAAGACTTTAACTGGCATCGTTTTACCCTTTTTGAATGTGAATATTTGCTTGGCAAAAACTTAACACTACAAAGCAAAATGCGCCAGCTTTACAGCATTGGCGCACGTTTGCCTGCCGTAAATCGAATCGCTTGGCTAGCTCAATTTACCGTGGCAATGTTTAAATTTCTTGCCTGAACCACATGGGCAAGGGTCGTTGCGCCCGACTTTTTGCGATTCCCGTACAAACGGGTGTTCAGCACTATCGGCGTCCTCTGCCGGCGGAAGTTGTTCCGGCTCCGGCGCGAAAGCGGAATGCGCCTCGGCATGCTCGTAATGCATTTCCACCGGTGCCTGCCGCTGTTCGTCGATAGCCTGCACATCCTCTTCCCGGGTGACCTGAACCTTGGCCAGAATCGTCACCACTTCCACCTTGATGTGGCTCAACAGGTTATTGAACATTTCAAACGCTTCGCGCTTGTATTCCTGCTTGGGATCTTTTTGGCCGTAGCCGCGTAAATGAATGCCTTGGCGCAATTGATCCATGGCCGCCAGATGTTCCTTCCAACTGTTGTCCAGCACTTGCAGCATCACGGATTTTTCGAAATGCCTGATCACGTCCGGCCCGATGGAAGCCGCCTTGGCTTCGCTTTCCTGCTCGGCTTTTTCGACGATCAGCTGGCGCAACTTAGGTTCGTTCAAATTGCGGTCGGCGTCCAGCATCCGCGCGATCGGCATGGCCATATTCAAATCTTGCTGCAGATAGGCCTCCAGACCGGCGATGTCCCACTGCTCCTCCATGGTTTTCGGCGGAATGAACTGGGTGATGGCGTCATTAATGACATCGGAGCGGATGGCGGAGATGATGTCGGAAATGTCTTCCGCCGCCATCAATTCGTTACGCTGGGCATACACCACTTTACGCTGGTCGTTGGCCACGTCGTCGTAGGCCAGGATTTCCTTACGAATATCGAAGTTGCGGCCTTCAACCTTACGCTGGGCGCTTTCGATGGAACGCGTCACCCAAGGATGCTCAATGGCCTCGCCTTCCTGCATGCCCAGTTTTTGCATCAAACCGGCCACCCGGTCGGAGGCGAAAATCCGCATCAGATCGTCTTCCAAGGACAGGTAAAACCGCGAGGAACCCGGGTCGCCCTGCCGGCCGGAACGGCCGCGCAGCTGGTTGTCGATACGGCGCGACTCGTGCCTCTCGGAACCGATCACATGCAAACCGCCGGCGGCGATGACTTTTTCGTGCCTGTCCAGCCAGGCCCCGCGCACTTGCTCTTTTTCGGCATCGCCGGCGTCCTCGCCCAGCGCGGCCAATTCGGCGCTCAAATTACCGCCCAACACGATATCGGTACCCCGTCCGGCCATATTGGTGGCAATGGTCACCGCGCCCGGCATGCCGGCGTTTTCCACGATATGCGCTTCGCGCTCGTGCTGTTTGGCATTCAATACTTCATGCGGAATGTTTTGCTGGGCCAATAAACTGGAAATCAATTCCGATTTTTCGATGGAGGTGGTACCCACCAACACCGGCTGCCCGCGTTTGTGGCAATCCTTGATGTCTTCGATGACGGCGTTGTATTTTTCCCGCGCCGACAGATAGACCAAATCGCCCATATCCTTGCGTATCATCGGCCGGTGGGTAGGGATCACCACTACTTCCAGGCCATAGATTTTGTTCAACTCGAAGGCTTCGGTATCGGCGGTACCGGTCATACCCGACAGTTTTTGGTACAAACGGAAATAGTTTTGGAAGGTGATGGAGGCCAGAGTCTGGTTCTCGTTTTGAATGGTCACGCCTTCCTTGGCTTCGATCGCCTGGTGCAGGCCTTCCGACCAACGCCGCCCGGTCATCATCCGGCCGGTGAATTCGTCGACGATAATAATTTGGTCGTTTCTGACCACGTAATCGACATCTTTCTGAAACAGCACATGCCCGCGCAAAGACGCATTCAGATAATGCATCAGGCGGATATTGGCGGGGTCGTACAGCGTGGAACCTTCCTCGATCAAGCCGTGCTCGACCAATAAATGTTCGACCTTTTCGTAACCGGCTTCGGTCAAATGCACCTGGCGGGATTTTTCGTCGACGAAATAATCGCCCGGCATTTGATCCTGCTGTTCCGGATCGTCGGCTTTTTGCTGCCGGGTCAGGTGCGGAATCACCTGATTGGTTTTCAGATAAATATCGGTGCTGCCGTCGGCTTGGCCGGAGATGATCAGCGGCGTTCTGGCTTCGTCGATCAGAATCGAGTCCACCTCGTCGACGATACCGAAAAACAGCTCGCGCTGTACTTTCTGCTCCAGGCTGAAAGCCATGTTGTCGCGCAGATAATCGAAACCGAATTCGTTATTGGTGCCGTAGGTAATGTCCGCGGCATAGGCGGCCTTGCGTTGGTCGTGGTCCAGATCGCTGACGATGACGCCGGTGGTCAAACCCAGAAAACCGTACAGTTTGCCCATGGTCTCGGCGTCGCGTCGGGCCAGATAATCGTTTACGGTGACGACATGCACGCCCTTGCCCGGCAATGCATTCAGATAAGCCGCCAGGGTCGCCATCAGGGTTTTACCCTCGCCGGTTTTCATTTCGGCGATTTTGCCGTTATGCAGCACCATGCCGCCAATCAGCTGTACATCGAAGTGGCGCAGGCCGAACACACGGGTGGAAGCTTCGCGCACCAGCGCAAACGCTTCGGGTATCAGATTGTCGAGTTTTTCGTCTGCCGCCAATCGGTCGCGAAACTCTTGCGTTTTGGCTTGTAAGGCCGCGTCGGAGAGTTTTTCATATTCAGCCGCCAAGGCATTGACTTTTTTGACTAGCTTGCGTTTTTTCTTGATCAGCCTGTCGTTGCGGCTACCAATTACCAATTTAACCAGCTTACCCAGCATGATACTTCCAGTGTGTGATTGAATTCAAAGCTAGCGATTATAAACCCTATCCCGCTCCCGCCGCCAGAAAACAACCGAACCAATCGGAACAGCGGCAATTAATCGGGACGAAATCCGGCAAAAATCCGGGCTGCCTGTCCGCAATGCGATTTTCCGGTCAAGCAACATGGCCGGCAACTGTTGGGGCGAGCCGACTAATCCGGCGCCACGCTTAAAGAACAAACCCGCAAACAGGCTTACTTCACGGACATTAACGCGCAAGGTATGCTCCATAGCAACTGCCCCGCCGCCGACTTGGAAAAGTCCGCCTGGACGCGGGTCAATGACGCCTTTTTAATCAGGATACTGTCGTCGTCGGCATCGATCAGCCGGGCGACCAAGCCGGACATGGCCGGTTCATGGCCCACCAGCCAAACATCGTTTACGCCGGCAGCCGCCAATATCTTCAGTTCGGCAATGATTGCGTGCGGATCGGCGCCCAAACTCAGCCAATCGACAACTTCAATGGCCGGGCAGTCCGGCAAATGCGTGTGCAATAATTTGGCGGTCTGCTGCGCGCGCCTAAGCGGACTACTGTAAAGCATGGCTGGAAGCAACGCATGCTTTCGGCAAAATTCGGCGACCCGCACCACCTGATCCTTGCCTTTTTTAACCAGGGCCCGCTCGGCATCCGCCATGGGATCGGCGTGGGGTTCGGCCGTGGCGTGCCGCAAACAGGTGATGAGCATGAAACCTCCTTATCTAACGATCATGAAGACGCTTTCGCCACCCCGCATGAGAAGTGCCGGGTGACCGGAGTGCGAAAAAAGCCGGCTAATTCAGTTGTTCTCAAGCCTGGGCAGGGGCTTTGCCAACCCCATGGCGTGTCTGGCCAACAGTTTTTTGGCGAGCGGCAAATGGTCCAAAAATGCCAGCCCGGTATTGCGCAACGCAGCAACCGGCAGCCAATCGTTGGAAAAGATCCGCACTACGTTATCGGTAAAGCTTATGGTTTTACCATGATCGGCCACACGTTGCCGGGCGTAAGCGCTCAATAATTCCGCCGAGCCGATATCGCCTTGATTTTGCCGCTGGTTGAGCAGCCTTTCCGCCAGTTCGACCACATCGCGCATACCCAGATTAAAACCCTGCCCGGCCACCGGATGCAATTGATGCACGGCATTGCCGACGATCACGGCCCGTCCGGACACCATAGTCCCGGCCCGAATCAGGCTGAGAGGAAAAGCCCGCCGCGGCGCCGCCAGTTTCAATTCACCCAAGCGATAACCGAAACAGGCCTGCAATTCCGCCATAAACTCGGCCTCGCCGCCCGCCATCAACGCTTCAGCCTGCTCGTGCCCGCGCGTCCAGACCACCGACAATTGCCTGCCGGCAACCGGCAGCAAGGCCAATGGGCCCTGCTCGGTAAACCGCTCGTACGCGGTATTTAAATGCGGCAAGCCGGCGCGCACCGTGGTAACCAGTGCCGTTTGGCCGTATTCGGTAACTTGCTGCGGAATGTCCAATAATTTGCGCACCGTCGACTGGCCGCCATCGGCGCCAACCAACAATTGCGCGCTTAGATTCAGCGACTGGTTGTGCTGCTTAAGACTGACATTCACCGCATCGCGGCCCGACATCACGCCCGCCACCCGGGTTTCGTATAAGCAGGTCACCGCTATTTGTTCAACCAGATTGGCCAGATGTTCTTCTATATCCCTGGCGGCAATCACGTAACCCAATGCATCCACGCCCTGCTCCGCGGCCGACAAACGGGTTTTGCCGAAATGACCGCGATCGGAGATATGAATATTTTTGATGGCCGTGGCTTTCTCGGCCACGCCTTCCCAGGCCCCCAAGGCATCCAATAATTGCACGGTGCCGGCCGCTAGGGCCAAGGCCCGGTCGCCGGCCGGCGAATCCCTTAATTGCCGGCGGCTGGCGGCCTCGACGACGGCAAGACTAAGGCCGCTGTTTTTTAACGCCAGCGCCAGACAATTACCGGCCAGACCGGCGCCAACGATTATCAGGTCGTAGTGATGCTGCATTTAGCCACCCTGCATCAAGGCTTCGATAGCCGCGATACTTTTCGGCACGCCATGGGTAAGGATTTCATGGCCGTCCTTGGTCACCAGCACATCATCCTCGATGCGAATCCCAATACCGCGCCATTGCTTGTCCACGCTGTCGCAATCGGCCGGCACATACAGCCCCGGCTCCACGGTCAATACCATGCCAGGCTCCAGCAAGCGCCAGTCGTCCTTGATTTTATAATCCCCCACATCGTGCACATCCATGCCCAACCAGTGGCCGATGCGATGCATATAAAACTGTTTGTATTTCTCGTCCTTAATGAGTTTTTTGACCCGTCCCTTCAACAAGCCCAATTCCACCAAACCTTTGGTGAGCACATCCACCGAGGCTTCATGAGCTTTATTCCAGGCAATGCCTGGCCGAATCCGTTCCAGCGCGGCGGCCTGGGCATCCAACACCAATTGGTACAGCAGCCTTTGCGGCTCGCTGAATTTGCCGGATACCGGAAAGGTGCGGGTGATGTCGGCGGCGTAATGGTCGCATTCCACGCCGGCGTCAATCAACAGCAAATCGCCTTTTTGCAGCTTGTCTTTATTTTCGATGTAATGCAGCACGCAAGCGTTCTTGCCGCCGGCGACGATGGACGGATAAGCCACCGCCCGCAAGCCGTCCTGAATGAATTCGTGTATCAGTTCGGCTTCGACTTGATATTCGTACAGACCCGGTTTACAGGCTTGCATGGCCCGCACATGGGCGCGGGCGGACACGTCGGCGGCGCGGCGCATTAATTTGAGTTCTTCCGGACTTTTAAACAGCCGCATTTCATGCAACACATGCTCCAGCGACACCAATTCCCCCGGCGCCGTCACGCCGCTGCGCGATTGTTTGCGGATGTTATTGATCCAGTCCAGCAGCTTGTGATCCAGTTCGCTATCCTTGCCCATTGGGTAAAAAACTTTGCCTTTGTTCTCCAGCATGCCCGGCAAGATATCGTCCAGATCGTCGATCGGAAACGAGTCGTCGGCCTCGTAATGCTTGGTAGCGCCTTCCAAGCCGGCATGCGCGCCTTCCCACAACGCCTTGGTCTGGTCGAATTCGCGGCAGAACAGCACATATTCGCCCTGTTCGCGGCCCGGAATGAACACCGCCAACGATTCGGCTTCGTTGAAGCCGGTCAAATAATAAAAATCGCTATCCTGCCGGTAAGGGTAATGCACGTCGCGGTTGCGGGTTTGGTGCGGGGCGCTGGCAATAATGGCGATATTGCCCTTGCCGATCTGTTTCATCAGCGCGGCGCGGCGTTTTTTAAACTCGGCTTGTTTCATTCGGGCATCCCTATCAATGCATGTTTGTATTTTTGTATTCGGCAAACTGATCACGCACGATCAATACCGCAGCGCGAACGTATTCGTGAATTTCCATCAGCGCGGCTTCATCCTCTTCACCCGCCACATCGCTATCGATTTTGGTCAGCTCGATCAAATCCCGCATCACTTCGGCGCTATCGCCGGGCCAATCCGCATCGGTATGCGCGTATCCGACGCCGAATAAAAATCCCAGGCACCATACTCGCAGGGCTTCCACCTGCTCGCTTAGCGCCTCTTCCTCATCCGGCAGCAGTAAATCGAAATTGAATTCTCCGTTTTCCGGATCGAGCAATGCCCGGCTGCGCTCGAATAAATCCGCCAACAGGGTTTTATCTTCATCGAACAAACCGTTTTGATCGGTAATCAACTCATGCAACCAATTGGCCGCATCAGACTTCAACTCGACGCATAACATCCCTACCGCCATGCCATGGGCTTCGGCGGCCCCCATGTCGGCATCGTATTTTTCCAAAACTGCATTGACGGCCTGATACATGATTTTTCCTGACTTTCCTACTGTGTTAAAGCTGTTTAAAACTGGCACTTATGCTAACATTGTTCGCCATTTTGAATGATTTTAATGTCGTATCGGCCAACACTTTACTATGTCTCAATCGGAAAAAGACCCTTATACGGAATTGGCATCGCTGGAAGCGAAACTGGATACGCTGATTGCGCAATTCAATCTGATGAAAAGCGAAAACAAATCGCTAAAAGTCAAACAAGACGCCTTGGTGAAAGAAAAAGCCAAACTGTTGGAAAAAACCACGCTGGCCAAGGCCCGCGTCGAAGCCATGATTGCCCGCCTGAAAGCAATGGAACACGATTCATGAGCAAAACCATGCAAGCGGTATCGCTGAATATTCTCGGCAAGGAATACAAAATCGCCTGCGCCAAGGAGGAACAGGCCGGCTTGATCCTGACCGCGCAGGAATTGGACAGGCAAATGCGCAAAATCCGCGACACCGGCAAGGTCGCCGGGGCCGACCGGATTGCGGTATTGGCCGCATTGAACCTAGCCCACGATGCGGTTACCGGCAAAAGCGCATCCGGCGATAGCGATTTTTGTGACCGCATAATCGATTTACGCCAAAAAATAGAAAAGGTTTTAGAAAATTCCTAAACCTGTTTAAAATAGCAAGCCTATCTCCTGCAGCGTTCGAGCAATGCTGGGTGTTTCCTGAACCTGTTTTTACCCCGGAAACTTTTTGCCATTCATGGTGCGCATGCCTGTTTATTCAGGAAGCCTGATTGACTGGATTTGGTTTCCACTTGAACCTCCGGTTCAAGGACGAAAGCATGAGACGGCGCAGGCGGGAGATCTCGTTTATCTCTTTTCCCCCGTAAGACCCATATCCCCGCGCATGCCATGCCGGGCGTTTAATCCCGCCGATTATCCCCCACTCCTTTACAACAGCGGTTTTTCTTTTCGTCCCGGCGGTTATAATGCGCGGCTAATTTTTCAATTACCTCTTCGCTCCGCGGCGCAACCCTGACATTATGAAGTTATTGCTGAAGTATCTTTCCAGCTGTTGGTTTCTAAATAACCCGGCCGATTTGGTCCCGCCCGGATCCTTCATGTGGAAAAACGTGTCGTTTTATATTATCTCCGGCTGCATCGTCGAAGGCCTGATTTCAGACCCGGCCGACGGCACACTGGAAGTGCTGGGCCGGTTTATCATGGCCTTCAGCTCCATAGCCGTCCTGCTGTTATTCGAAAAAAAATGGCATTACTTCAACCAGCTATACACCTCCATTTTCGTTTGCGAAAACTTCATCATGACCTTGGCGGTGGGCGCGGAGATGCTGGATTTATGGATGACGATGCAACACATCGAAACGCGCGAGGAAATCAATATTGCCGCCGCGACAATTTTGGTGGTGTGGTATATCGCCATCGTCAGCTATATTTTCAGACAATTTTTCAACTACCGCACCAGCGTCAGCGTCATTTTCGCCTTCAGTTATTTTGTGCTGACCTACGGCGTTCCCATGCTGTTGATGGACATCTAAACGCCGCTGGCCCGACTCTCGCCCCGTCCGGATAACACCGGGCTTTTATGTTTTATAAGCTATGGAATTCACTCTCAAAACCACCGACGGCCAGGCCCGCCGCGGCCAACTGGCCTTCAACCGCGGCGTGGTGGAAACCCCTATTTTCATGCCGGTCGGCACCTATGGCGCGGTCAAATCGCTGACGCCGGAAGATCTACTGGGACTGGGCGCGCAAATCATCCTCGGCAACACCTTTCATTTAATGCTGCGCCCCGGCATGGAGGTCATGAAGGCCCATGGCGACCTGCACGATTTCATGCGCTGGCAAAAACCCATTCTGACGGATTCCGGCGGCTTTCAAGTTTTCAGCCTGGGCGCCCTGCGCAAGATCAGCGAACAAGGCGTGACCTTTAAATCGCCGATCAACGGCAGCAAGATTTTCATGGGCCCGGAAGAATCCATGCAGGTACAGCGCGACTTGGGCTCCGACATCGTGATGATTTTCGACGAATGCACGCCCTACCCGGCCACCTACCAGCAAGCCGCCGACTCGATGCGGCTGTCGCTACGCTGGGCGGAACGCAGTAAACGCGCTCACGAAGGCAACCCTTCGGCGCTATTCGGCATCGTGCAAGGCGGCATGTATCCGGAACTGCGCCGCGAGTCGGTTAACGGCCTGACTAACATCGGCTTCGACGGTTACGCCATAGGCGGCCTGTCGGTCGGCGAGCCCAAGCATGAAATGCTGGCCACGCTGGACGCCATCATGCCGGACATGCCGGGCGACAAGCCCCGTTATTTAATGGGCGTAGGCACCCCGGAAGATTTAGTGGAAGCCGTGCGCCGCGGCGTGGACATGTTCGACTGCGTGATGCCGACCCGTAACGCCCGCAACGGCCATTTGTTCACCCGTTACGGCGTCATCAAAATTCGCAACAACCAATACCAGTTCGATACCCGGCCGCTGGACGAAACTTGCGGTTGCTACACCTGCCGCAACTATTCGCGCTCGTATTTGAAGCATCTGGACAAATGCAAGGAAATGCTGGGCTCGCGCCTCAACACCATCCACAACCTGCATTATTATCTGGAACTGATGCAAGGCATCCGCGATGCGATAGCCGAGCAGCGCTTCGACGAATTTGTACGGGAATTTTACGAACTGCGCGGCGTGACGCCGCCGGGTTAACGCCGCTTTAGGAGACTTGCCGATGGCCATTACCGATAGTCTGGATTTGTTGCTTGCCGAAATCGACCTGCTTAAGGCGGAACTGCAATTGCAAGCGCCCGAAATCGACCGGGTTTTACAGCAAAATCTGGACATTGCCTACACCCATGACAGCACTGCCTTGGAAGGCGGCAGCCTGACTTTACCGGAAACCGACATGGTGATCAGAAACGGCCTGATGCTGCCCGGCAAACCGATGGCGGAAAATCTGACGGTATTGAACCATTATCAAGCCATGCAATTCGTCCGCGAACAAGCCGCCGAACAAAATTTGCTGTCGACCGGCGCGCTGCAAAAACTGCATATCATGCTATCCCGCGGCCTGCAACATCAAACCGGCGGTGCTTACCGCAACCAGCCGGCCAAGCTGATCAACGATCAAATGGCGCCGCCGGCCGACCAAATACCGCAACTGCTGGAGGAACACCTGCATTGGCTGAACCTGGAAGGCCCATTTCTGCACCCGCTGCTGTTCGCCGCCGAAGCGCATTTCCGGCTGTTATCGCTGCAGCCTTTTCAAAACAATAACGGCCTCTGCGCGCGCCTGCTGATGAATCTGATTTTCTTGGGCGAAGACTATCCCGTACTCAATATCGCCGCCCATCGGACGGTTCGGAGCGACTACATCGCTGCATTCAATGCCGGGCAAACCGGCAAACCGCTGGCATGGCAACTGTTTATCGCCAAACAGGCCCTGCTTAACGGCCAAGATTTACTGCGCCGGCTGCAATAGCAATCGCCCGTCGATGTCGAAAGCCATACCGCCGCATTACCCCCGGCGGCTTTCCAGCACGCCCAAAACATCCAATACCCGGCGGCAATAAGCATGTTCGTTATCGTGCATTAGCGCCACGCCGAGCTGGCGCCGGTTGCTAAGGGTCAAATGTTCCATCAACACGATGGCCGAGTAAGGCGTTTCCTGATAATCGATACTGGCTTTCTGGTGGCCCCAAGCGCCGTATTCGCAATGCAGAATACCCGCCAGCGTACCGTTGGCATAGCTGTTGAATAATTCCGACACTTCCTCCAGCTCAGTATCTCGCGACAGATTGGCGGTAAAATCGATCACCGACACAATAGCGGTCGGCACCCGATAGGACAAGGAATCCAGCTTGCCGTCCAATTCCGGCAGCACCAGCGCGGTGGATTTGCCGACATTGGTCGGCGTCGGCACAATCGACACCGCGCAGGCGCGGCCCAATTGCGAGGAAGGATGATAGCCGTCCAGGACTTTTTGGTCGGATAGCGCCGGATGGATAGTAATGATACGAGCGTAATCGACGCCGAAATGTTTGTCGAGAATGTAGCACAAAGGCACCATCGCATTGCCGGTGCAGGTGCTGGCGGAAATCACATCGTGCAAGGCCGGATCGTAACTCTGATGGTTAACCCCGAACACGACGCTGATGTCGCCCCCCGTTACATTCCAGGTGCACAGAATTTTTTTGGCGACTTTTTGCCGAATCAGGGCCCGAAAGTCGGCAATCGACGCGGTGCCGGTGGCGTCGAACAATACGTCCAAATCGAATTCCCTGAGCGGGGCAAAACTGTCGCTCTCGGGCGGACTGCGGCGGCGATCGACGCGTTGGTAACGCACTCTGTTGCCGCCCAAAATCAGATCGCTACCCTCGTAATCCACCGTAAACGGCGGCCGCCCGTAGGTGCTGTCGTGAGCGATCAGATAGGCGACATGATCGATGGGCATCACGTCGCACACCACCCGGATATCGTATTTCCCGCCCGGCGCCTGGGCGAAGTTGTTCCGCAGCACCCCGCCGCCTATCCTGCCCAACCCGACTATCCCCACCCGCAGGCTCATGACCGGTTACCCTTTGCGGCGGCAGGCAAGCGCTGCAAACAAGGCGAAAAAAACAAGGGGTGCGGCGTCGATGAGGGTTGCTTTATGGTCATGGCGAATTTGTTATTGTTATTGACGGCAATTTTTATAAAAGCGAAATCAAACTAGGGCAATAACCGCTTCAAGTCAAGCGCCGGGTTAGGCACAGCCGTAACCCGACTTACGAGAACTTATTCCTCAGCGCGCAGACAGGCTTATTCCCGGTCCAGGCCAAAGGCTTTATGCAAGGCGCGCACGGCCAGTTCAAGATATTTTTCGTCCACCACCACGGAAATTTTGATCTCGGAGGTGGAAATCATCTGAATATTGATGCCTTCATCGGCCAGGGTTTTGAACATGGTACTGGCGATACCGGCATGCGAGCGCATGCCGACACCGACGATGGAGACCTTGACAATGCTGTTGTCGCCGATCACCGTGGTATTGCCGCCCAATTCGTTACGCAAACCTTCCAGCACGTTTTTGGCGCGGGCAAAATCGTTGCGGTTGACGGTAAAGGTAAAGTCGGTAGTGCCGTGGGCGGAAATGTTCTGCACGATCATATCCACTTCGATATTTTCGGCGGCGACCGGCCCCAGAATTTTCGACGCCACGCCCGGCAGATCAGGCACGCCGGTCAAAGTCAGCTTGGCTTCGTCCCGGTTAAACGCGATGCCTGAAATTAACGCTCTTTCCATTTCTGATTCCTCGTAGGTAATAAGGGTGCCGTTGCCTTCCATAAACGAAGACAATACGCGCAATTTGACGTTGTATTTGCCGGCGAACTCGACCGAGCGGATTTGCAATACCTTGGAACCCAGGCTGGCCATTTCCAGCATTTCCTCGAAGGTGATGCGATCCAGGCGGCGGGCTTTGGGCACCACGCGCGGGTCGGTGGTATACACGCCGTCGACATCCGTATAGATATGGCATTCGTCGGCCTTTAAAGCCGCCGCCAGCGCCACGCCGGTGGTATCCGAGCCGCCGCGGCCCAAGGTCGTGATATTGCCGTGCTCGTCCACGCCTTGAAAACCGGCGACAACCACCACCCGGCCGGCATCCAGATCGGCACGCATCTTAGCTTCGTCGATCTCGCGTATCCGGGCTTTGGTATGGGCGCTGTCGGTCAGAATGCGCACCTGCGCGCCGGTATAAGAACGCGCCTCGCAACCCAAATTGTGCAAGGCCATAGCCAACAAGGCGATGGTGACCTGCTCGCCGGTGGATAGCAGCACATCCAGCTCGCGATCGGTCGGCTGCATTTGCATTTCCTTGGCCAGCGCCACCAGGCGATTGGTTTCCCCGCTCATCGCCGACACCACCACCACGATCCGATCGCCCGCGTCGCGGGCTTTTTTGACTTTCTCGGCCACCGCTTTAATGCGTTCGACCGTGCCGACGGAGGTACCGCCGAATTTATAGATGTACAATGCCATGCTCTTTTAGACCTTCTCGGCTCTTAGGCTTTAATAAATGTGTCGCTATCGCGACGGATTATTTTAACGCCGGTTCCCGCACCGGCAAGCGGGGTACTTTTCTTTGCTTGTCCAAAGAAAAGTACCCAAAAGAAAAGACACCCGGACGCCGCTTATTCCCTGCGCTCCTCGCTTTCAACGGGGGTTGACGAAAGGGGCTTCCTGCCCCTTCGTCAACGCGATGCATCCCTGCATCGCCCCTATCGGGCTAATCCCGCCAAAAGCTCCGGTGCTCGGCGCGGCATACGGGGGAAAACCATCCCGAAATTTGTAAGAAAACCAACCATTACAAAATATGGTTCGCTGTTTCGCTAAGAGACTCATCTAACAAACTTAACTATTTAAACTTTACGTCAGATTATTGACTTTACTAAAACCCAACATCTCTGTATCTTCAAAAACATTTATGTCTGAAACAAGCCCCACACAAGTAAAAATATTATAGATTATTGAACCACAAAATACATATGGAACAGATTGATATGTTTCTCGATCTGAGCAATCCGCGTCTCGCAAAGCTGCCTGATGAATTAACATACTATCTTCAGTGGGTTCTTTTGGAAAAACTATTTCACAATCCATTGTTAATGGTAGAGAATATGATTCAATTCTCTCAATAAATCCTTTTGAATCCACATAGGGCGAAGTGTGAAATATATTTATCAATGTAAAACATGAGTAGACATCACGATTATCCCCAATAGCCTTAAGCATATGAAGATAACAATTGGTTAACGCGGCCAAAACTTGAGGAAAAATCGAATAATCAACTATATTCATATTTTCATAGCGCCTTTCATATGCAATGCGACAAAATTGTTTTGCATATATATTTTTTTCATGAGTTTCTTGAAATCCAGAAAAATCATATAAATTTAACGGTACATCAAAGCGCACAACTCCATCGTGCCACCATCGAAATGTTAAAGTCGCTAGACTAGGGTCATTATTCGCAATCTGTCTAGCAACAAAACCATTCACCGCACTGTGAACAGCTGTCATTGGCGCATGTACACCAACAACACTGTTATCTGAATTTGTAACGATTCGAACAAATTCATCAAAGCTTAACTTTTTTTCCGGCGATAGTTGCCATTCGCTTGGCTTAAAGTAAATATGCACCCATGGTTGACTGGATTGGCTTTTTGGTAACTCAGGAATCTGAGTCAATCTTTTAATCGTTTTCTCACGATGTTCATTACCCCTTTTCCACAGTTCATCAAGAATATATCTGTCTGTTTCTTCTTTTGGTTTTGACTGATCAGCTAAACGACGATAGATTCTTCCAGATGAATGAATGTGGGGCGTATTGAAACTCCTTGGAATACCGATGACAATAATCGACTTCCCTTCAACTAGACCTATTTCTTCTAGGGGACCATCAATGACCTTTTCTTCATATAAGATTTCCGGGTTTACATGAGAAGACGCAGCCTCTCTTATTTCTAATGTAATTTTTTCTACATTACTTTTTTCTACACCCAGAAATTCATCTGCAGATCGAGATCCATCATTCTTCTCACTTACTCCAATTATTAACCATCCACCATATTGATTAGCGAAAGCGCACAAATGTTTTCCGTAATCAACAATTTTTAAACCTTGAACCTTATAATCAATATACCAGCCTTCGGATATTTTTCTCAAAAGAGACAAGTCGCTTCCATCAATATCTTCCAATGCCTTATTGAATGGATAAAAAGAATAATTAAGCAAACAATATTCTCCAACTAACAAACTGTAATGATTTATCTTACAAAATATTGCTTTACCCTATCGCTAATTCAATCTACATAGGGGAGGGTTTTGTCCCGTATGCCGCGCCGAGGGCCGTAGGCTGGGTAGAGCAACTCGAAACCCAGCAATAAACATCAAAGCTGGGTTTCATTTCATTTAGCCTAGCCAACAAAAATCAGCTGTCGCAGATTGCCGCTCCGAAATGTTGGGTTACGCTATTGCTAACCAAACCTACATTTAGGAGGGTTTTCATCCCGTTTGCCGCGCCGAGCACCGGAGCTTTTGGCGGGATTCGCCCGACAGGGGCGATGCAGGGATGCATCGCGTTGACGAAGGGGCAGAAAGCCCCTTTCGGCAACCCCCGTCAAAAGCGAGGAGCGCTGGGAGTAAGCGGCATCCGGGTCGCCTTTTCTTTGGATACTTTCTTTTGGCGACGCAAAAGAAAGTATCGCGGTTGTCGGTCCGCGAACCGACATATAAATCACCCGTCGCGTCAGCGACAAATTAACTCAAACAACCTCACCCTCTTCATACAAAGTCTCCGGCGCAATATCCGCTCCATTCGGCCAGGATATGCTCCAGCCATCGACAAAAAACTTCTGAAAATACTGTTTATCTTTCAATGGCTCGAAAACTTCGCCATTCAGCCATTTCCAACAATCAGCAATTCGTTTTTCGCCATTATCGAAAGTCAGTTTAATTTTGTAATCGCTTAAATATTCGGCATCAACAACAACGGGCATGTACTGCATGATTATTCTCCGTCAATTGAGAGGTTCGATTCTATCAATCTGTTTACCTTGATTGGCTTTTTACCAGTTCTGCATCAGCTCTTCCTGATGCAGTAACGCCCATTCCTGAATCAGTTTTTTGGCGGTTTTAGAGCTTATGTTGCCTTTGATCATATTTCCATCCACCGCGTTGACCTTGATATTCAGCATGAAAATGCGGTGGATTGTGGTCGTTATGAAACATCCGAATAATAATTCCAAAAAACATGGATACGTAAGGCATCTTAATCCACCGCTCAAAACACTAACCGGCTAGCCGCTCCCTCACCCACTCCGGCACCGCTTTTAACGCTGCGGCCAGATTGGTTGGATCGTTGCCGCCAGCCTGAGCCATATCCGGCCGACCGCCGCCTTTACCGCCGACTTGAGTGGCAACAAAATTGACCAGTTCGCCGGCCTTGACCCTATCCATGGTGTCCTTGGAAACGCTGGCGATCAGGCTGACTTTATCGCCGCTGACCACCGCCAGCACCAGAGCCGCCGTGCCGAGTTTGTTTTTGAGTTGATCGGCCAAATCTCGCAGAGCTTTGGGGTCGACATCATCCAGCTTCACGGCCAACACTTTGACGCCGTTGACGTCGACGGCCTGACCGGTCATTTCGTCGCCGGCCGAACTGGCCAGCTTAGCTTGCAGTTTTTCCAGCTCTTTTTCCAGCGTGCGGTTTTTTTCCACCAGTTGCTGGACTTTGTCGGCGGCCTTATCCGGCGAGGTTTTCAGCAGACTGGCAATGTTTTGCAGGGCGTTTTCGCGCTGTTCAATCCATTCCAAAGCTGCTTTTCCCGTCACGGCTTCCAAGCGGCGCACGCCCGCGGCCACGCCGGTTTCGCCGATGATTTTGAACAAGCCGATGTCGCCGGCTCTATCCACGTGGGTGCCGCCGCACAGTTCCGTGGAAAATTCGCCGATTTTCAATATCCGCACTTCGTCGCCGTATTTTTCGCCGAACAAGGCCATCGCCCCGGCTTTCATGGCCTCGTCTTTGGCCATCACTTCCGCCGCCACCGGGTTGTTCAAACGAATTTGCTGGTTGACCATGTCTTCGATAATGGCGATTTCCGCCGCCGTCATCGGCTCGAAATGCGAGAAGTCGAAACGCAAGCGCTCGGCATTAACCTGCGAACCTTTCTGCGCCACATGTTCGCCCAGCGTGGTGCGCAAGGCCGCGTGCAACAAGTGGGTGGCGGAGTGGTTGCGTTCGGTGGCTTTGCGGGTTTCCGCGTCGACGCTGACTTCGCAGGCCTGGCCGCTGGTTAGCGTGCCTTGCAGCACTTTACCCTTGTGCAGGAACAGCTTGCCGCCCTGTTTTTGGGTATCGTGCACTTCGAATACCGCGCCGCCGCATTCGATCAGACCGGTATCGCCGACCTGGCCGCCGGACTCGGCATAAAACGGGGTTTGATCCAAAATCACCACGCCTTCGTCGCCGGCTTCCAGGCTTTCCACCGGTTGGCCTTTTTTATACAGGCCGATGATTTCCACCGAACCGTTCAAGGTGTAATAGCCGGTAAACTCGGTATCGCTGTCGTGTTTGATGTCCTGATCGTAATCGGCCGCGAAGCTGCCGCCGGCGCGGGCGCGGTCGCGCTGGGCGCTCATTTCCACTTCGAAACCGTGGTGGTCGACGCTGAGATTGTGTTCGCGGGCGAAATCGGCGGTCAAATCGACCGGAAAGCCGTAGGTATCGTACAACTGAAACACCACGTCGCCGGGGATGACATGGCTGTCCAGTTTGGCGACGCAGGCCTCCAGAATTTTCATGCCTTGTTCCAGGGTTTCGGCGAAGCGTTCTTCTTCTTTTTTCAGCACCCGTTCGACTTGTTCCCGGGCCTTGGCCAGCTCTGGATAGGCCTCGCCCATCTCGGCCACCAAAGGCGCCACCAATTGGTAGAAGAACACTTCCCGGATGCCCAAACGGTAACCGTGGCGGATGGCCCGGCGAATGATGCGGCGCAGCACGTAGCCGCGGCCTTCGTTGGACGGCAATACGCCGTCGGCCACCATGAAGGCGCAGGAGCGGATATGGTCGGCAATCACCCGCAACGAGCTGTTGTTTAAATCGCTGGTGCCGGCCAGTTTGGCGGCCACTTTCAGCAGATTTTGGAATAAATCGATTTCGTAGTTGCTATGCACGCCTTGCAACACGGCGGCAATCCGTTCCAGCCCCATGCCGGTATCCACGGAGGGCGCCGGCAGCGGCGTCAGGTTGCCGTCCTTGTCGCGGTCGTATTGCATGAATACCAGATTCCAGACTTCGATATAACGGTCGCCGTCTTCATCCGGGCTGCCTGGAGGGCCGCCGGCCACGTGTTCGCCGTGGTCGTAGAAAATCTCGGTGCAGGGGCCGCAAGGGCCGACGTCGCCCATGGACCAGAAATTGTCCTTGGCGCCGATGCGGGAAAACCGGTTCGGGTCGATTTTGACATCTTCCAGCCAGATGGCTTCAGCTTCCGAATCCTCGTTAAACACCGTCACCCATAGGCGTTCCGCCGGAATGCCGAGCTCCTTGGTCAAAAAGTCCCAGGCGTAATGAATGGCCTCTTTTTTGAAATAATCGCCGAAGCTGAAATTACCCAGCATTTCGAAGAACGTATGATGTCGGGCGGTATAACCGACATTTTCCAGATCGTTATGCTTGCCGCCGGCCCGCACGCAGCGTTGGCTGGTGGCCGCGCGGGTAAAATCGGTTTTTTCCCGGCCCAAAAATACGTCTTTAAACTGCACCATCCCGGCATTAGTAAACAGCAAGGTCGGATCGTTACCCGGAACCAAAGAGCTGGAAGGACGCACGGCATGGCCGTGTTGACGGAAAAACTCCAAAAAGGCGGCCCGCAATTCGGCGCTGGTCATTTTTTTCATGGTGGTTACTTCGGTTGTTTTTATTCTTTAAACACATGTAGGCTGGGTTGAGCGAAGCGAAACCCAGCGATAAGTCAATTGATGCCGGACTTCACGTAGCTCAACCCAGCCTACGCAATTTAATCTTCAATTCCGCAAACAAGCGTTTGATCATCTCGCCGCTAAAGCCGCGTTGCTGCAAAAAACGGCTGCGTTTTAGCCATTCGTTTTGCGTTAAAGCTGTTTCCTCGCCATATTTGTTGCAGTACACGTCCATCAGCAGATTTTGCCAGTCGCCTTGCTGTTCAGCCAGCGCATCCAAATCGGCATGTTCTATACCGCGCTGCTGCAGTTCGTAACGAATACGCACCGGACCGTAGCCGCCGGCGATGCGCTGACGCACGTAACATTCGGCATAACGTTCGTCGTTTTGCCAGTTTTGTTCGGCCATATCGGCAATGACAAGTTCCACCTCATCGCGCTGAAAACCGCGCAGCGCCAGCTTATCCAGTAATTCCTTTCGGCTATGTTCGCGTCTGGCTAATAAACGCAGACAAGTCGCTTCGATTTGTTGCCGGCGCTCAGTCGCCGTCGACGAACTCGACGTCTGCTTCCGCATCGGGCGCAACTGGCGGCAATGTCGCTAATTTGGCAAAGGCTTTTTCGCGTATGGCTTTTTCCAGCTCTGCGGCTTTGTCCGGGTTGTCCTTCAAAAACTGCTTGGCATTGTCCTTGCCTTGGCCGATTTTGTCGTTGTTGTAGCTGTACCAGGAACCAGACTTTTGTACGAAGCCGAATTCCACGCCCAGGTCGACCAGTTCGCCGAAGAAGGACACGCCTTCGCCGTACAGAATCTCGAAATCGGCCTGCTTGAACGGCGGTGCGACTTTGTTTTTGACCACTTTGACCCGGGTTTCGTTGCCGATCACCTCGTCGCCTTTCTTGATGGCGCCGATACGGCGGATATCCAGCCGAACCGACGCATAAAATTTCAAGGCGTTACCGCCGGTGGTGGTTTCCGGGTTGCCGAACATCACGCCGATTTTCATCCGCAATTGGTTGATAAAAATCACCAGCGTATTTGAGCGCTTGATATTCGCGGTCAGTTTACGTAAGGCTTGCGACATCAAACGGGCTTGCAGCCCCATGTGCGAGTCGCCCATGTCGCCTTCGATTTCGGCTTTCGGCGTTAATGCCGCCACCGAGTCGACTACCACGATATCGACCGCGCCGGAACGTACCAGCATGTCGGTGATTTCCAGGGCCTGTTCGCCGGTATCCGGTTGCGATACCAGCAAATCGTCGATATTGACGCCGATTTTTTCCGCATAAACCGGGTCCAACGCGTGCTCGGCATCGACAAACGCCGCCGTGCCGCCCAGTTTTTGCATTTGGGCTATGGTTTGCAAGGTCAAAGTGGTTTTGCCGGAGGACTCCGGCCCGTAAATTTCAATCACCCGGCCGCGCGGTAAACCGCCCACGCCCAAGGCAATATCCAAAGACAATGAACCGGTAGACACAACCTCAATATCGCGGGAGGCGGCGACATCGCCCATCCGCATGACCGAGCCTTTGCCGAACTGTTTCTCAATCTGCATCAATGCGGCGCCCAGCGCCTTTTTCTTGTTCTCGTCCATTTTTATCCCCACACGATCCACAACTGGTTAAAGCCGCGCATTATCACACAGATAGCCGCCTGTAAAACAGTTTCCATGCGATCTTGGCGGGCGTTTGCATAGACTGATTAATCTGATTCTACTGGCTGTCGATAATTTCCAGACAGCGTTGAAACGTACTCCGCACGATGAACAGCGTCATCACAATGGGATACAGTAGGTAATGGTCCGGCATCGCCAGCCCGATCAGCACAGCCACGGCCAACGCGCAGGTATCAAAACGCGACAGATATTGCTGCAGATAACGCAAAGCCTCCCGCGATTCGCGGTCGAAGCGGGGCGCTTTATTGATGAAGGCCAGCAGCATCCAGCCGCAAAGCAAAGCATAGTAGATGGGGAACACATGAAACATCGGCGAACCTTTGCTGAACAAGGGCTCCCAGTAACCGTACCAGGCCCATAAAACGCTACAGCAGAAACCGTCCTGCCAGACGCTGCTTGACAGTTTTTTCAAGCAACCGCCCAACAAAAACAGCCCGGCCAGACCGGCTCCGGCCATCCATACCGGCTCATCGTTAAGGAAAGGCAAATAGAGACTCTGGGTTTGCACCAGCGTCGTCAACACGATACAGAAGATGATGAAAATAGGCATTGGGATAAACCGGCTTGAACCAAAAGCCCTAATTTACACGCCCACGCCCCATTTGGCATGCAAATAAGCTTGCCGGGTGTCGAAAATCCGTTGCAGTTTTTTACGAATCAGCAAACTGTGCATGATCCGCCCGAACCAGCCGAACGGCATGGCATAAAACACAATGTCTTCCATGACAATATGCCCCTGCTGTTCGGTCAGGCACACTTCGTGACTCCAAAACTTGAACGGGCCGACCGCTTGTTGATAGACAAACCGGTGCGGCTCGTCGCAGTGGCTGATTTCCGACAACCAGGGCATAGCCCTGCCGAACACGGCTCTCATCCGGTAAGCTATCATCAGGCCGGTGTAAATTTTTGCCGGAACCTTCGAGGTAATTTCAACGTTAAAAAAGTCCGGGGTGATCTGGTTCAGGTAATGCGGCGAGGAAAAGAAATCCCAGGCTTCCTGACGTGTCAGCGTTAATGCCTGCCGGCGATAGAGTTGATAAAGATTCATAGGCTTAATCCTGAAAGATCAACTGGAGCACGTCAGCAATCTACCGCAAAAAAAATATTTCGCGGCATACTGGAAGCCGAGGGCGATTTGTCGCCATTATTCCCGGACTTGCAAATGATAAAAACGTTAATGCAACTATTGGCAAGCCTGTTTTTAGCGGGGTGCTCCATACTTGGTATACGCAACAGCGCGGAAGCCGCGTACACGTTGATTTTGCAAGACGGCGACATTGAAATCCGCGCCTATCGGCCTTTACTGATCGCGGAAACCCACGTAGACGCCGATTACGCCAACAGCGGTTCGGTAGGGTTTAACCGTCTGGCCGGCTATATTTTCGGTAACAATCGCCAACAGCAAAAAATGGCCATGACCACGCCGGTTTACCGGGAACAGCAAGGCGAAAAAATAGCCATGACCGCTCCGGTGTTACAGCAAAAATCCGCCGGACATTGGCGCATGGCGTTCGTGATGCCGCCGGAATACACGTTATCCACCCTGCCCGAACCGCTGGATCCTCTGGTGGAAATCAAACAACTACCCGCCAAAAAGGTCGCCGTGCTGCGGTATTCCGGCAGTTTGAGCGAGGAAAAAATCAGCACGATGGCAGACGAATTAAGTGCCTGGCTGAACCGGCATGCTTATAAAGCCCTATCGCCCGCGCGCTCGGTGGCTTACGATCCGCCCTGGACGATCCCGGCATTACGCCGCAACGAAGTACATATCGATATAGAATGAGTTAATGCTTCCGCGTGGACTGCAGTTTTGGCACGGCCGCCAGCAAGGTTTTGGTGTAAGCATGCCGGGGCTGGGTTAAAACCTGTTCGACCAGTCCTTGTTCGACGATTTTACCCCGGTACATCACCGCCACTTCGTCGGCCATTTCCGCCACCACGCCCAGATTGTGGGTGATCAGCAAAAAGCTCAGGCTTTGCTGTTTTTGCAGTTCTTTCAGCAAGGCGATGATTTGCGCCTGTACCGAAACATCCAATGCGCTGGTCGGCTCGTCGCAAATAATCAGTTTGGGTTCCACGGCCAGCGCCCGGGCAATACAGATACGCTGCCTCTGGCCGCCGGAAAATTCGTGCGGATAACGCAAGGCGGCATCAGCAGGTAAATCCACTTGCTGCAGCAATTCAGCCACCCGGCTTTGCATCAGCGGACGAGTGATGTCCGATCGCAATGCACGCAAGCCTTCGGCGATAATGTCGCCCACCAGCATTCTGGGATTCATGGCCGCGAACGGGTCTTGAAACACGATCTGCATGGCCGCCCGTTGTTTCCGCAAGGCTTCGCCCTGCAATTGCGTCAAATCGATGTCATCAAACAACACCCGCCCGGCATGGGCCGGAATCAGATTCAACAAGCCCTTGCCCATGCTGGTTTTACCGCAGCCGGATTCTCCGACCAGCGCCAGCGTGGTGCCGGCATGCAGTTCAAAATCCACCCCATCCACGGCTTTGACATGACCTACCACGCGTTTGAAAATGCCTTTGCGGATCGGGTAATAGACCTTGAAATCCTCCACCTTCAACAACGGCGGCTTGTTTTGGGCGACTCGATCCAGGCAGCTTTCCATCTTCGGCAAAGCCGCCAGTAATTTCAAACTGTAAGGGTGCTTGGCTTGCCGAAAAAATTCGCCGGTGGCGGCGGTTTCGACTATCTTGCCTTTTTGCATCACCGCGATGCGATCGGCGATATTGGATACCAGAGCCAAATCGTGACTGATCAGCCACAAGGCCATGCCGGTTTGCTGCTGCAGATTTTTCAGCAAGTCCAGAATCTGCGCCTGTATGGTCACATCCAGCGCCGTGGTCGGCTCATCCGCGATCAGCAAATCCGGTTTGCCGGCCAGCGCAATCGCAATCATCACCCGCTGCCGTTGGCCGCCGGACAATTGATGCGGATATTCGTTGATGCGGCGCTCGGGTTCCGGAATTTCCACCTGTTTGATCAGTTCCAATACCCGTTGCCTGACCTCGTCCTTGGCTAGTTGAAAATGGATATTCAATACTTCGGCAACCTGCTCGCCGATCGTCATGACCGGATTCAGCGACGACATCGGGTCCTGGAAAATCAAACCGATGCGGCGACCGCGCAGCCTGCAAAAATCGATTTCCGGAATTTTCAGCAAATCCCGGTCTTGTAAAACCATGCCTGCTGCCTGCATCTGCGCGTTATTCGGCAACAACCGCAGCACCGACAACGCGGTAATGGATTTACCGGAACCGGATTCACCGACCAAAGCAAAGGTTTCGCCGGAACGGATTTCGAAGCTGATGTCGTCGACGACTTTATTTTGGAAGCTAAAGCTAACCGATAAATGTTCGACTGATAACAAGGGCTTCATCTAGGCAGTTCCTAAATCGGTTAATTGCTGATACCAATCAGCAAAATGTTTGCACTCTGCACATAATTTATCGATACCGATGTTTTGAATCGCCAGCGGGCCATGATAGGTCTTACGGTAAGATTTTTTGGAGCTGGCAAAAATTTGTACTGACTCCAAAGCCTTCTTGATGCGTTCGGAAGGTTTAGTTTCATAGCTATTATTAATGTGCTCAGGTGTTTCAAAGTCGCTACGATCAGCTTGTAACTTAATTAATGCTTTTGACCATTCTGAATGAATATCCGTTAATTTTGAAATGTCTGAGAATAGTAACCCTTCAAACTCATAAGGCTGAATGTAAGGCACAAAGCGATTTAAATATGTATTATTTGATTGAGCAATATCATCTTTCAGCGCTTGTTCGAGAAACTGAGTTCTTTGATAAACATCGATTATCGCCTGACTTTTCTCATAACCAGGAAAGCGTTTTTCCAGTCCATACAGATCAAAAAAAGTGGTGATAATAGTAGCATTTTCTTCTTTCAGGCAATTAAGGATAAACAGCTTTACCCGATCATAATTTAAAGCCCCTCCTCTATGACCTCGTGAAGTTGTAACACCGCGTCCAGTCAAAAAAATCTGCTGATGAGCCAGTTTTGGTGCCAAAACATTTCGTACAAAAGTTTCTTCAGTTGGCCCTTCGCAGACAACATAAACGCGCATCATTAGGCTGGCCTCCCGCCAATAATGTTTTGCTTCCACAAATCTCCTAAGCTGTAATCCATTAGCCAATCCGTTAATTGGGATTCATCGAGCCGTCGAAAAGTAGATGCATTATTGACTCGATCCACCACAATTAAATCGTTGACTGAGAAATAATTGATTAACTCGACCGACTGTGTAGAGATGATTAACTGAGTACTTTCCGAAGCAAGCTTTATCAAATCAGCTAAAACACCCAAAGCATAAGGATGTAAACCTAACTCCGGCTCATCAATCAAGATGGTGTCGGCCATCAATAACTTAGGTTGTAATAGCAAAGTTGCAAGACAAATAAACCTCAAAGTACCATCTGACAATACATGTCCTTTGAAAGGAGTATCTGGGTTGCCGATTTCTTTCCATTCCAGTTGAATTGATTCTTCGCCTTCACGAATAATAAAATCATCGAAGAATGGAGCAACTAACCGTATTGTTTTAATAATTAGAGAATAATTTTGTGGAAACTTAAGTTTTAGTCTATTTAAAAATGCCGCCAAATTTGAGGCATCCGGCTTGAGTCTTAAGTTATCTGACACTGAGTGAATTTGCTTAACTAATGCCGTATCACTAGTGTCATGAAAATGATAGACGCGCCAACTTTCTATAGCAGGTTTAATGTACTGAGCATAATGATGCTTGGATTCTTTTAGCAACGATTCATCATTGCCAGAGTTGATGATTGTTGATGAAGGGTAAGGCGCAATCACACTACCGTCATAACAAAGCTCTTCTCTAACAAATACAAGTCTATTATCTAGAGTGGGCCTCAGAGAAAACTCGTAGCTATTATGGCCAAAATGAAATGCCAAGGACATTTGAGTAGTTTTTTTTCGCCCATAATATAATAATAAATCCGGGCCACCGTTCATTTGAACATATGCTTTAAGATTTCTATCATATATGTTGGCCAAGAACTTAAATGCAGAAATAAAATTACTTTTACCTGCGCCATTAGCACCTAACAAAATATTTATTTCGTTTAATTCAAGGCCTTTCAAGCTGTGAATTGACTTGTAGCCGCTAATACTAAGTTTTTTTAATCTAGACATAATCAATTCATCGTTTAACTTGCTTGAGCTCGTCTCGGATCAAACGCATCCCTGACGCTATCGGCAAACAAATTCGCCGCCAGCACCAGCGCGAACATGAAGACGAAGGCCGCCGTCAGCGACCACCACACCACCGGCTCTCTGGCCATTTCCAGGCGGGCGCTGTTGATCATGTTGCCCCAGCTGTGTGTGGTGGGGTCGACGCCGATGTTGATGTAGGACAGCACCGCTTCGGCCAGTACCAGTGAACTGAAATCCAGCACCACACTGATCAGCACGATGTGCATGACGTTGGGCAGGATGTGGCGGAACAGGATCATGGCCGGTTTGACACCCAGGGCTTGCGCGGCCAACACGTATTCCATTTCCCGCAGCTTTAGGGTTTCGGCGCGTAGCAAGCGACATAGGCCGGTCCAGCTGGTCACGCCCAAAATCAGGCATAGAAACAGCAAGCGCATGTCGGCGCGCACCAGCAGATTGTTGAAATTTTCCGGGTGGTTGGTCATGTAGACCTGCACCATCAGAATCGAAGCGGCTATCAATAACACACTGGGAATGGAATTGAGCGTGGTGTAGATGAATTGAATCACATCGTCGACCCAGCCCTTGAAAAACCCGGCCATGATACCGAATACGATGGCTAGCGGCAGCATGACCAAGGTGGTCAGGGAACCGATCACCAGGCCGGTGCGTATGCTTTTCAGGGTTTGATAAAACACGTCCTCGCCGACCTTATCGGTACCCAGCACGTGGTAATACGCCGACAGGGAAAACAAGGTATAACAGCCGCTCACCACCAAGAACAAGGCGGCCCATACGGCCTTGCTGCTGGCGCTGCGCCATAAAACCCGGCGCCGTTCGTGTTGGTCGCCCCAAGCCAGCAATAACACCATCAGCATCAGGCCCGCACCCCTGCTGAATCCGCTAAGCGTTTTATCGAAAACATCGCCCGCCCATTCCGTTTCGGGATCGGCCAGATGCGCGCCGCCGTATTGCAGGCGCGGATAATCCCAGCGGGTGGAGCCGTCGTCTAGGGCTAGCGTTTCCTTGGCATAGCCATGGACTGCAAACGGCGCGGAATAGGTTTTCTCGCCGTGTTTGCGCATGGTGTCGCAAGCCACGTCCAGCAAGCTGACGGCTTCGTTACCGCGACTGTCGCCGTCTTTAAAATGTATCGAATCGGCCAAACCGATCAGCGCGAAACATAGCAGCAAGGTCAAAGAGGCCATTGCAACCGGACTGGCGGCGATTTTTTTTAACGGCCTGCGCATGTGCTGTTGCCGGCCTAAATACCAGGCAAACACCACGCTGGTTACCACCAACAGATAAATCAACGCGTCTGTCCACAGCACGATCATTAGCTTAACCTCACGCGCGGGTCGACCAGGGTATAGGAAATATCGGTCAGCAGCAGGCCGGCGATATAGAGCACCGAGCCCAAAAACACCATGGAGCGGACGATGGCGAAATCCTGCCGATTAATGGCATCGATGGTGTAACTGCCCAGGCCGGGGATGCTGAAAAACGATTCCATAATCAGACTACCCATAAACAACAACGGCAATACCACCACCACACCGGTCAGAATTGGGATCATGGCGTTTTTCAGCACGTGCTTGAACAATACCTGGGTTTCGGTAAGGCCTTTGGCGCGGGCGGTACGCACGTAATCTTTTTCCACTTCTTCCAGAAAAAGCGTCCGGTACCAGCGCGCGCCGGAACCGATGCCGGCCACCACGCTGATAATCACCGGCAGAATTAAAAACTTGAGCGCCGCCAATCCGCTGTCGTAACCGGAAATCGGCACCAGCTTCAGCAGTTTGCCGATCAGGAACTGCCCGCCGATGATGTAAAACAACGACGATACCGACATCAGCATCACGCACAACACGCTGCTGCCCAGTTCGACATAAGTATTGCGGAACAGCACCATCAACAGCGCCAGCGTGATATTCACCAGCAAGCCGACGATCAAGGACGGCAAGGCCAGTGCCAGACTGGGCCACATGCGCTGGCGAATGTCGGTACCAATGTTGCGGCCGCTGTCGGAAATGCCGAAATCGAACAAAAACAGGTTCACCGATTTTTGATAGAAAATGGTGTCGGTCAGTTGTTTGCCGCCCGCCTGTCCGCCATTCCACAAAAGCGGCAAATCGTAACCGTGCTGATGCTTCCAGTTTTGAATCGCTTGTTCGGTGACGTGCTTTTGCCCCAGCTGCATGCGGGCCATATCGTCCGGACTATTGACCACGAAAAACAGCACAAAAGTCAGCACATTGACCGCCATCAACAGCGGCAAGGCGTAAAGAAAGCGGCGAATGATATACGTGATCATATTAAATAAAACTTATCGGTGGACGCTTGAGCATAAATTGCAACTGCCGTTATTTTTCAATGAGCAAAACATCCTCGGTATAGACTTGAAACGCCTTGTCGTAGGTTACTATCCGCAAGCTTTCGCATCGCGCTTGCGCAATGAGTAAACGATCGAACGGATCTTTGTGGTGCGGGGCTAATTGTTGAATCGCTTGCGCATGAAACGGCGTCATGTTCAGCCATTGAAAGCCCTGCGCCTGTATGTCTTCCGCGAAAGCCGGGGTGGGCAACGGCAATTTTCCCAGTCCATTTTTAATCGCCATTTCCCAAATCGAAACCGCGCTGACGAAAGCGCCTTCTTGCTGAATTTTTTCGACCAGCCACAAGGGCTCGATCCGCCCCATCAACCAATCGTAAACAATGCAGGTATCAAGCAACAGACGCATCATCCGTTCCATTGAACAAATCGGCGATTTCGGCATTGGTTTCGGCGGAATCCCAATCGGTAGAATACACCACCCGCTGTAACCAAGCACCGGGCGGCGAAACTTTGGGCGCGCTGTATTTAACGAGCTTGGCGACCGGTACCCCGTTACGGGCGATAATCACCTCTTCGTCTCGCTCGGCGGCAACCACCAGACTGGACAAATTGTTTTTGGCTTCCAAAATATTAACTTGCATCGCATGCCCCTACAGCTTGGCTAATATTAGCCAAAATATGGCTATCAGCCGGTTTTGTCAATCGATAACACACGTCCTTTAACACCAAGGCAACCCTTATCAAGTTTCGAATTGCCTGCGGCGATAAGCCTTAACCGCCGGATAAATCGCCAAGCCCAAGGCGGCAAAAATCGCCAACAACGGCCAGAACTCGGCATGATTCCATTCCCGGCGTTTTTGTTCGCGCAAGCCGGTATCAATGCGGCTGTATTTCAAGCGGTTGTTGATCATGCGAGCCGGCTTGAGGTTTTTATACCAGCTATGCAGCAAGGCGAAATCCTTGGGGAAATAGCCGAACAGCCAAGGCGCGTCCCGGCGCAAGATGCTTTGCATGCGGTCGATGATGATTTGCCGTTCCGGACCGTTGTCCATGTTGCGCATTTGCTCGAACAGGCGGTCGAATTCCGGGTTGGCGTAATTGCCGGCGTTCTCGCCGCCCTGCTTGACCTTGGAATTGGGCCCATACAACAGAAAGAAGAAGTTTTCCGGGTCGGGATAATCGGCATTCCAGCCCCAAACGAAAATCTGCGCCGCGCCGCTGCGCATTTTTTCCTGAAAGCGGTTGTAATCGGTGCCGCGTATCACCAGCTGAATGCCGAGCTTTTCGAATTGCTTGCGGTACCAGTTCATCAAAGCCTTGTCGTCGCTGCCGGTCGCCGTGGTATCAAAATACAGCAGCAAGGCTTCGCCGGTTTTCGGGTCTATACCGTTCGGGTAACCGGCCTCCGCCAGCAATTGCTTGGCTTTTTCGATGGATTTACGCTGCGGTTTGCCGTTTTGCCAGTCGTAAACCACCGGATTGATGCCGGCCTCGCCGTCCTGATAGCCGAAGATGCCCGGCGGCAACGCGCCTTGCGCGGCCACGCCGCGGCCGTTGGCGAAAATGGCGATAAATTCTTCATAATCCACCGCAATGGAAATGGCTTGCCGCAGTTTGCGGTTTGCTTCGCTATCGCCGCCTATGACGGGGTCCAGCATATTAAAGCCCATGTAAAACACCGAAGTGGCCACCGAGGTTTGCAGTTGAATCTGCTTGTCCCGCATCATCGGGGTCAACTGCGGATCGCCGCTGCCTGAAAACTGCACGGCTTGGTCGAAACTATCCGAGGCAATGCCGGAGGCGTCGTAATAGCCTTGTAAGAATTTGGCCCAGTACGGAATGGTTTCTTTTTCCAAGGTGTACACCACCTTGTCGACAAACGGCAGCGGCTTGCCGGCGTCGTTCAACCAACCGGCTTCGCGGTCGCCCGCGTCGCCCTCACTCGGATAAAAGTCCGGGTGGTAATGCGGATTTTTCGCCAGTACCATGCGCCGATTGGGATTGTTTTCCTGCAACCAATAGGGCCCGGTGCCGACCGGAAACCAGTCCAGGGTAATGTTTTTGTTTTTCAAACCCGGCTGCGCATAAAACGCATCGGCTTCCCACGGCATCGGCGCGAAAAACGGCATGGCCAGCCAATATTGAAATTGCGGATATTTGCCTTTGATGCGGATGCGGTATTGATTCTCGCTCAAGGCTTGCACGCCGCGCATGGATTGGTTTTTCAGCTCTTGAACCGGAATTGCCGCCGTAGCTTGGGCAAACTCGGCAAAGCCGTCTATATACCCGGCCATCAATTCAGCGATAGGCGACTGCGTTTTCGAATAGGCCAGCCGCTTGATCTGGTAAACATAATCTTCGGCCGTTAAGGTTCGGCTTTGCTGCACCGGCAAGTCCGCCAGTGTATTGATGCTCAACAATTGTTCGTCAGTCAGGGCGTGATACAAATAATCGCCGGATTCGCTTCGGCTGAAAGCCGGATGCGGTTGGCAAGCAATGCCCGGTTTAATGGTTATCAGATATTCGCTAAACGCAATCGCCGCGTCGACTGCGGTTTCCGGCAATGCGTTACCTTGTGCGTCCAGGTAGCGAACTACGGGCATTTTGGCAGCTGTTAAAGGTTCCAGTTGATACGGCCGTTTCAAATAATGGTATTGCAACGGCGGTTCGTAAATCTGGCCAATAAAGCCGTATTCGTCACTGCTATAGGCTACCGCCGGGTCCAAGTGCTTGGGCCGCTCGGCAAAAGACGAATACAGGATAGCCTGACCGTGGTCGGACTCGGGATAAGGGTTATTGAGTTGGGAAACGTCGCACGCGGTTAAGATAAAAACCGACAGCAACAGCAGAAGATTGCGAACTTTAGGAACCGACAGATTGCTGGACATTATGCGAAGGCCTTGGAAACTTACCGGCATTCTAACAACAAGCCATTAAAATAATAAGCGGCAAGAAGAATACAGTAACGAATGCCGCTTGGTTCAACCAAACTTGCGGCCGCAAACCGCTTCGCCCCCTCGTTCCCACGGAGGACCGC
>NZ_JANIBK010000017.1 GCF_024505165.1 Methylomonas rivi
GGCAATGCGGGTAAAGGCGCGGCGATTGGCGCAGCGGCCGGCGGCATAGGCGGCGGCGCCAAGCAAGGCATCCAATCCGACGATGCGTATAAAAATGCTTACAGAAGCTGCTTAAGACAGCGCGGCCATACCGTCCTTAACTAACCATCCTTTCGCGATTGCAGGCGGCCGATGTCTTCGGCCGCCTGTGGTTATTAGCGCAGCCGTGTCTGCGGACCTTGCTGTTTTTTACCTGTTACTATGGCTTAGGCAGCCGAGCAGCTCATTAAGTCGGTGTTGTCGGCTTGCCTGTGCGTATTCGCCAAGCGCTAAGCTTTCGCTTATGAGTGTCGAATACTTTGCATAAAACACGGGGCGATTAAGTTTTTTTTCAAAAAAAGGCCTAAAATTTACCGGGATTATAAGAATAAGGTGTGGACATGAAACCTAGCATTACCCCCAATAAAACAGAATATAAGTTGGCCGAGGAGGATTTTATCGTCTCCAAGACCGACAAATCGGGCCGGATTACCTATGCTAACCGGATATTTATGGAAATAGCAGGCTACCCGGAGCACGAGTTGCTGGGCGTGCAACATAACATCATTCGCCACCCCGACATGCCGCGCGGGGTATTCCGGTTTATGTGGGATACCCTGAAAGCCGGCGACGAGTTTTTCGGGTTTGCCAAAAACCTCTGCGCGGATGGCGGTTTTTATTGGGTCTTTGCCAATATCACGCCGGACTATGACAAGGATGGAAAATTGCAGGGTTATTATTCCGTGCGGCGTAATCCGCCGCGTTCGGCGCTCGAAGCGATTACACCGATTTATAACGAAATGTTGGCTATCGAAAAAAACAGTTCCGTCAAGGAAGCGCCGGTACGGTCATTGGATTATCTTTTCGATGCGGTTAAGCATGCCGGCGCCAAAAGTTATAACAATCTGGTGCTGCAGTTGTATAAACCCAACGGAGTGTTGAAATGAGCCGATCCAATGCCAATATTCCATTCTTGAAAACCCGGGTTAATTATGCTGTTGCGGGTATCTTATTTTTTGCCTTGGCGTTGTTTGCCTATTGCCTGATAGCCATAGGTTTTTCCTGGGTCGCGCTGGTCTTGACCATTCCGCACCCCGTTATAGCTTGGTATATCTGGAAAACCGCCAAACAAAACCTGGATGTACTGGATCGCATGGAACAGGTTTTGGAATTGACCAACCAGGGCGAACTTTACCACCGCGTTACAGGTACCCGCGGCTTGGGCGAAGTGGGCAAGGTGGCCTGGGAGCTGAACGAAACGCTGGACATCATCGAATCGTATTTTAAGGAAATCAATACCTGTTTCAGTGAGGCCGGCAAAGGCAATCACGACCGCTATGCAATGGGAGACGGCTTACCCGGCTTGTTAAAGCAATCCACCCAAAACATAAACCTCGCCTTGGAGCATATGAATGAAAATGTCAGGTTAATGGTGAGAAGACGCCTCTCCGCCGGCCTGCACAGCTTGAATACGGCCAATTTGTCCGGCAATTTAAAGGCCTGCCAAAACGATTTGATCGGCATCACCGAACAATTGCAAAAGGTGGAGAACATTGCCGCGGAAACCGGCCGGAATGCCGACGACAGTTTGGGTACCGTCGAACAGATCAGTTCGTCGTTGCAAAACATCAATTCCACGGTTTTTTCGGTGTCGGAGGTGATTGCCGACTTGATCAACGACAGCAAAAAAATTACCGAATCGTTATCGATGATTACCGGGATTGCCGATCAAACCAATCTGCTGGCCTTGAACGCCTCCATAGAAGCGGCCCGTGCCGGCGAGCATGGCCGCGGCTTTGCCGTGGTGGCCGATGAAGTTAAAAACCTGTCTGAACATACCAAAAACGCCGCGCTGGAAGTGTCCAAAACTTTGCGCGCTTTCAACAAGCGGGTCGAACAAATGCACCAGGAAGCGGAAAGCTCTTCTACACTGTCGCAGGAAGTCATGCAACAGGTCAGCTCGTTCCGGCACCAGTTTTCGGGGTTATCCGATTCGGCAAAGGCGTCCGTGGGATACATTACCTATGCCAGGGATAAATCGTTCGGTTTGCTGACCAAGCTGGACCATATTATTTATAAACAAAACGGCTATATTGCGATCGAGCATCCGGAAGATTGTCCGCAATACCATGCCATCAAGGTAGACAACCATAACTGCAGGCTGGGCAAGTGGTATTACGAGGGCATCGGCTACGAAAAATTCCGTACCACCGAAGCGTACAGCCATTTGGAAATACCGCATCGGGATGTCCATAGAACCACGCAATTGGCCTATGAACTTTCCCGAGGGGATTGGGTGAACGATGCATTCAAGCTCGACGAAATCATTAAGCAAATGCATGCATCGGAGGCGGCCAGCGGATTGGTCATGCAATACATCGACGAGATGGTGGAAGAAAAATATCGTACGAGATAAAAAAGCCCGGATGGCAGGCAAACACCATCCGGGACCTTATCATGCGGTTTGTTGGGGCGGTTTCGAGGCGGATTTTGTTTTCCAGACGCCGCCTCCGGCGAAACACGACCAGCCCCATTGCAGCCAATTCAACAGCGCCAGGGCCATCCATAAAGACCAGCCCAACATCATTAAACGGTAGACCATCATCGGCACGGCTACCACGGTTGCAGTGGGCAAGATGGCGTCGCTGCGGTCCTGATACCAGTTCAAGTTTAGCGCCGCGGATTGATTGCCGGTAATTTGCATATCCGGCGCGCCGAGCAGGCCTTGCCGGACGGCGGCAAATAGCAACATCACCGCTGTCAGCGTCAACAGCCCTAAACCTACTTGCGCCAAATTAAAATAGCGTGGAGACGCCGGAGGGCATTTTGCCCGCGATCCCAGGGCAAACAGCCAGGCTATTACCAGCAGGCCGGCGGCGATATGGATTTGGCTCAGGCCCAACAATAGCAAAAACCAATGCCAGGTTTTTAAAGGCGTTAATGCGGTTTTGCCTAGTCCAAGGGCCAATAACAGCAACACGGCCAATAAGCCCCAAATCAACGCGGCCGGGCCGAATTTAGGGCCGAACGTGAATAATACCCAGCGATCCTGACCGGAAGTTACCTGTATTTGGCTGTTGACGCTAGCGATTCCTAAATCAACCGTGGGGGTGGTCAAGATCGTTGCCTGCTCGGTTTGCGTCTGCCAGTCCAACGTTATTTGCTGCTCGCCCGGCCTGATCGGCAGCGTGACGGTTCGGTCTTTTTGCCGGACAGGCTGACTGACGCCGTCAATTGCGACGTTTTGCAATACGGCGCGCGGCGGCAACTGTACATTATGCTGGCCGCCCTTGGAACTGCGCATGCGCAAATTCAAACTGGCTTGCTGGCTGCGTTTGCCGGGCTGGATGCTCAGCTCGGTTTTATCTATGGTCAGGGTTGGCCCCGGCACGGCTTGCGGCCGGCTGATTTGCAAGCTTACGCTATCGCCCGGCCAGGGCCGCCATTCCGGCAGCCATGCGCCCTGTTGGTCTTGATGGTGCACAACCGCAATGCCGCTGATTTGTAAATGCCAGATAGGGCTGACGTCGGCGCGCCATAATTCGCTCCAGGGGGCATTTTCGGCGGCGGTTAACTGCAATTGCTCGCGTTTTTCCAATAGCGATTGCCATTCCAGGCCTGCTTGCCCGGCCGGTAGGTTGACGAGGACTTTGCCGTCTTTAATGTGCATTTTAGCGCTGGTGACCGCTTCTCCCGGTAGTAGCGGGAGCTCCAATACCACCGGACTGTCGTTGCCGGCCAGTTTGACCACCCGGGTGGCGATGCGCCAGTCCAGGCCCAATTGCAGGGTCCTTTCAACGCGTACAAACGCCGGCATGGCGGTTTGCCGCAAATGCTCGGTTTGCCGGGTTGCCTCGGGGTCGAGGCGGGTAAATTCCAGCTGCGGGCCGGTTTTAGCGTCTTCGTACAGCCCATCGACCCGCCAGCCGTCGCTGTCGATATGCGTTTGTTGCGGTTGCAATGGCAGGGGCAGGGTAAATTTATAGTGCGGCGCATGCCGGCCCCGCAGCAAGACTTCATGTACGCCCGGATCGAGACCCAGCCAGAGCGTGCCGTCGTTTTGCCTGAACAGGGCGCGGGCGGGTTGGCCGTCGGTACTGACCTGTTCCGGAAACCACTGCTGCAGTTGCGCGGGCAACGGTACGGCGACGGCTTCCTGCGCATGAATCGATAATGCTATCTGCATGCTGTCCGGTTGGATCCTAATTGTCATGCCGGCTATTTGCGCGCAGGACGGCAAACACTTCGGCGCTTGCAATAGCCGGGTTTTTAACTGGTCCAGCAGGGTTTGGTCGGGGATGTCCGCCGAACTGTCGTGGCCTGGCAGCATCATTACCGGTACCAGCAGCCAGACAGGCGAAGCCGGAAAGGCGATACGCCAGGGCTTGTCGGCCAAACCTAGCATTTTTAAAGCCAGCAAGGCGGCCAGCAAGGCTTGCGCAAGGTGCAGCAATAAAGTCCAGCCGGGCGGCAAATACCAGAGCCGGATTTGCTGTTGGCTATCCACGGCGCCGTTCCAGGCCAGTTGTACGGTTTGCCATTGCCATTGCGGCAAGCCGGGGCCGGTTTGCAGATTGGCTTCCGGATCGATACGGTCGAAATTGGCGGCGGCACCGGCATAATCGGCCATGCTGGAATAGGCCTTGCTCATCATTTTTCCGGCCATGCGCGGGGCGGGCGCCGGCGATGCAGGCATGGCCATGGTCCGTTGTTCTTCGGCAACGCCCTCGCTCTCGGCCATGCTCTCGACATAAGCGCCGGTTTGAATCGGTTGCCAAGGCTTTTCCAGTTGCGGGTAAATGCCGATACGGATTTGCGCGATCATGAACGGCACCACGATCGCGATCAAACCCAGCCAGCACGCATTGCGATACCACTTGACCCAATCCGAAAAGCGGCTGGCCGGCAGCACTTTCAATAAAGCCAGCGCCGCCAGCGTATGCAGCCATATCCAGCGGGGCGCCTCGGCTTCATGCCAAAACAGGATTAGGCTAAACAGGGCCAGCAGCCCCCATTGCCAGCACCACAGGCGGCCAATCGCCAGGGCCGCGATCAGTACCAGGAACAAGTCCAGCAAGGTCCAACGGGTCAGCCAGCTGTCCGGGTCGTTGTCCACGCCGCTGACCGCCAGCAGGCGCCAGCCGGGCGGGATATTCAGTTCGGCTTGGGCTTTTTGAAACGCTTGTTGCCAACCGACCGCGTTCAGGCTGCCGATAGCGTTATCGATGCGGCTATCGGCCTGTAATTGCAGCGCGCCCCGGCGCACCTCGATACCTTGCCGGTCGCCGAGTTGGGTGATCAATTGATTTTGCCCGTTCAGCAGCACCTGTCCCAATAGCGTGTCCGGCAAGGCGTTCAAGCGCCAGTCGCGGGTCATTTTGCCGTCGATCCGGTCGCTGACGGTGTAACCGCCGCCATCGAAGTCCAGCCAGAGCTTGCGTTGCAGATTCAGACGGTTGGGTTCCGGTTCGGGGTCGCCTTGGCGGATCAGCTTGAATTGCATGCTTTGCCCTTGCTTGATTTGATAGGCCGGCAAATGCCGCCATTCCGCGGGCAGGTTGGTTTGGCTGGCGTCTACGGCGGGCAAGGCTTCGATTTCCACCAAGCGCAGGGCAGGCACGGCCTGAAACGCCCACAACTCGGATGCCGGCCAGTCCGGGTCTTGAACGGCCAAGTCCAGCTTCAACAACGGCTTGGGATGGCGGGCGAGTAGGGTGATGTGCCAGCGGCCGGGGCGGATTTGCAGCAACAGGCTGCCATCTGTTTCGATGCGGGCGGGCAGCGGGCTGTCGAGCCGAACCGGAATAAAGTCCGGTAATAAAGCATGGGGCAGACTGATTTCGCGGGCCGTGCCGGAGACGTTTAATTCCAGGCGGGTGGAGAGTTGAAGCGGGTTGTCGTCTATGACTTGCCGAAAGACTTGTAAATCCAGGTTGTCTTGTTGGCTGTCCGCCGACGTGGCTGCCTGGCCTTGCAACCAGAGCGCGCCCTGATCAATGCGCGGATAGGCGATGGCTTGGCCGTTCAGGATCAGTTCGATCAAGCCTGAATCCTGGGCAATGGCGAGGCTTTCCGGCAATTTGTCCCAGCTGAATTCGCCGCTGATTCGATAATGGCCGGCCGGCATCCAAATGGTCGGTTTGTCTTGCCGTTCGATAACAACGGCCGGTTTTCGGTCGATCAGCACCTGTTGCGGCCAATGCCGGTTGTCGCCGGGCAAGCCGATCCAGCCGGGCCGATACAGAGTCCATTCGCCGTTGAAGCGGCCATGGCGCTCATGCAATTCCAGCTGTAACGGACCGGGCCAACCGCAGTCTTTCTGTTGAAAATTGTTATGGAAAAACGGGCAATCGAATTGGGGCTGATCGGCCAATACCCACGGAACCCAGGGTTTTAATGCATCCGGCAGGGATTGGCTGTCTAGCGCCGCGGCCGGATAGACCCGGCAAAGCAACAGCAGGAATATCAAAAAATTGCGGGCACTATTCATGTTTATTGCTCCGATGGGGAATGCAATCACAAGTGTAGCCGGAAATAACGGTTAAAATATTCGAGGATAATAAATTGCAATAGTGGGATCAGGTTGCGACGCCGACGAAAACTGTTGAGAGGGTGTGCTTCAATGTTAAGCTTTGGACGGGGTTGGGTTTTATGCTGTTGCTTCTGGCTGGCGTGCTTGAACCCCGCTTGCGCCGGCGCCGGCGAAACCGCCGATGCAGGCGACTGGCTGCACCGGTTGCGGGATTATTTCGGCGGCCGGCCGGGCGGCCATTATCAACCGACATTTAGCGCGCAACCCAGGGAGCAGGTAAAGGAATATATTGTCGGTATTCACCCGCTGCACAACCCCAAGCGGCTGTTTGAAGTCTATGGGCCTATCGTCGAATATATCAACCAGCGTACGCCCGGCATTGAATTTAAGCTGGAAGCGTCCCGTAATTATCCGGAATTCGATAAAAAACTCTATGGGAGGTATTTCGCTATCGCCATGCCTAACCCCTACCAAACCATCAATGCCTTGCGGCACGGCTATCGGGTGTTCGGCAAAATGGCGGACGACGAGGATTTTCGCGGCATTATCCTGGTGCGCAAGGACAGCGGCATTCACAGCGTGGCCGACCTCAAGGGCCGGGCGGTTTCATACCCGGCCAAAACGGCGTTGGCCGCTACCATGATGCCGCAATATTATTTGCATACCCACGGCCTGGATGTGAACAAGGATATCGAAAACCGCTATGTCGGCTCGCAGGAGTCATCGATCATGAATGTATTGATGGGCGAGGTGGCGGCGGCGGCCACTTGGCCGGTGCCCTGGAAAATATTTCTGGCCGAGCACCCGGAACAAGCCGGCGAATTGGTCGTGAAATGGCAAACGGAACCGCTGCAAAACAATGGTTGGGTGGCGAGAAACGATGTGCCGGCCGACGTCGTCGATAAATTTTCCGGTTTATTATTTTCATTGCAGGATAGCGAAGCCGGCCGGGCCATGCTGGCCGCCGTGCCCGTGTCGCGCTTCGAAACCGCCGACGATCAAACCTATGCCCCGGTCGAGGCGTTTTTAACGCGCTTTAACCAAACCGTGCATTCGATTGAGCCATGAGCGATTTTTTGCGTTTCCGATTATGGGCGTCGTTGCGCCGCTTTGGGCGGGAATCCATCCACCGCCGCCTGGCCTTGGCATTCGGCGGGGTTTCCCTGCTGATGATGTTGGGCCTGGCCGGCTTGTTGCTGAAGCAGCAGCAGAACTTTCTGGATCAGGCCGGCATATTGCGGGCGAAGACGCTGGCTAACGGGCTGGCAAACAGCAGCAGTTCCTGGGTATTGGCGAACGATGTGGCCGGTTTGCAGGAGGTCTTGCAAGGCTATGCGGATACCCCTAATTTAATCAGGGCGTTCGTGCTTTCGCCGCGCGGACAGGTACTGGCGTCCACGCGGAGCAACGAGACCGGTTTATACGTGACCGACGAATTGAGTCAACGCTTGCTCGGCCGGCAGCCGGCAACCCCCCGTTTAATACTGGCCGACCGGGATATGATCGATGTGGCCGTGCCCATCTTGGCGAATCAACGCCTGGTGGGTTGGGCGCGTATCGAATTGGACCAACAGGCCACTCAAGCCAATCTACGGGCGGTTGCCATTGCCAGTTTGCAGTTTATTGTGGCGACCGTGCTGATTTTGCTGCTGGTGTCGCTGTGGTTGTCGACCAGTCTGATCAAGCCCTTGCAGTCCTTGATGGGGGTGGCGTCCGCGATTGAAACGGGCTCCCGCACCGAACGCAGCCGGCTGGAAGGCAATAATGAAATCAGCCAGTTAGGCCGTTCCATGAACCATATGCTGGATACCCTGGTGAGCTCCGAGCAGCAATTGGATTTGTTGAACCGGGTGTATGCGGCCTGGACGGAAAGCGTGGCCGCCATCGCGCGCGAAGCCGACGAATACAGTTTGCTGACGCGGATATGCAATATTTTGGCGGAAAAAATTCGCCTACGCTTGGTATTCGTCGGCATGCTGGATACATCGGGCCGGATCGATGTGCTGACGCATAGCGATAGCGAACCGGGGTATATCGGCAAGCTGCATATTAGTATCGACCCCCGTTCGCCTTATGGGCAAGCCGTATTGGCGCGGGCCATACGCCAAGAACAACCCTGCATTTTGAACGATTTTATCGGCGAGCCGGATACCCGCATCTGGCATGAATCGGCCCGGGAGGCGGGTATCCGATCGGTTGCCGCTTTTCCGCTGTTGCGCAATAAGCGGATTATCGGCGGATTGGCGGTGTATTCCGAACGGGCCGGCTTTTTTAGCGACAACATCATTACCCTGTTGAATGGCTTGGTCAACGATATGTCCTACGCCCTGGACAATTTCGACCGGGAAAGACAGCGCAAACAGGCGGAAATCGAACTCGCCCTGGCCGCCTCGGTGTTCGAGAATAGCCAGGAAGGCATTTTGATTACCGATGCCGACAAGACCATTCTCAGGGTTAATCGGATGTTCAGCGAGTTGACCGGTTATGCGGCCGAGGAATGCATCGGTAAAACCCTGCGGCAAATTGCCTGCTGGCCTAGGCAAGCGGCGTTGGATCAGACTGTTTGGGACAATGCCGATGCGCAACAATGTTGGCAGGGCGAGGTCGACAGTTGCCGCAAGGACGGCCGGCATTATCCGCAATGGTTGTCCCTCATTAAAGTCGTAAATCCGCAGGGGAATTTGACGCATTATGTGGTGACATTTACCGATATTACCGAGCGCAAGCTGAATGAAGAACGCATTTATAAATTGGCGTTTTACGACCCCCTGACGGATTTACCCAATCGCCGGCTACTGCTTGAAAAGCTGGAAGCCGCATTAATAGCCAACCAGCGCAAAGGCGGCTATGGCGCCGTGATGTTTTTGGATTTGGACCGCTTTAAAATTTTAAACGATACCCAAGGCCATAATTTAGGCGATCAGCTGCTGGTCGAAGCCGGCAGGCGGCTGTGCCGGTCGGTCCGGGAAGTGGATACGGTTGCCCGGCACGGCGGGGACGAATTTGTGGTTTTGCTGGGAGAATTGTCGGCCGATGAGCAAACCGCGGCGATTAACGCGCAAAAAATCGGCAACAAAATTCTCAATGAAATGAATCAGATCTACCGCTTGCTCCAAGCCAACCCCGAAGGCGGTACGGCCCTAGTGGAACACTATTCCAGCGTCAGTATCGGCGTGGCGCTGTTTCGCGGCGCCGACATCGATAGCGAAGAGTTGTTGAAACAGGCGGACATGGCTATGTATCAGGCTAAACAGGCCGGGCGCAACACCTTATGCCTGTTCGATCCGCAAATGCAGGCAGGGTTGAATAAGCGGGCCGCATTGGAGGCCGATTTGCGCAACGGCTTGGAACAAAATCAGTTCAAGTTGTTTTATCAAGTCCAGGTAGACAGGCACGGCCGGCCGGTAGGCGCCGAGGCGGTGTTGCGGTGGGAGCACCCTCGGCGCGGCTTGGTGGAACCGGGAGAATTTATCGGTCTTGCCGAAGAAAGCGGTTTGATTGTGGTGCTGGGGCGCTGGGTTTTACTGGAAGCCTGCGCGACGTTGGCGAATTGGGCCCGGCAGCCGGCGATGGCCGAATTGAGTTTGGCGGTGAACATCAGCGCCAAACAACTGCGGCAGCAGGATTTTGCCGCGCAGTTGCAAGGCCTGCTCGGCCGGACCGGCGCTAACCCGCAGAGGCTGAGACTGGAAATTACCGAGAATGCGGTATTGGGCGGCGTGGAAAATACGATAGCCATGATGCAAGCGCTAAACAAACTGGGGATAGTCTTTTCGATGGACGATTTCGGCACCGGATATTCATCCTTGACCTACTTGCAGCGTTTGCCGCTGGCTCAGATAAAAATCGATCGTTCTTTTGTCGGCGGCCTAAACGATGAAAACCATCACGCGGTGATTGTCCGCATCATTCTGGCCTTGGGCAATAGCCTGGATTTACAAGTCATCGCCGAAGGCGTGGAAACCGAGCGGCAGCTGGCCTATTTGGTCGCCAATGGATGCCGGTATTTTCAAGGTTATCTGTTTGGCGGCCCCGAACCCGTGGCGCAATTTAATGCCCGCTTTAACGGCTAAAAACCGTGCTAATTTCCGGAAAGCCGCGTGTCAAGCAGTATCTGTCGGATCATCCGCTTCGGAGAGGGTTGCGGTGAGGGGGGTGAAAATCAATAACCTGTTGTTTTATATGCTCTCATCTTAACGATCATGAATGCCTTTACTTCGCCCCGGCTCATGAAAGCAGTATCCCCGGGTACGGTTGCTTGTGGAACAGGACGCCGTGAATACGTCCGTGTCGGCTCGGCGCCGTCATCCTTGCCGCCGACGCCTGTCGGCCGATTGTGTTGAAAAAATCGGTTTTTTAAGAATTTTGACCAATTTTACTGTTCGTCAAAAGCATAACCATTTGTTTTTATTGGATTAAAAATTAGGCATACAACTGAGTTTTTCAGAAAATGGCCTTTTTCAACACAATCGGCCAAAACCCGACCGTCGGGGTTGCTATCCAATTTCAATAGATTAGGTTACCAGTGCTCCTTTTGACTGTCAGGTATTGGGCGAGAAAAATGGCATTGTCACTGGCCGCTACGACCATAACAGAATGTGCTAAGGCAAATAGTTAACCCTAATTTAACACCGATAATAGAAAAACCTATGGAACGAACGGCTTTAATGCTAGTTGACGTGCAGAGAGGGTTCGATAACCCGCAATGGGGTATCAGAAATAACCACGATGCGGAACGGAACATCGCGCGACTGCTGACACGTTGGCGAACATTGCAATCACCTATAATCCATATTCAACACCGTTCCACCACTGCAAATTCGCCATTGGCGCCCGATCAACTTGGCTGTGATTTCAAACCGGAAGCCACACCCATCGCCGGCGAACCGATCTTCGGCAAACAGGTCAATAGTGCTTTCATAGGAACAGGGCTGGATCAGTTTCTGCAGGAGCAAGGCATACACAAACTTGTCATCGCGGGTTTCACCACCGACCATTGCGTTTCTACCACGACCCGCATGGCGGGCAACCTCGGCTATGAAACCGTACTTGTGTCAGATGCGACCGCCACCTTTAACCGCCGAGGACTCGATGGTGTCAATATCTCCGCAAATGACATCCATAATGCACATTTGGCCAGCCTTGACGGCGAGTTCTGTATGGTTAAAACCACCGACGAAGTTTTGATCGATTTATTTAAACCGCGTTAACTTGAGAGAAAGCCAATGAATAGCTATCGCTTACATACCGAAATTGAAATAGCTGCCACGCCGGAGCACGTTTGGTCCATTCTGACCGATTTCCCGTTTTACCCGGAATGGAATCCATTTATCGTCAGTATCAATGGCGACATTAAACATGGCGCCAAGCTCCAAGTACGGATACAGCCGAACGGCGGAAGAGCCATGACGTTTCGGCCGCGTCTTGTGGTTGTTCAGCCCGGAAAGGAGTTGCGCTGGCTGGGCCAATTTTTGTTCCGCAATCTCTTTGATGGCGAGCATCGGTTTGCCATTGAGCCTATCGCCGATGGACGCGTCCGCTTTACGCAGAGTGAGCATTTCAGCGGATTGCTGCTGCCGCTATTCCAAAAAAGCCTTGCGCAAAATACCAAAACGGGCTTTGAAGCGATGAATCGAGCCATCAAAGCCCGCGCCGAAACCTGACACCACCTGTATTTTGCTTTTCACAGGGTGCATCACAACCCGATAGCCCTGATGCTCGAGCGCAGCCAAGCTAGTTCGAGATTCCGGTCGGCGCCTGCCCGCCAGATCGATACAAAGTCGAAGTTGGGTATTGCAAACGGCGGTTCCAACACAACAAGATTGGGAGAGATTTTTTCAATATTGATGGCTCGTGCGGCAATGGTTAGCAGTAAATCCGTTCCCACCAGCAACTCGGCGGCAACCGTAAAATGCGGCACCAACACCGCTATTCGACGCTTCAATCCGCGCGCCGTCAGAGCGTTATCGACATGACTGTGGTGCATGGCCTGCGTTGAAACATGGATATGCGGCGCCGCAAGGTAATCGCTAAGCGATAGACCGGTTGGGGGCGTCAGGTTGCGACGATCCGTTACCAATACAAAGCGCTCCTGAAACAGAAGATCGCTTTCCAGTTCCTCGGGCAGCAGCGGAAACACACCGATGCCACCATCCAATTCACTTTCCGCCACTTGACGCAGCATCTCCAGTCGCGATGATTGGGACACAACCAGATTTACGCCCGGCGCCTCGACGCGAACACACTGCAATAGCCGAGGCAGCACAACCGCCGAGCCATAATCCGACATACCCAGACGAAAGGTTCTCTGGCAATTTACTGGTTCAAAGGGCCCCGACATGACGACTTTACGAACATGAGAAAGCGCTTCGGTAAGCGGCCCGATCAGGGTTGCGGCTTTAGCCGTCAAGCGCATTTCATTGCCAACCCGTACTAACAACGGATCGCCTATCAACTCGCGCAGTCGATTGAGCGCATGGCTAACAGCCGGCTGTGTCATCGCCAATCGGTTGGCCGCGCGCGAGATATGCCGCTCGTCCAACAGTGCGTCGAGAACCACCAGCAGATTCAAATCAATATGCCGCAAGTCATGTACTGAATTCATAGGCCACTTACAATTTATTCATTTCTATTCGTCTACAGAATAGCTGAAACTGCTTACAACGGGTTTAGCCGAAGCCATAGTGGTATCGGGCCGGTGTCAGGAGATTAAACATGTCGAATTCAAACTTACCCCTGGAATTTTCCAATGGTATCCACGTCGCACAAATCAGGATTGCCAGACCTACCAACCAATTAGACACCGTTGTGCGGTTTTACCGAGACGGGCTAGGCTTGCCGGTGATTGGCTCATTCCAGAATCATTCCGGCTATGACGGTGTCATGCTCGGTTTACCAGGACGCAACTATCACCTGGAGTTTATCCAGTATGCATCCGGGGCTCCCTACTCGCGGCCTTCTGCCGAAAATCTTTTGGTGTTATATGTAACCGATGCCGAGCAGCGACAAAAACTGTTTGCTAACCTAACCGCAGTCGGGGCCAAGGAAGTCAATCCGGAGAATCCCTATTGGCTGGATAAAAGCCGAACGTTTGTGGACCCCGACGGTTGGCGGGTGGTGATTTGTTCGGTCGTCGGCGTCTGACCGATGATGGCGCCGCGACACATCTTGCTTGCCCTATTGTGTGTGTTGGTTTGGGGCGGCAGTTTTTCGGTGATCCGTTGGGGCTTACGGGATTTACCGCCATTGGCTTTTGCCAGTCTCCGCTTTGGTTTGGTGGCTTTGCTAATACCGTTTGTCCCACGGCCAACCATTAACTGGTCAACCATATTCTTATATGGGACAGGCTGGGGAGCGGTTCAATTCAGTGGCCTTTTTCTAGCCATTCACCACGGGCTGCCGACGAGTCTCAGCTCCGTCTTGGCGCAATCGCAGGTATTTTTCACGCTGTTGTTTGCTGTCGTTTTTCGGTTGGAACGGCTCTGTATGCGTAAAGTTTTGTCCTTGGGGCTAGCGATCACTGGGGTAAGCGTTATTGCTAGTGACCAAACTTCTGTGGTGTCGTCGTTTGCCATTGCCTTGAGCTTATTCGGGGCTAGCGGCTGGGCATCGGGAAATATTGTCGTCAGAATGGTAGCGATTGACGGGCAGAGGTCTGATTCCCTGACGTTTATCGTCTGGGCATCGCTGATACCTGCTGTAGTACTGGCATTTATGAGTGCTCAGTTTGAAAACCATCAGACGATTTTCAACTTGAACCCGGCCGCCGCCTTTCGTGCGATCCTCGCATTGATCTATCAGTCGATCGGTGCATTGCTGATAGGCACTTTGGCCTGGAATCGGTTGCTGACCCATTACCCGGCGAGCACAGTTTCCCCTTTTTCCTTACTGACACCGTTGATAGGCCTATCAATCGGCTACCTTCTTTGGGGGGAGACACTTTCAACCGCGGCGTTTGTCGGCTCGATACTGTTATTTTTAGGCTTGATCAGCAATCTATCAATTGCGAAAGTGCAATCCAAATAGTCATCTTGCCTGCGCGTTGGTTCACCAAATCATCAGTTATTCAGCAGTTTGCACGCCTCATTTAAATTTGTTTTCCTTCAATTTACTTGGCTGTCTAAACCGATTCTTACCTGCAACACGGAGAAGACGAAGAAATTTTGGACACTCAAAATGGTTTGGTGCGTTGCAGACCGCAGCATGACGGAGTCCATTTCGCATGGCCGTCAGTTCTTTAATCTTTCTGTCCAACTCATCCGCCTTGGCCAAAAGCAATGCTCTATTGATTTCGGGGCCTTCAGGGGTAAACATTTCACTGATCTCATCAAGCGAAAAACCGGCGCCACGCCCCAAACCGATTAAAGCCAGCCGCTCTAGCACATCGGAATTGAATAGACGGCGCAGACCCACGCGACCAGTAGACTGGATCAATCCTTTTTCTTCATAGAATCGTAACGTCGAGGCTGGTAATCCAGATACCTTTGCGACCTCAGTTATATCCATAATTTTACCTGTCGAAATTAATACTTGACTTCAAGTTGACTTGAACTTTTATCCTAACTCGGAACACAACTTGGTTCAACACTGAAACATCAAGGCAGTGGTGATTTTTAATACGTCAATGATTTAAGGAGTCGATATGGAAGCAAGTTTCTGGCATCAAAAATGGGAACGCGGTGAGATTGCGTTTCATGAAAGCGAAGCAAATCCTTTTCTGGTAGCGCATTTCGAAAATCTAAATTTGGCAAAAGATAGTCGTGTATTTCTGCCGTTGTGTGGAAAAACACGGGATTTTGCCTGGTTGCTTACCTTCGGTTATCGAGTGGTTGGCGCAGAATTGAGCAAACTTGCCGTCGATGAGTTGTTTAAAGAACTTGGCTTAGAGCCGAAAATCTCTATAGAAGGCAAATTGACCCGGTACAGCGCTAAAGACATAGACATTTTAGTGGGCGATGTTTTTGATCTGTCTACTGAAGATATTGGGACCATAAGTGCGATATATGATCGGGCGGCTTTGGTTGCCCTACCAGCCGACATACGAGAGCGCTATACCTCCCATCTGATGAACATTTGCGGCACGGCTCCGCAGTTACTGATTACTTATGAATACGACCAACGTCTGATGGATGGGCCTCCGTTTTCAGTGACCGAAAACGAAGTCAAGCGACATTATGGAGCTGCTTACCGATTGAGGCCAGTTGAAAGCAAGAATATCGAGGGAGGACTGAAAGGGGAAGTAGCAGCAACGGAGACCGCCTGGTTACTCCAAAACGCTAATAAATAGGCTGGTTTTATATGCCCGGTGTCGAATGGATATTGTTTTACCTTGTATTGGGTGCTTTGGTTGGTTATATGGCGGGTTTGTTGGGGCTTGGAGGTGGGGGAATATTGGTTCCTTTGCTGTCATCCATTTTTCTTCAGCAAGGTATTAGCGTGGATAAGGTCGTTCATGTGGCATTGGGAACGTCATTGGCTTGCATGCTGATTGCTTCAGTAGCAAGTATCCGCGCACATGCTTCTCGAGGTGCGGTTGATTGGCAAATCGTTCGGGGAATGTCGCCGGGAATTATTGTTGGCTCTTTTCTGACGACCCAACTCGCCGCCAACGTTAACTCGGCCTTTATTGCCCTATTTTTTGCGCTATTTATGGCACTTATAGCTGTGCAAATGTTTATTAATTGGCAACCAAACCCTAGTCTAACGCCGACAAGTTTCGGCAGACTAATTGTGGCTGGTGTGGTGGTCGGATCGGTATCAGCACTTGCCGCAGTGGGTGGCGGTTTCCTTACGATTGTATACTTAGGATATAAGAATGTGGACATTAAAAAAGCTATTGGTTCTTCGTCGGCAATTGGGTTTCCAATTGCTGTTACGGGTACTGTTGGCTATATGATTAGCGGCTGGCACGACTCATTAAGCAATCCCTATGTCTTCGGGTTCATCAATGTGCCGGCATTTTTAGCAATATCGATTGCTAGTGCTATTGTCGCCCCCTACGGAGCTGCCTGCTCCCATAGTCTGCCTGTAGTTTATTTGAAAAAGATATTCGCCATTATTTCGCTGATTTTGAGTGTAAAGATGCTAGTTTCGTTCGTTTAGTATTGATCTGAGATTATTAGCTTCAACAATGCCATAAGCAGGAACGAAAAGTGGCGCGATAAAGATTTCGTAGGCATGACGGACATATCGGAACGGCAGTTTTAAAGCACATGCTTGTCATTGCACTAAATTTCCTGACCGTATCTTGTTGGCGGCTTGGTTGAGTTCGCCAACGACTGGTTTGTAGTTCGCCAGCCTTCAGAAACTGGCTTTGGCCGACTGACCGGTTTGGAGAAACGTGACAGACCGGTTTGGGTCGATTGTGTTGAAAAAGGCCATTTTCTGAAAAACTCAGTTGTATGCCTAATTTTTAATCCAATAAAAACAAATTGTTACGCTTTTGACGAACAGTAAAATTGGTCAAAATTCTTAAAAAACCGACTTTTTCAACACAATCGGTCGTAACAAGACGATCATGCCTTACCTAACCAAGCGGTGAATTTTACGAGAACCGAATTTCAATCATGTGATTGAACTCAATGATTAAGCCTAGCGGCTTGCATTCCAAACTTATTTTGCGATTAGCGGAAAAAACGAAAGGAAAAATCGCCGCTCATTTTCGTTCTTCGTCCTGTCTCTTTGCGTTGTCGGCAAATTGGTTAAACCAGCTTTGCAGAATCAGTTGCGCGGCCAGTTGGTCCTGAACTGCCCATAGTTTACCGGCACTGACTTTAAGGTCATCAAATAACAATTGCTTGGCGGCAAAAGTGGTCAGGGTTTCGTCGATTTGATGCACTGGCAGATTGTAGCGGCCGTTGAGTTGGCGGCAAAATTTTTGCATGCGCGGGGTGACGATATTGTCCGAGCCGTCTTGTTGCCGGGAAATACCCACCACCAAACCGAGCGGACGCCATTCCGCAATCAGTTTGCCGATGGCATCCCAGTCCGGCACTTGGTTGAGCGAGCGTAGGGTTTGCAAGGGGCTGGCGATGCCGGTATCCGCGTAACCCACCGCGACGCCGATTTTTTTATTGCCGAAATCGAACCCCAAATAAGCGTCGCTGCTGAATTTGGCGGCCAGCGGGTCGGGCTTAACCATGGCCGGCGGCGGTAGTGAGGCGATTGATGTCGATGCCCAGTTGGCTGGCGGCGGCATTCCAGCGTTGATTGACCGGGGTTTCGTACAAAATGGCTTCCCCGCAAGGCGTATTAAGCCAGGCATTTTCGACGATTTCCTTTTCCAGTTGCCCGCTGCCCCAGCCGGCATAACCTAGCGCAATCAGGTAATGGGCCGGGCCTTGGCCCTTGGCGATGGCTTCCAGAATGTCGCGGGAGCTGGTCAGGTTGATGTTGTCGGCGGTCGAGATACTGGAATCCCAGGTTTGTTCGCAGGGGCTGTGTATTACGAAGCCGCGTTCCTGCTGCACCGGGCCGCCGGCAAAAACCGGCGTGTTCAACACCTGTTCCAGGTCGGTTTCTATGCCCATTTGCTCGAAAATATCCTTCAATTTCATATTGGTGGGGCGGTTGATGACGATGCCCAGCGCGCCTTCCCGGTTGTGTTGGCACAAATAGGTCACGGTATGAAAGAAGTGCGGATCGAACAGGCTGGGCATGGCGATCAAAAATTGATTATTCAGGTAAGTGCTATCTGTCATAACTATGCTGGGTTGGGCTAGCGGGCGGTCATGCCGGTTTCGTCTGAAAACTTCCAGACCCGGGTAATGACTAAAACGTTCACTTCCTTGAGTAAGTCCGTCGGTAATTCCGCGAACGGCGCGCTCATTTTGACGATGCGTTTGGCCGCTTCGTCCAGCGCGGCGTTGCCGGACGATCTGACGATGCGCATGCTGTAAATGCTGCCGTCGGCGTTGATACCGACATCCATGGTCAGCGATTGCGACGCGCCGGGTTTTCTGGCCGCCGCGGGATAATTGAGATTGCCGGTGCGTTCGACCTTGTCTTCCCAGTCCTTGACGTATTGCGCCGCCAAATATTTATGGGTGCTGACCGAGCTGACGAATTTGATTTTACTGTCTTCGGCGCTTTGCCGGGTATTGCGGATCTGTTCGCCCAATTGGGCGATTTGCTGCTGCAAGGCTTCGGCGGTGAGTTTGGGTTGTTCCGTATTCGTTTCTTCCACCGGCTCTTCGACCGTTTCCACGGGGGCGGCGACTTTTACCGGGGCCTTGGCTTGGGTAACGACTTTTTGCGGCGTCGGTTTTTGAGCCTCGCGGGCGGGTTGTTTGGGCGGTTCGGCTCGAACGGGCGTTGCGGCCCGAACTGGCGGCGCGGGCAAGCTTTGCTTAACGGGTTCGGGTTTTTGGGTGGCGTCGCCCGCCCCCAGTTGATGATCCTGGGCCAGGTATTTGGCTGGCTTGGGGGCCTTTTTTAAGGGGGCGTGCGACAAGGTGATCTCGATCGATCTGTTAGCCTTCGGCGCTTGCGGGGCTTTAAAATTGATGCCCAGTAAAATGCCGACGTGCACCAGCGTTGCAACGAATACCGCCAGTAACAGCGAGTCGTCGTTGGAAAGCGGTGAGCTCGTGAGAGGCTGGTCTTGCATCATCGGGATTTACTGTTTCGGTTGTAGCCGGTTTTGGATATGGTCCATCAGTTGCGCGCTGATATTGATGCCGAATTGCTTGTCGAGTTCCTGCACGCAGGTAGGGCTGGTGACGTTGACTTCGGTCAGATAGTCGCCGATCACGTCCAGGCCGACGAAGACCAGACCCTTCTCGCGCAGGGTAGGACCGACCTGTTCGGCAATCCAGCGGTCGCGTTCGCTGAGTTCGCGGCCTTCTCCGCGGCCGCCGGCGGCCAGATTGCCTCGGGTTTCGCCGCTGGCCGGAATTCGGGCCAGACAATACGGCACCGGCTCCCCATTCACCATCAAAATACGTTTGTCTCCGTCCTTGACCGCCGGCAGATATTTTTGCGCCATGATGTAGCGCGAGGCATGCTCGGTCATGGTTTCCAGGATCACGCTGAGGTTGGGGTCGTTTTCGCGTACATGAAAAATCGAGGCGCCGCCCATGCCGTCCAGCGGCTTCAGGATGATTTCCTTATGTTGCCGCAAGAAGCCGCGAAGTTTTTGCGGGTCGCGGGCGACAAACGTGTCGGTGCAGCATTGCGGAAACCAGGCGGTATACATTTTTTCGTTGGCATCGCGCAAGGATTGCGGCTTGTTGACCACGTAAACCCCCTGCCGTTCCGCTTGTTCCAGCATGTAGGTGGCATAGATGTATTCCTGGTTGAAGGGCGGGTCCTTGCGCATCAGGATCACGTCCAACTCGGCTAAATGGATTTCCCGCTCGCCGGTAAAACGATGCCACTGGAGCTCGTTGCGCTCGACCTCCAGCAAGCGGGAGCGGGCAAATGTCTGGCCGTTTTGCAAAAACAGGTCGCCCAGTTCCATGTAATGCAGCTCCCAACCGCGCGCTTGCGCCTCCAGCAGCATGGCGAAACTGGTGTCTTTTTTGATGTTGATCTGGCCGATGGGATCCATGACCATGCCGAATTTAAGCGTCATTCGCGTCCTGTTTTAATTAAGTATCGAAAGATAATTGCAAAATTCTAACAAATTATTTTTAAGAATGTTGTTTACCGGCAAAAGTATTTTTGGTATAAAGCTCGGCTATTTTGAATCAAAAGCTCGCATTGAGGTAGTCATGTCCAGAGTATGCCAAGTAACCGGTAAGCGTCCCGTCAGCGGGCACAACGTTTCACACGCAATGAACAGAACCAAAAGACGTTTTACGCCGAATCTGCATCATCACAGATTTTGGGTTGAAAGCGAAAACCGTTGGGTTCGCCTGAGAGTATCCTCAAAAGGCATGCGTATTATTGACAAGAACGGTATCGATGCCGTGTTGGCCGACATCCGCGGCCGCGGCGAAAAAGTTTAAGGAGAATTAACATGCGCGATAAAATCAAATTGGTTTCGACAGAAGGTACCGGCCACTTCTACACCACCACCAAAAACAAAAAAACCATGCCCGAGAAAATGGAGATCAAAAAATTCGATCCCGTGGTTCGCAAGCATGTGATGTATAAAGAAGCCAAAATCAAATAACCGGCTTTTTGTTGTCAAAGCGACAGGCTAGTCAAGCATTCCGCTTGCGCTAGCCGACGCTTCAGTTCTTCCCCCCCATTCTTTCCTGCTCGGTTTTAAATTTTTCCAGTTGCCTGGTCAGCGACGAGCATTTCAATTCCAAGGTCATTTTTTCCGCCTCCAGCGCCCGGCATTTGGCTTTGAGCTGCTGAACCACTTGCCTTAAGTCGCCGGTTGCCGCTTCTTCCGTCCGCTCGTCGGTTTGCTCTGCCAGGGTCAACGGAGACGGTTCGCCGACGGGGCCGGAAAGGTTGCCGGTTTCGGTGCCGTCGTCAATGCTAAACGAGGCGGGTTCGGCGCGCAGTTGCTCCGGGTCGAGGCCGCTAATGCCGTTTTTCAGGATCAGCGCGTTGAACTTATTCTGCTGCAGTATAAAGGCCGCCATTTCGCTGGTTTTGCCGTCTTTGCAAACCACAATGACCGGATGATGGCGATTCAGGGTTTTCAGATACATGCGCAGCGAAAAAAACGGCACATTCGTGCTGTTCGGCAGATGGCTGTTCTTGTATTCATCGGGGCCGCGCACATCTATCACTTCCGCGCCCTGGCGCGTGTGCTCGTGCAGGCCGTCGATACCGATGTATTTGAGCGTGGGCAGCTTGATCAGGTTAATGAACTGTTCCTTGCCCAGCCGTAACAAGGTCATGTCGGTGATCGCCGTAACCGTGGTGCTTCTCGGTTCGCCGGAAATCAAGGCATCTTCGCCGAAGGTATCCAGGTCGGCCAGTTTGGACAGTTTGATATCCTTGGCATTGGGAGACGGCTTGCGGCTGATTACGGCCTGGCCTTTTTTGATGATGTAGTAATAATCGCCCGGTTCGCCCTGGCGAATGATGGGCACGCCCGGAGCGCAGCTGATTTCTTGTAAACTCATCAGCAGTTTTTGCAGGTTGGCGGGTGGCAGCGCGCGAAAAATAGGCGACTTCAATAAAGTCGTCATCCAGTCACCGTTCGCGTCCAAATCGTCAACCATCATAGTGCTTTCGTTCTCTTCATAAGCGGTTTCTGTTGTTATTTTCATCATATCAGCATTCAAACGCAAAAACTGAATTCTGCTATTGGCTACCGCATCAACTTTTCTGGGTACTTGGTGGGCGATCGCAAAACGGGCCGAATCGCTGCCGGCCTTGAGGGTTTCTATTGTGAACGTTTCGGTTTGCAAATTAATCGAGCCGTCCAGCAAATAATAAAGGCTGGTGTTCCGGTCGCCGCGCTTGAACAAAACCGCGCCCTGTTCGGCGTGTTCGAGCTGTAATTGCGCGCACAGGCTGATAAACGCTTGCGACGGCAAGGTCGATAGAGGAATCAATTGCCGGATGATGCGGGCTTCTTCGGACTGGGAATCGACTGCCATGGTTTGACGCAGGATGAGCGCGAATTAAAATGCCGGGAGCAAAAGCGCCTATCATAGACGATTATGCGTTAATATTTTTTAGTGAAACATTTTTACAGCCGGCTTGTCCATGCTGGCTCATTGACTGCCGGAAGACACTTATGACCAACAAGACAAAAATAGGGCTGTTTTTTTCACTCGTTTTCACTGTTTGGCAAACCCATGCCGCATTGCCGCTGCAAGTGGATGGCGAGCAATTGCCGACCCTGGCGCCGATGCTGGAGCGCAGCATGCCGGCCGTGGTAAACATTTCCACCTCCACCAATGTGCGCATGCAGGACAATCCGTTACTAAACGATCCGGTGTTCCGGCATTTTTTCGGCATACCCAATAATCCGCGCCAGCAGCAGCGGAACAGTTTGGGCTCGGGTGTCATCATCGACAAGGATGAAGGCTATGTGCTGACCAACAACCATGTGATCGACAAGGCCGACAAAATAACCGTCACGCTTAGCGATGGCCGGCAATTGAACGCCAAACTGTTGGGCACCGACCCCGAGGCCGACGTGGCGGTGATCCAAATTCCGGCCGACAATTTATCCGCGTTGAAGATTGCAGATTCCAGCCAATTAAAAGTAGGCGATTTCGTGGTGGCGATCGGGAACCCTTTTGGATTGGGGCAAACCGTTACCTCCGGCATCGTCAGCGCCCTGGGCCGTTCCGGCTTGGGCATAGAAGGCTATGAGGATTTCATTCAAACCGATGCCTCGATCAATCCCGGCAACTCCGGCGGCGCGCTGGTGAACTTGCGCGGCGAATTCGTCGGCATGAATACGGCGATTCTGGCGCCCAGCGGCGGCAATGTCGGCATCGGTTTCGCCATTCCGTCGAATATGGCCGTCAAATTGATGGAGTCGCTGGTTCAGCATGGCGAAGTCCGCCGCGGCTTGCTGGGCGTGACCACGCAGGATTTAACCGCGGAACTGGTGAAGGCCTTTAATTTGAAAGGCCAGCACGGCGCGGTCGTCAGCCGCGTTGACGCCGGTTCGCCGGCGGAAAAAGCCGGTATCGAACCCGGCGACATAATCGTCGCGGTTAACGGGCAGGAAATCAGGAACGGCAGCAGCCAGATCCGCACCGCCATCAGTTTGTTGCAGGTGGGCGATACGGCCAATATCGAGGTCATGCGCGGCGAGGAACGTTTGAGTTTGCAGGCCGTGATAGGCAAACCCAAGCGTCCTGAAATCGCGGGCGACAAGATACATCCGATTTTGAAAGGGGTGACTTTGGGCGTGACCGGTAAAGGCCAGATCGAAGGCGTGTTATTGGAAAAAATCGAGCCTAAATCGTATGCTTGGAAAACCGGTTTGCGCCCAGGCGATATTATCGTCAGCGCCAACCGCTACCGGGTCAGAAATCTGGATGAATTTAAACAAGCAGTCGACCCGCAATCCGCCTTATTAATCAATTTGCAACGCAACGGGGAAGGTTTTTTCGTCGTACTGCAATAATGCCGAGTTGGCGCCGGCCGGGTTCAGGGCCTGCGCCAACGCTCGATTTCCGCTACGGACGGTTTTCGCGGTTCCGCGCTACCGGCGGTGCTCGGCTTCGTCCATGTCCAGCGCGAAGGCAATGTCATCGGCCATGTCGCCCAGCAGCTTGATCGCCTGATTGGTAAATGCGCCGGTGGTACCCGCGTATAGCGAAAACACCCCCCGTACCCTGCCCTTGACCGTGATAGGCAGGGCCAGCACGCTATGGTAGCCCAAGGCTAACGCTTTATGCCGCCAGGCCTGAGTACGCGGATCGCGTTCGATATCGTTGCTGCCGACGCTACAAGCTTGATTGTAGGCGGCATTGGCCGGATAGGTATTTTGATCGCCGGGCGCGGCTAAATTATTGAGTTGCTCCAGGGTTTCCCTATCGATACCGGCGAAAGCGGCCGGAACCAGCGCCTTGCCGCCGGCGTCCGGCCAACCGACCCAGGCCATGCCGAAGCCGCCATCCTGTACGGCAATGCGGCACACTTCTTTTAACAGTATATCCGTATCGCGCAAGTGCACGATAGCCTGATTGATGTTGCTTAACAGGGTATACACGCGGGTCAAATTGGCCAGGCGCGTTTCGGCATGTTTACGCTCGGAAATGTTGTCTTTTACCGCAATGAAATGGGTGATGCCGCCGTCCCTGTCGCCAACCGGGGTGATGGTCAGCGATTCGGTATATGAAAAGCCGTCTTTATGCGTATTGACAATTTCCCCGCGCCAGACCCGCTTGCCGAGGATGCTGATAGACAAGGCCCGATAAAATGCTTCGCTTTGCAGCCCGGAGCGGACTAGGTCTTTGGGCGGTTTGCCGAGCGCGTCTTCCAAGGGGAAGCCGGTCAGGGCGGCAAAAGCCGGATTGGCCCAGCGGATGACGGCATGATTGTCGGTAATGACGACGGCATTGGCGGCTGCCTTGAGCGCCGCGTTCGGCAATTGCAAGCGGTTTTCGGTTTGCTCGCGCAAAGCCGCGGCCTCCTGCAATTGGGCGGTGCGCTCCGCTATCAGCTTGTGCAGATTTTGCTCGGATTGCAGTAGTTGGGCTTGCAAATGTTTTCCGGATTGACGCAGGCCGGCCAGCTTCCAGCAACCGATACCTTCCAAAAGCAACAGCGCCAGCATCGATCCCAGAACAGGCTTGAACAAAGCCCGGTCGCCGTACAGCGCCTCGGAGGGCAACAGGGAGACAATTTTCCAGGCATTTGCGGTTACCTCGTCCGGCCGGGCGTCATCGTCCCGGTCGGGGTAGAGCGTATCGAAAGTCCAGACCCCGGCGGCGTCCTCGAATTGGCCGCGCTCGGCTTGCTTAATCCGCTCCCAGATTTCGGGGTAGTGATTAGAAAAACCGGGCGTTGTGGGCGTGAAAATAAAGCCACGGTTTTTGTCGGGCAAAGGGCTGTTTAGCCAGAAGCCTTGCGGATTAAGCAGCATGGCGCGGCCGGCAATTTCGGTTCCGGCCTTCTCGAAGCGGGCCAATAATTCGGCGCCAAAATAATTGAGAACTACAATGCCGCGCCGCCCGCCAAGGCTGTCGAATACCGGCGCTGCAATACGCAGCATGGGCTTGTGGGGGAATTCCAGATTGGCATGTTCGATATTCAGGTCCAGGGGGGACACGTAAACCGCGCCGGCATTTAATTTATGGGTTTCCATAAAGTAATATCGGCTGCTTTTGTCTTGCAATTCCGCCTCGGGTGTCCGCGATGGCTTGCCATTGTTATAATCGATGCGCACTCGCTCATAGCCGGATTCGTCTATCCAGCGAATCTGGTCATAAATTTTGGTCGCGGCCGATAGGTTAAGCATATCCAGTTCGAAGTTATGCAACGCGTCGGGGGACGGATGCTCGAGGATGCGTTTCAGCTGGTAGTGGTCGGTAATCAGGCGGAGATCGCGCCTTGCCGTCCGCAGGAGGTTGTCGAGGGCGTCTTTTTTGAGTTCGACGCCGATGCGTTCATGCGCCCTATTCCGAATGGAAATGCGCTCTTGAACGCCGTGGTAAAAATAGTAAGCGCCCGCGCAGGTCAATAGGGCCAGGAATAAATAGCGTTTTAGAAACTGCGCCAAGTAAGGTCGGCTCAGGCTAAATGTTATCAATTTAGCCTTTACCATGCCGGTAAAGTCGGAGTAAAGGGCGTGCCGAATGCATATAGAGCGGATGCGGAGGTTTAAATTGGATACAGGGCCAGTATATCGCAGTCCGGACGAATTGCCAGCCGGCTGGAGAATAGGTTGAGGGCGTGAGCCACCGGCTTATACGGTTCCGACGGCGTGCGGAATAAACCGGCGGGTTATGCCAGCATTTCCCGCAGTTGCGCCAGACTGGCCTTGCCGCGCTGTTTGATCTCTTCCGGCGGCAGTTGTTTTTTATTGGCCCATTCCAGATCGTCAGCCGGCAGTTCGCTTAAAAACCGGCTGGGTTCGGATTCGCTGATTTCGCCGTAGCGTTTGCGATGGGTGCAATAACTGAAGGTCAGGGTTTTCTGTGCCCGGGTGATGCCGACGTAGGCCAGCCGGCGCTCTTCCTCGATATTGCCGCTGTCTATGCTGTTTTGATGCGGCAACAGGTTTTCCTCCATGCCGATCAGAAACACATGCGGAAATTCCAGTCCCTTGGCGGCGTGCAGCGTCATTAAACTAACCTGGTCGCCGGCTTCCTGTTCCTGGTTCCTGTCCAGAATATCCAGCAACATGACCTTGGCGATCACATCCGCTAGCGATTTCCCCTCGCCCTGTTCGTTGCCGGCAATCCGCTGCAGCCATTCGATCAATTCGTACACATTGCTCATGCGGCGTTCGGCGGCGGCCGGGGTTTTACTGTTTTCCTGCAACCATTGCCGGTATTCGATCTGCTCCAGCATTTGCTGGATGACTTTAAAGCTATCTTCCTGCTCGATTTTGCGGGCGGTCTCGTTGATCCAGCCGCAAAATTGCCCCAACCTCTGCACCGATTTTTCCGACAGCCGCTGCTGCAAGCCAAACTCGGAACAGGCGTCGAACAGGCTGATATGGCGTTCGTTGGCGTAGGCACCCAGCTTTTCCAGCGTGGTGGGGCCGATTTCCCGCCGCGGGGCGTTGATGATGCGCAGAAAAGCCGCATCGTCGCCGGGGTTGACCATTAACCGCAGGTAGGCCAGCACGTCCTTGATTTCCGCATAGCTAAAAAACGAGGTGCTGCCGCTGATGAAATACGGCACGTTGTTTTCGCGCAGTTCCTTTTCGAACAGGCGCGACTGGTGGTTGCCGCGATACAGAATCGCGTAATCGGCATAGCTGCCGCCGTGCTTGAAGCGGTGGTGGACGATTTCGGCGGCAATCTGCTTGGCTTCGTGCTGATCGGATTTATGGCTCAATACCCGCAGCGGATCGCCGTAGCCCAGTTCGCTCCAGAGTTTTTTCTCGAAGGTATGCGGATTGTTGGCGATCAATTGGTTGGCGACTTTCAAAATCCGCCCGCAGGAGCGGTAGTTTTGCTCCAGTTTGATGACTTGCAGGCGGCCGTAATCTTTCTGCAACTGGCCGAGGTTTTCCGGCTGCGCGCCGCGCCAGGCGTAAATGGATTGATCGTCGTCGCCCACCACGGTGAAGCGGCCCAAATTGCCGGCCAACAAGCGCACCAATTGGTACTGGGTGATGTTGGTATCCTGGTATTCGTCCACCAGCAGATAACGGATTTTGTTTTGCCATTTTTCCAGTACCGGCGCATGTTGCTGAAACAGTAATACCGGCAGCAAAATCAGGTCGTCGAAATCGACGGCGTTATAGGCCTTCAGGCTGCGGGTGTAAGCATCGTAAAGCCGCGCGGCGGCAAGAGTGGTAGCATCGGCGTGGCCGAGAGCCTGTTCCGGGGTGACGAAAGCGTTTTTCCATTGGCCGATTTGCCGGTTATATTGCTCGACCTCGTCGAGGTCGCAGTCTTTCAGGCCGTGGCCGATCAGATTGCGCAACAAGGCCAGCCGGTCCTGTTCGTCGAACAGGGTGATGGCGGCTTTGTAACCCAGGGTTTTGTGCTCCGCCCGCAGGATGTCCAGCCCTAGCGAGTGAAAGGTCGATACCCGCAGGCCGCGGCTTTGTTTGTCGTCCAGCAATTTGGACACCCGGCTTTTCATTTCCCGCGCCGCCTTGTTGGTAAAGGTGACGGCGGCAATATGACGGGCGGGCAGGCCTTGTTGCACCAAATAGGCGATTTTCTCGGTAATCACCCGGGTCTTGCCGCTGCCGGCCCCGGCCAGTACCAGCAGGGGACGGTCTATGATTTTAACGGCGGCTTGTTGTTGCGGGTTGAGTTTGGGCGACATGGACCAGGTTTGCTTTAGTGGTTTTTTTGCGGGCGGCCGCGGATATCGAATCGGCAATCGCGGCACTGTTGTTCCGTGCCGGATATGCGGTGTTCAACGCGCCATTAACGTAGCCCGGGGCGCTGAAATTCACGCTGTCCACGGCATTTTCCGGCTGCTGAAAATTTCAACGGATTATTGGGCATTACCGGCCAAAGCGCAATGCCGATTCGGTTTGCCGCAATGCTTATGAAGAAAATCGGCTCAAATAATACGCCGGTATTATTCCACCGTCCCCTGCAAGCGGGTAATCCAGGCCTGTTTGGCTTGCGGGTCGACGTGAAAACCCAGCGCCCAGGGTTTGTGCAGCAGGCCGTCCTCGCCGGAGGCATTGGGGTTGAGCTGGCGTTTTTGCACGAAATCCACCATGCGTCTGACGTTGTAAATAGCCAGCACCCTGTTGTGCTCGCTGCCGCGATAAACCAAATAACCGACATTATCCTCGCTCAAGGCCGGGTTGCGCTCGATCAGGGCTTTTAAGGCGCCGTCGTAATGCCGGGCCATGTTCTTCAATACCGAGTCGTGATGACGGCTCATGATGGTTTTGAAATGCGGCGCCAAAGTGCGGGCGATTTGTTGCTCGTGCAGGTGTTCGATGTCTTCGTCGTACATTAAAAAACTTTCCGCCACCAGATAATGCTGGTCGCGCTCGCCGTCGTTGGCGAACAACGAAAGTTTCGCCAGCGCGGTATCCTGCAAGGCCAGCAGAAAAGCCTGCGGCGAGCGGATGTGTTTGTCTATGGTGACCACCCAGGGCAGGGCCCGGCCGGTGGCTTCGTAACGCGATTTGACGCTGCCGATCACGCCGGCCCGCGACAACTCTTCTTCCCGCCCGGCCGGTTTGACCAGAAACGCATCGACGGCGGTGATTTGAGTATGGAAGCCGGCGCTTTGAAACTGGCTGATCACGGTCGAGTAACGCGGTTGATAAGGAATGCCGGTACCGTCGTATAACAAATTGATGCGATTCTGCCGGGCGTGGTCAGCCACCAAATCCCGCAAGCGGTTGGCGAACGGCTCCACGTAAACGTAATCGTCGCTATGATGATTGGCGGCGGTCAGCAGGCAATACAAATCGCTGAGTTTGCGGAATTCGTCCAGCGAGGCCACCACGAAATTGTCCCCGCACTGGGAGCGGGCGATTTCCTCCACCGCTGTTTTGCCGGCCCCGGCCCCGCCCATGCACATGAACAGCTTCGGTTTATCGACGGCGGTTTTGCCGTTAAAGATGTTGCGTAGCGCGGTTTGCAAGGCCAGGTTGATTTTGCCCAAGCGTTTATAGGCAATTTCTATGGTGCGTTGCAAACGGCTTTCGCCGTGGGTGGCCGCCAGCATTTTGTGTTTTAGGGCCGGATTGTCCGCCAGTACAAACACCTTGGCCTGTTCGCCGGCAAATTGCCTGATTAAATCCAGTAGTTCGGCGTGACTGGGCGGGCGCAGGCTGGTCAGCATGTTGATGTCCAGGCAGAACAGCGGCGCCACGCCATCCTCGCGAACCGGGATGGCGTCGATTTCGGTTTTGCCTGGCGCGCGCAACTCCTCGGTGCCGGGCAAATAGCCTATGACGTGTTCCGAGACGCTTAAAGAATTATCGGCAAAATGCTGGCCGGTAATGAATTGGTCGACTTGGATGCTGTCCAGCGGCACCAGGCCGCCGTTGACGGTCACCAGGCAATCGATGCCGTCCGCCGTGGTGTGGGATAAAAACGGAATGCCTTGCAGAAAGCGCTTGTTTTCCGGCCATTTGCCGTAGCCGTTGGCCTTGTTGACCAGGCTATGGGTGCGGGTCGGATCCAGCGCATTGCTAAACGCCTGGGTGATGGCGGCATGGTTGCTGTCCGGGTCGTGCAAGGCAATGGCATCCGCATGCGCCAGACGGCGGAAGTCTATGCCTTGTTCGTATACGGCCTTGAAGGCCGGCAAATTCCCCAGCGCGGTAATAAACAGATCCAGGGTAATGCGGTTGCCGAAGGAATAGGGGCGAATAACCCGCAGTTCCTGATAAAAACTGGCCAGGCGGGCGGCGATGTCGTCGCATTGCATGACAAAGCCGTTGTTGTCGAAAATCGCGCTGTCCTGATTGCTGTCGCCATCCAGCACCAGGCGTTCGATGGCAATCCGGAAGCGTTTGCGCTTTTCCTTCTCCAGCATGGTGCCCGGCCGGTGGTTGACCGTGATCTGTTCCCTCCAGTCGCTGAACATCTCCCGGTGGATGCGGGTGAACAATTCGGTCATATAAGTGACGCGCTTGGTTTGGTCGTGGGAGACGGTGGATTCCAACTCCTGCAGCAGCCGCGACAACAGCCGGCTGCCCTGGGCAATCCCCAAAGCGGTTCGCAAGCGCTTTAGTTGCCGATAACCCGGAATGTCTCGGTTCGGGTTTTTATTCATGCTCATCCCCCTGATTGCTGGCCCTGCTCTTGGACGGTGGGCTCCGCTGGTTTTAATAATTATTATGCCGGCCTTGTCCCTGGCCTTCGTGCCGGCTAATGCTGGGCCGCGCCGGCCCCTGCTACGCCATCAGATGTTCAACCAGTTTTGCGGTTGCAAATAGCTGTCGTAAAGTTCGGCTTCCGGACTGCCGGGTTCCGGTTGCCAATTATACCGCCAGCGGGCGGCCGGCGGCATGGACATCAAAATCGATTCGGTTCTGCCGCCCGACTGCAGACCGAATAGAGTGCCCCGGTCGTAAACCAGATTGAATTCGACATAGCGGCCGCGCCGATAAAGCTGAAAATTGCGCTCCCTTTCCCCATAGGCGGTAGTTTTACGCTTTTGCACGATGGGCAAATACGCCGGAATATAGTGGTTGCCGACGCTTTGCATGAAACCGAATGCGGTAGTGAAATCCGGCTCGTTCAAGTCGTCGAAAAACAGCCCGCCGACGCCGCGGGTTTCGCCCCGGTGTTTCAGGAAAAAGTACTCGTCGCACCATTTTTTATAGCGGGCATAGACGTCCGCGCCGAAAGGCTGGCACGCTTCGCGGGCGGTCTGGTGCCAGTGCACGACGTCTTCCCGGAACGGATAAAACGGCGTTAAATCGAAACCGCCGCCGAACCACCAGATGGTGGGTTCGCCTTCCTTTTTGGCGATGAAAAACCGCACATTGGCATGCGAAGTGGGCACATAAGGGTTGCGGGGGTGCATCACCAGCGACACGCCCATGGCTTCGTATTGGCGATTGGCCAGTTCCGGGCGCTTTGCGGTCGCCGACGGCGGCAAACTAAAGCCGTAAACATGGGAAAAATTCACGCCGCCCTGCTCGAACACTTCGCCATCCGTCAACACCCGCGTGCGCCCGCCGCCGCCTTCTTCGCGCCGCCAGGCATCCTCAACGAAACGCGCGCTGGGTTCTGCCGTTTCCAACGCGGCGCAAATTTGATCCTGCAGATTCAGCAAATAATTTTTGACTTGGGAGATGTCGTTTTCGGTCATGATAAGGCTGGCTACTGTCGGTAATCGTCGAAGCAGGCGAAACTAACAGCTTTTGCGGGGTTTGCGCAAATCAATACGCATTCGGAATGCTATACCGGTCCGGCCCATGCCTCTGCAATACCATGGCAAGCCGGATGCCCAAATGCATGCATTTGGGCTAAAACATAAAACGCTATTGGATATGCCCTAAGCAGCAGGCCGTTTTATGCTTGTTTGCGTTGAACGACTCCGCCTTATTTGACGATTTCCGCGGCGGCGGCTTTTAATTTGGCTTCATCGGCCTGAATGGATTTCATCATCGGATTGGTAGAGCTTTTAGCGCCCGCCACCAAGGCATCGGCGGTTTTAAACTTGGTTTTTAGCGCGTCGACGGCCGGTGCGACCGAACCGTTGTGGCAACCTTTGCAAGTATCCGCGGCGCCGGCGACCGCCAGGGACGGCAGCAAGCCGACCAAAGCCAGTATGGTGAGTGCCAATAGATTTTTTTTCATTCCAGTCTCCTCGGTTTTATAGTTGTTATGTATCTTTAGAGGTAACGTTCGAACGCTTTCTCGCTGATGTCCAAACGTCTGATGCGAATGGTTTTATCCCTCCGCGAAAAAATTTCTATCACAGCCTTAATTTCGATGCAAATTCTTTACGCTTACCGGGCCGTCGTTCTCCGGCAACCGGCAAGCGGTCAATCCGCTCCTTTACGGCTGATGGGTGTATTAAAAGCGCGAGACTCCCGGCCATCAACCCGAATGCGGCCGCATCGGCATCGTTATTCCGAGCATCCGGTTCGGGAGTTACACTGCCGCTAACCGGCGCGGTTAACAGAAACGAATCGCCTATTTTCTGCGGGAATGTAAGGTTGAGGAACGCGTGAAGATTGTCCAGCTCCGCCGCCAAGATTTTCGCGGATGCGCCGGCATAATCATTGCTTTCGCCGACACCTAACAGGGAAACCGCGCTACCGGAAAGCGTTTCGACAGGGCTATTGCTATTCCGTGCAATAGACGAAATGAAATCCAAATTGGATTGATAGATGCTGCCGGTTAAGGGTAAAACAGGATTGAATGTGGTTGCGGCCAAGCCGCTGATCGGCAAAAGAGCCCTGCACAGCCAGCTCTACGGTAATATCCGCTCTTGTCGGCGGACTGGGATTTGCCGGTCCGATTAACGTTGTATTTAAACTTAAAGCGCCCGGAGATCGTTATGAATTCGAAATTTAGCTATCGCTTATTACCCTTATTGATCATGGCGGCGCCGGTATTGGCCGTCGACGCCGATAATCCGCACGATCTGCAAGAAAGCCGCCGGATTGCGCAGGGCTTCGTGCAGCGCCTGGGCGGCACCTTGAAACAGCAATTGGCAACCGCCGGTCCGGCCGGCGCGATCGGTGTTTGCAAACATGTCGCGCCGGCCCTGGCGGCGGAGTATTCCCAGGACGGTTTTCTGGTCGGCCGGGTATCGCTGAAAACCCGCAACAAGACGCTGGGTACTCCCGATGCCTGGGAGCGCGCCATACTGGAAAAATTCGACCAGCAACAGGCGCAAGGCAGCGCGCCGGCGGAAGTCAGCGAGCTAACCGAAGACGCCGACGGCCGCTGGTTTCGCTACCTAAAACCCATACCGACCCAGCCCATGTGCCTGCAATGCCACGGCCAGCCGGACGACATGGCCACCGAAGTCAAGGCAATGCTGGCCCGGGAATATCCGGACGACCAAGCCACCGGTTATCGGGCCGGCGATATTCGCGGCGCCATCACCATCAAGCGCAGGCTGGGGGACGCGGGCGAATAAGCTGTCATAAAAATGTAGGTGCGATTAGCTTTCGTAATCGCACATTTTGAAATTAACATTCCTCCGATTACGCTATCGCTAATTGGAGCTACGCGGGCTATTTAATAACTTGTTATGAGTCATGGGGAGCGAAATGACTGATCGAACGAAAATATATTGCAACACCTGCAAAGGCGAGACCAATCACGATATTAAATTAACTCATGATCAGTCATATTACGAAGAGTATGAAGATCATGGACAGAAGTTCCTTGGATACTACGAGGAAACAGAATATCGATTTATAGTCTGTAGAGGTTGTGATACTGCTACTTTAGAGGAGAAATGGACTTCTGCTGGAATGTGCGATCAAAATGGAGACAACATTTATTCCTACAATTACCACCCCAAAAGAAAGAATCTAGGTGAAAGAGAAATCAAAAAATTTCATCATGTGGATAAAAAACTAAATGAAACGTACAAAGAAATAATATCTGCTTTTGAACAAGGGCTTGGAATTGTTACAGCTATGGGAGTACGGGCATTACTCGAGGGAATTTGTGTGCTTGAGGGGATTAATGATCAAGATACTTGGGGATTAGCTAAAAAGATAGACAAGCTTAAAGAGGTTTCCAATATCCCAATTAGCATTATTGACGGTCTTAAGGGAATAAAATTTGTCGGAGATGATGCAGCTCATAGACTAAAAGCTTGCGATAAACAGAGTTTAAGCTCAGCAATCGATCTTTTAGAATCTCTTATGATTCATATGTATGAAGCGAAAATAGATCTTGAGCGTAAAGCTGAAATAATGATGAAAACTCATAATAAGGCTAATTCAGTCCAGTAGGTCACGTTGCCGCGACAGCGGTTACGTGACATTCGAAGCCATGAACTCCGACTTTGTCAGGGAACGCTCCGCGCACCCTGACCTACCGTCCGCGCGCCTAAAAATCCAGGTGACAGCTGTGATTTTTCCGATATCATCACATTGCGAGCCGGGCAACAGACCGAGGAAGTTCTTAACCAGCGCTCAATGATTCTTAAGCGATAGCTGACAAACAAATAGGAGAGAAAAGATGGCATACGAAGCAGACTTTTACGTTCCGGAAAACATAATCGGCTACACGGGAGACATTGACGATAAACCCACCGTGTATTTCAAACGGGTTGAAGCGGATGGGATGATAACCTTCGGACATATTACCCAAAACTGGTTTGACGGAACGTTCGGTGAAAGCAATAGCCCTAACGTTGGCCGGGAAGAGGTGCGGTCCGCCAAAGACTATACTATCGAGAATGTGAATAATGCCATGCTGGAGCAAGCGCCCAGCATCAACTTTCGTCATCCGTCCCGCAGCAAGATTACCCTGTTGGACAGGGCATCGAAGGCAAGTACCAAGTACAAGTTGAGCCTTGCGATAGCAAACTTCACCTGCCAAAAGCATTGGGAACGCCTCACGGACAATGAAAAAGAGCAATTCGCCAAGGGGGCGAAATATCTCCACAGTAAAAAACCATAAGCCCCGTAAGTCGGAGCCGACCGCGCCTTGTAAGGAACGGTCGGCAACGGCTCCTGGCTTACCCGACTTCCCTCATAATCACGGTAAACCAATCTCCGCTTGCAGCCGCCCTGCTCGGACTGTATCGTTGCCGGTTTGAACCTTACGCCGCAACCCGCATGTCCGCACATTCCGCCAACACTCTGATTCTGGTCGACGGCTCGTCGTTTTTATTCCGCGCCTTTCATGCCGTGCCGCCGTTGAGCAATGCCCAGGGCCTGCCGACCAATGCCGTTTACGGCGTCTCCAACATGCTGCGCAAATTGATCAACGATTACGACACGCCCTACGTCACGGTGGTATTCGACGCGCCGGGCAAAACCTTTCGGCACGACTTATACGATCAATACAAGGCGCACCGGCCGCCGATGCCGGACGATTTACGGGTGCAGATTCAACCTTTGCACGACTTGATTCGGGCGCTAGGTCTGCCGCTAATCATCGAACACGGCGTGGAAGCCGACGATGTACTGGGCAGTCTGGCGCAAAATGCCGCCCGGCAAGGCTTCCATGTGGTGATTTCCACCGGCGACAAGGACATGGCGCAACTGGTCACCGAACAAATCACGCTGGAAAACTCCATGACCAACACCCGCATGGATATTGCCGGTGTGGTGGAAAAATTCGGCGTCAAACCCGAGCAAATTATCGACTATCTGGCCTTGATGGGCGATACGGTGGATAACATTCCCGGTGTGCCCAAGGTCGGCCCGAAAACCGCCGCCAAATGGCTGCAGCAATACGACACACTGGACAACTTGATTGCGCATGCCGACGACATCAAAGGCAAGATCGGCGACAATTTGCGCGAGGCTTTGTCGCAACTTCCGCTGTCGCGGCAATTGACCACCATTAAATGCGACACAGCCTTGCACTACAGCCTGGACGATTTGAAACGCCGGGAGCCGGACATCGCCGCGTTGAAGCAACAGCTGGGGCATTTGGGCTTCGGCAGCTGGTTGAAGACTTTGAACGGCAATGGCTCAACGCCCGCTACAATGGACGAAGCTCAATCGGCCTCCTCAACGGAGAAGCCGCCGGCTTCCGCGGCAAGCCGCGATTATCGAACCGTCCTCACCCAAGCCGATTTCGATGCTTGGCTGGATAAACTCCGGCAGGCCGAACTGTTTGCCTTCGACACCGAAACCACCAGCCTGAATTACAGCGATGCCGAAATCGTCGGGATCTCGTTCGCGGTGGAAGCGGGGCAGGCGGCCTATGTGCCGTTGGCGCATGATTATCCCGAGGTTCCCGTTCAATTGGACAGACAAACCGTACTCGAGGCGCTGCGGCCACTATTGGAAGACCCGGCAAAACCCAAATTGGGTCAAAACCTGAAATACGACGCCCACGTGCTGGCCAACCACGGCATCAGCCTGCGCGGCGTCCAACACGACACCATGCTGGAATCCTATGTATTGAACAGCACCGCCAGCAAACACAACATGGACGATCTGGCCAAGCATTATCTGGGCGTGGACACCATTCATTTCGAGGACGTGGCCGGCAAGGGCGCCAAGCAGATCGGCTTTCAGGAAGTGCCGATCGAACAGGCCGGACAGTATGCGGCGGAAGACGCCGACATCACGCTACGTTTGCACCAAACTCTGTCGGCGCAATTGCAACAGCTGCCGCGTTTATGGGATTTATACAAAGACATCGAAATTCCGCTGATAGACGTGCTGGTGCGTATCGAGGAAAACGGCGTACTGATCGACAGTGCCATGCTGGATCAGCAAAGCCTGGAGCTGGCCAATCGCATGATAGGTATCGAACAACAGGCCCACGATCTGGCCGGCTCGGCGTTTAATCTGGGTTCGCCGAAACAAATTCAGGAAATTTTGTACGACCGCCTGAACCTGCCGGTGCTGAAAAAAACCCCGAAAGGCCAGCCGTCCACCGACGAATCGGTATTGCAAGAACTGGCCGTGGATTATGCCTTGCCCCGGCTGATTCTGGAATTTCGCGGCATGAGCAAGCTGAAATCCACCTATACCGAAAAATTGCCGCAGCAGATCAACCGCAGGACCGGGCGGGTGCATACCTCTTACCACCAAGCCGTGGCCGCCACCGGGCGCTTGTCGTCGTCCGACCCCAATTTGCAGAACATTCCGATCCGCAGCGAAGAAGGCCGCAAAATACGCCAGGCCTTTATCGCCCCTACGGGCTACAAAATCGTCGCCGCCGACTATTCGCAAATCGAGCTGCGCATCATGGCGCACTTGTCCGGCGACGCCGGCTTGCTGGCGGCATTTTCGCAGGGCGTGGACGTGCACAGCGCCACGGCGGCGGAAGTTTTCGAAGTCGATCTGGATCAAGTCACTCACGATTTACGTCGCTCCGCCAAGGCCATTAACTTCGGCTTGATTTACGGCATGTCGGCTTTCGGCCTGGCGCAACAGCTGGGATTGTCCCGCAACCAGGCGCAAGCCTATATTGATCTATACTTTAGCCGCTATCCCGGGGTGAAACTGTACATGGACAACATCCGCGAACAAGCAAAGCAACTGGGCTATGTAGAGACCCTTTTCGGCCGCCGCCTGTATTTGCCGGACATCAACGCCCGCAACGCCGCGCAACGCCAATATGCCGAGCGCACCGCCATCAACGCGCCGATGCAGGGCACCGCCGCCGACATCATCAAGCGGGCCATGATTGCCTGCGATGCCTGGATACGCGACAGCAAGGCCGATGTAAAAATGATCATGCAGGTGCATGACGAGTTGGTGTTTGAAGTAGCCGAAGCGCAATTGGCCGGCTGCATGGCCGAGATTCGCGGCATCATGTCGGCCGCGGCCGATTTACAGGTGCCGCTGCTGGTGGAAGTGGGTTGCGGCGAGAATTGGGACCAAGCGCATTAACGGGGGATTAACGTTTTGACCAGCCTGGATGAAGAGCAGTTATTGGCATTTGTCGACAAAATGCCTGCCTTCCGCGGTAGCGTACAGCGTTTGCTGGTGTTGGCGGCCGATCTGGATGCCGATAGCCGGGAAATCGTCCAGGTGATCGAAACCGACCCGTTGATGACGGTGAAAATTCTGAAAGTGATCAATTCGCCGTTCTATGGCCTGGCGCAAAAAATCAGCTCCGTGCAGCGCGCGGTGGTGCACCTGGGTATCAACACCATTAAGAACCTGGCCTTGTCGGTGGCCGCCATCGGCGTATTACCCAGCCAAAACCAAGCCGGCTTCGATACGCACGCCTTCCTGTTGCATTCTTTGACCAGCGCCGCCCTCTGCAAACTGTTGGCCGAACGCCTGAACGTTTCGTCTATGCAAAGCAGCGATTATTTCGTGGCCGGCTTATTGCACGACTTCGGTAAGATCGTGTTCGCGGAATTTATACCCGCCACCTATAAACAGGTTTTGCATGCCGCTCGCGCACAGGAAATAAACCTGTTTCAGGCAGAGCTCGATCTTTTGGGTACGGACCATAGCCGGGCCGGCAAGCTGCTGGCGCAGCATTGGGGTCTGGCCGATGAATTGATCGAAGCCATCGACCACCACCACAGCGAACATCGGCATACGCAGTTGGGCGACTGCCTGTTCGCCGCCAATCAAATCAGCAAAAAATTGCAGTTCGGTTTTGCCGGCAACCCGGTAGTCGATGAATTGCCGCCCGGCACGGCGCGCGTTTTCGGCATGAATTTGGAGGGTTTGATCGCCGACCTGGGCGACCTGTCTCCGATCAAAAACGAAGCCTTGGCTTTTATCGATTAGGCGGGGCGGGCGATGAAATTCAAATTTTGGGGCGTCAGAGGCTCCATTCCCACCCCCGGCCCCAACACTGTCGAATACGGCGGCAACACCACCTGCATCGAAGTCAAAAACGCCAGTAACGATCTGTTGATTCTGGATGCCGGCACCGGCATTTTCGCCTTGGCGCAAACCCTGGGGCAGGCGCCCGTCGTCGCGCACATTTTGATTACCCATACCCATTGGGACCATATTCAGGGCCTGCCGTTTTTCCTGCCCTTGTTGTCCGCGCAAAATCAAATCCACCTTTACGGCGGCATGGACCCGGTCACGCAGCAGGGTATCGAAAGGGCTTTAACCGTCCAGCTGCAATACAGCTACTTTCCTATCATCGAATCGCAGTTGAAAGCCGAGGTGCATTACCACACTCTCAGGCCCGGCGAAGCCTTACAAATCGGCAGCACCAAAATCACGCCGACGGTATTGAACCACCCGGTATTGAATCTAGGGTACCGGCTGGACGATAGCGACGGCGGTTCGCTGTTTTTTACCGGCGATTACGAAGCCCCTTGCAACCTCTATTCCGCCGACGATCCGGACTACGTTTCCAACCAGCAATTTATCGAAGCCAGATTGCGCGAAGTGCATGCCGCCATGCGGGGCGTGGACGCGCTGATAGTGGATTCGTCCTACACCGATGCCGAATACGTTAAAAAAGCCGGCTGGGGCCATGGCACCTATGGCGCCGCCTTACAACTGGCCCGGCAGGTACAGGCGAAAAAACTGTTTTTGACCCACCATGAACCTACCCGTAGCGACCGGGAATTGGAAGCGATTTTTCGGGATGTCCTGGCCAAGGCCGGCCCGACGGATTTTGAGATTGCGCTGGCTCGGGAAGGCGTCGAGCATGTATTGCGCTAAGCCGGTTTTTCAGCCGTATTGAACCCGAACCATTCGTCCAGCAGTTGGTGAATATCCTCGACACCGGTTTTATTCAAGGCGGAAAACAACTGCAAGGTCACGGTAATGCTGCTCCGGCCCAATTCCCGCTGCACGGCCAGCAGGGTGTTTTTGGCGGCGCCGAATTTTAACTTGTCCGCCTTGGTCAGCAAAATATGCAAAGGTTGACCGGTATGCTCGCACCATTCCACCATTTGCCAGTCGAATTCGGTCATGGGGTGGCGGATGTCCATTACCAACACTATGCCGCAGAGGGCTTGGCGGTTTTTCAGGTAGTTTTCCATCATTTTTTGCCAATCGCGCTTAACCGCCACCGGCACCTTGGCGTAGCCGTAGCCGGGCAAATCGACCAGCTTGCGTTGTGCGTCTATTTCGAAAAAATTCAGCAGCTGGGTGCGGCCGGGGGTTTTACTGACTCTGGCCAATGCGGTTTGCTGTACCAAGGTGTTGATGGCGCTGGACTTGCCGGCGTTGGAACGCCCGGCAAAAGCGATCTCCATGCCTTGATCGGGAGGCGCATCCTGCAAGCGGGGCGCGCTGTTGATGAATTTGGCCTGATGGTAGATTGGATTCATCGCTGTCTCGCTTAAGGGTTATAAATCGGTTAGAATCCGGGCATTATAGCGTCCGGCAGTATATTTAAGGCTGCTTGTCGTCGATTAACCTTCCTGAACAGGGGCCAATAATGATAAAAAAACTGCTGACTGTTTCCATTGCCTTGGCGCTTGCCACCAGCACCGGTTTTGTTTATGCGCAAGGTAATGCCGGCGCGGGTAAAGAAAAAGCCGCGTCTTGCGCGGGTTGTCATGGCGAAGACGGCAACAGCATGATGCCGGGCTTTCCAAAACTTGCCGGCCAACACCAGGGTTATCTGGTCAAGCAATTAAAGGCTTTCAAGGGCGGCGAGCGTATTTCGCCGATGATGGCCCCGCTGGCGATGGGGCTTGACGAGAAGAGCATGGAAGAGATTGCCGCTTATTACGCTTCGCAAAAAATCTCCACCAACCCCGCCCCTGTTTTACCGGCCGGCGATGAAGACGATGATAAAGCGGCCAAAACCGATGAGGAAAAGCAAGCCGAGCTGGCTAACTTGATCGAGCAGGGCAGCGATTTATACCGCAACGGCAACATCGGCCGCGAAGTCTCGGCTTGCGTGGCTTGCCACGGCCCGTATGCGGAAGGCAATAAACCGGCCGCGTACCCGGCCTTGCATTCTCAACATGCCGACTATTTGATCAAAACGCTGACCGACTTTAAAAACGGCGCCCGCAGCAATAACCGCGAAAACATGATGCATATGATCGCCAAAAAAATGACCGATGAAGACATCAAAGCCGTGGCCTACTACATCTCGACCATGAAATAACCGGCCACGGTTAGCCGCTCCGGCGGATTCGGCCGCCGGAACTCAATAAATCCCCGTCTGGGACGGGGATTGTAAGAAAGTCCTTAGTTCATGCCGCAATCGACCTTTCCTATTCTGCCGCGCTTTTCAGGTTCGATGAACCTGGCGATTGCCGTAGCCGCGGCGATAGGCACGGTGGTGCAACAAAATCAGCCTTATCCCGATTATGTTTTGAAATTCGGGCCGTTCAATGTCAATCCCGATCCCGGTGGCGAGAAAAAATTCGTCAATCTCGGCCCCAGCTTCCAATACAAGCTCCGCCAGGCCGACGAATATCCGACCTTGCAACCCCACGGACGATTGTTCTATCTGCGCGGCGGTCGGCATTCAACCCTTAATACCGGCCTTGAACAGTTATTGGATGAAAATCCACGTATCGGCTAATTTCGTCGGTTACGGAGCATTTTCCCTGGCGGCCATGATAGGCTTGGTATATGTATTAAAATGCCGAATCGGGGCCGCCAATCCGGCGGGGGCATTATCCGTCAGACTGCCGGAACTCGCTTTGTTGGACGGCTTGATGCATAAAGCATCGCCTTGGGATTTGCTTTTTTCACTCTGGCAACCATACTCGGTGCGTTATGGGCGGCGGAGGCCTGGGGCGGCTATTGGTCCTGGGACCCTAAGGAAACCTGGGCGCTGATCGTCCTGGTTGAATTACGCCGCCTGGCTGCACATGCGGCCGACCAAGGGCTGGAGCGGCAAACCCATGGCCCGGTGGGCGATAATCGCTTTTTTGTCACCCTGTTTGCGTTTCTGGGCGTGAACATGTTTTTATCTGGTTTACATTCTTACGGAGAACTTTGATGTTGAAAAAAATTGCATTCCTGGCGCTGTTTTGCTTGACCGGTTTAGCCCGCGCGGAAGGCGGCTACGAAGCCGTATCGCCCGCGCAGCCGGTACAAAATCCGGACAAAATCGAAGTCATCGAGTTTTTCTGGTATGGCTGCCCGCATTGCTACAGTCTGGAGCCTTCCTTGGCGGCTTGGCTGAAAACCAAGCCCGCCAATGTCGAGTTTATCCGCCAGCCGGCCGTTTTCAGCGATTTGTGGGGCAAGCACGCCAAGGCCTTTTTTACCGCCGAAGCCTTGGGTGTGGGCGAAAAAGTCCATGCCGATTTTTTCGACGCCATTCAAAACAAAAAACAAAAACTGACCTCGGAAGACGAACTGGGCAAGTTCTTTGCTGCTCACGGGGTAAAGGATGAGGATTTCCGCGCCGCCTACAACTCGTTTATGGTCGACGCCAAAATGCGCCAAGCTGAAACCATGGCGGCCCGCTACGGCATCAGCGGCGTACCGGCCATCATCGTCAACGGCAAGTACAGAGTAACGGCAACCACCGCCAAATCCCAGGAAAATATGATTGCCGTTACCAGTCAGCTGATTCAACAGGAATCGCAAGCCAAATAAATCCGCCGGTTTTATTGCGTCTTTGCCGGCCACTTTTGTTGCCGGCAATTCGTTATCGGTAGACTATAATCACACATCGATTGCCGTTTATTCCGAGGTAATAAGTCTTCATGAGCTTTTTCAAAACTAAGGATGATTTGCCGGTCAAGTGGAAGGAAAAATACTTCGACTTGCTGGACAGTCAGGAAAAACTTGAGAAAGAATATAAAACCAACCAAGACTTGCTGTGCAAAACGATTATCCGCTTCGCGCTGGCCGCCAAGGGTTTCAACAAGACGCTTGATCCGCATTTGGATCGTATCCGCGATTTATTAAAAGCCGGCATAAAAACCCAACCATTACGCACCGAGCTCGAAGTGTTTTCCAATGCCCTAATGGCGATGGAGGACCATTCGAGCAGCAGCCAAGTCGATGCCTCGCTGTTATTCGACTTTTTGGCCGCCCATTTTCCCGGCCGTTTAGCCGAGCTGCGGAAAATTCGCCAGAGTTATGACGCGCGCGAATTTATTAATCCGCAACGCTTATTCATAGCCTTGGCCGAAATTCTGGAGGGCGATAATACTCCGCCGGAAGCAGACGATTTTGCCAACGAGCTGGCATTGGCGGACACAAAAGCGATTAGCCAACAGCTGCTTGGATTGTTGGAAAACGCCGATTTGCCCCTGGAGTTTCTCGACGAGGGCAACAACCTAAGGCTCCGCTTGCAAAGCGGCCAACCGCTCGGCCCGGTATTTGAAGACGCCGTTAACCTGCTGCTCGCGATTAAAAAACATCTGCAGCTTGAGCAACAGGAAATGGCGGATTTTCTGTCGTCTTTAACCGAAGAATTGGCCGAATTGGGTTTAATCGCCGCGGGCGTGAATATCGCCGCCGAAGATGCGGAGAAAAAACGCAACAACCGGGAACAAGATGTCGCGGCGCAAATGGCCGATTTACAGAAAAAATCCGCAACCGCCACGCAGTTGGAGCCCTTGAAACAACTGGTCAGCATCCGTTTACACGGTATTAATCAGCAACTGCAATCGTATGCCTTGCAGGAACAATTCGAACGAGAGAAAACCCAAAAAGAATTAAGAAATCTGCTGCAGAAAATCAGAGAAATGGAAACGGAAACAACGGAACTGCAATCCCGGCTGGAAGCGGCTCAAAGCAGAGCAACGCGCGATCCGTTAACCAATTTGCCCAACCGGCTGGCTTTCGAGGAGCGGCTGACCGATGAGATCGCCCGCTCCCACCGTTATGGCACCACGCTGATTTTGGCGGTATGGGACATCGATTTTTTTAAAAACATCAACGATACTTACGGTCATAAATCCGGCGACAAAGCCTTGCAGGTGATTGCCAAGTTGCTGTCCAAGCATTGCCGGGAAGCCGATTTCGTGGCGCGTTTCGGCGGCGAGGAATTCGTTATGCTGCTGCCGGAAACCACGCTACCGTCGGCTTTGAAAATGGCGGATAAATTGCGGGAAAACATCGAAAAGAGCAGCTTCCACGCCAACGGAGACAGGCTATCCATTACGCTGTCTTGCGGAATTGCTCAATATAACAAGGGAGATGACAATGAGTCGCTATTTATTCGGGCGGACGGTGCCTTGTATCAAGCCAAACAGAATGGCCGCAATCGATGTATAGCCATATAAGCTGACATGCGATGAGCGCCCTGCCCCCCCCCCCGCATCCCGACCAAGAAAAACTGCTTTATAAGCTGGTAATACAGTTTTTAATTTTTTGTCAGGGCAGCCATAAATTATTGGAACCGCATTTGCTGCAGATCGGCAAGCGCCTGAAATCCGGCGCCAACTTGAACGAGTTGACGCCCGAATTACAGGCGATTTCCAAAACCTTGCTACACATTTCCAAACAGCCCGAGGCCGACAAAAAGGACACGGGCGAAAGCCGGCAAAATAATTATTTATTGCAGCGCCTGGACGAGCTGCTGGCCGATAGCGATGTGCCCCTTCGCTTTCAACAACAGAAAGCCGCGCTAAGGCAACGCGTCAAAACCAACGCGGACGACCAGTCATTCAATAAAGTCATCGATTCGGCGGTGGCCTTGCTGGTCGATATCAAGGACTACGCCGTATCGGAACAAAAGGATATCGGGGGGTTTTTAACCCAGTTATCCACCCAATTAGGCGAACTCGAGCAACACGTGGAAATGGTCGGGTATTCCAATCAACTGTCTTTCGATCAACGCCAATACCTCGATGTAGAAATTAACCAGCAACTCGGCGACATCAAAGACGACACCCGCCAAGCCGAGGAATTAGCGGCATTAAAAACCATTACCGGCGAGCATCTCGACCGTTTAATGATGCAATTGATGGAGCACAAACAACAGGAAGGCGAAAGGCAGCTGCAGGCACAACAACAAATTGCCTTGATGACGGAAAAGCTGCAAGCGCTGGAAACGGAAACGGAAGCCCTGCGCACCAAGCTTAAAATCGAACACGACCGGGCGCTGTGCGATACCCTGACGGGGCTGCCGAACCGGTTGGCATATATGGACCGGGTGGAAATGGAAGCGAACCGCTGGAAGCGCTATCACGCCCCCTTGTCGTTATTGATTTGGGATATCGATTATTTCAAGCCCGTCAACGATAACTACGGCCACAAGGCCGGAGACAAAACCCTGATCCTGGTCGGCCAGTTGCTGCTGAATAATTGCCGTTCGACAGACTTCGTCGCCCGCTACGGCGGCGAGGAATTCGTCATGCTGATGCCGAATACCCAGGCCGTCCAGGCGTTCGCCATGGCGGAAAAAGTCAGGGCCTTGATAGAAAAATGCGGGTTTAATTATAACGGCGAAATGATTAATTTAACCATCAGCTGCGGTATCAGCGAGTTTGGCTCCGGCGACCAGCATGACGAAGTGTTTGTGCGCGCGGACCAAGCCTTATATCAAGCCAAGCAGGCCGGCCGCAACCGTTGCGTGGTTTATCGAAACGACCCTAATCTCCCGCCGGCTTAAAGGATCGAAACTCAACGGCCCGAAAATGCCGGCGTATTGCTCCAACGCTCATGTTGCTGGGCCGATAGGCATGCATCGAAAATAGCGATCGCCTCGTCGCAGCTGATGATTTCCTGCCGGCTATCCAGAATAAAGTTCGCCAAACTCCGAATGCAGGCCCAATGCCGCGGATGGTCGATGAAGCGGTAGGCCTGTGCGAGCAATTCCGCCAATTTTTTTTCGCGATGCGGCTTGGAGGTGATGAAATACTCCAAATAATATTGCGCTCTCTCCAAATCGCTATGCCCGCCATAATGCCGCAGCGCTTCCAAATTCATCAGTTCCAGATTAAAAATTTCGCCATCGCGGATAGCGACATGTTTGGCTTCGGCGAGAGGCCCCACCAGCAAGTTGACCACGTCGGCTTCGTATGCGCGTTGGCAACTGTGCTGGCCGGTACCGGTCATGGAAGAAAAACTTTCGATTACGGCAATCGGTAGATTTTGAATCAGGTTGCCATCGACTACTTTGGCGAAAAATCCGGATTCGCCGGCATGGGGTCTCTTGACTTGAATTTCGAAGAATACAGGCGGCAGCTGTTTTTGTCGGTTGCGGAGATGAATAGCGGCGGCGTGACCGGCTTCGTGAAAGGCCGTTCGGCAATGCAGCTCGTCCGGATGTACGAAAACGGCGGCGGCGACTTGATAGTTTCTTTCCATAATCGACCTCGTCCAAAAAAAGATGCGGCATTGAGCCGCATTTGAGGAAGGATATTAAAACTCTTTCCCTTAGGAGAGGGAGCGCATACAAGAGTTGCACACAGTTTAATAAACAAGTGGGACTTTGAAAATGTGACAAATTGCCGCGCACAAAACCGTCGGCAGCGCAAAAGGCGCGCGGGCTAACGTCCAACCCGCCCCCGCATTAACTTAAGCCTTGGCTCTATTGCCGTTATTCGACCAAAAAGGCAGCGTTAAAACCACTAAACACGCCAGCCACATAAGCAGTTGCCGATTATAAAGAGCGTATCCCAAGGCAAACGGTAAACCTTCCGATAGCCCGGGATGGGCTTGAATAAAATCCCTGCCATCCATAAAGGCCATGGTTTCCCCCAATACCATGGCCATCGCCGCAAAACTTAAGCCGTAGGCAATCAGACGGTCGCGCCGCCCTTGTATACTCCAGCCGCATAAATAATCGAAACTTAATCCATGGCTATTGATTTTGCCGCTAATAAGGTATCGGCAAAACAAAAGCCCCAAAATGCCGATGGCGGGAAGCGCGAATTGCTCGACCGGAAAACTCAGATAACGCCCTGCAACGGCCAAACCATAGGTTTTATAAAGCGCCAGCAATATAAAGAACAAATAGCCGTTCCTGAGCCTGCCCGCCAATACCTCATTACCCGGTTTATCATGCAGAATATCCAGGTAACGTTGAACCAACAGCGCGGCCAGCGCCACGTTTGCAACAGTCATAAAAACGGTATAGCCGCGCTGCATTCCGCTGTAACTGGTGTACCAGAGAAAATGCGCCAACGTCACCAAACAAACGCTAAACAACTGGGTAAACGCTAAAAAAACCAGCAATCGCGTCCACGCTAGGGGCCGGATTTTCTTAGCGCAAACCGCGATTATCAACCACCATATTGCTGTTGCCGCCGCCCAATGGATGGCCCAATCCGGATTTTCGTATACCGGGCCGGTCAGGGGGAAAACCGGCTTTCTATCGGCCGAAAACAAGCCCCAATTGGCACCGACCACGCCTTCTAAATTGCTTTTCCAAGGCTGGTTAAACGCCTCCACGATGTTGTAATCGAAGCCGTGCCGGGTGGCGACTTGTATCATGCCCCGGATAAATTTGGCTTCGTTGACGACACCGGGAATAGCCAAACCGCGCTGCCTACCCGCGCTGGGCCAGCCGGATTCGCCAATCAAGATCGGCTTACCCGGCGCAATGCCGCGGGCTTCGTCTTCCACCTGTTTGACGATTTTTTCCAGATGTTCCGAAGCATGCTCCACCGAAATAGGCTCGTCTTCCCAATACGGCAAAATATGGATGGTGATGAAGTCCACTTCCTTGATCAACTGCGGGTGCTTCATATACATCGACCAAACATCGGCGTAGGAAACCGGTTGTTTAACGGCCCGTTTGACTTCGCGGATATAGCCGATCAGGCGGTCGACATCCATATCGCCGCGCAACAACACCTCATTGCCGACAATCACCCGCTTGACCACATCGGGGTTGGCGTTGGCGGATTTGATCAAGGCCTCCATTTCTTTTTTATTATCCATGTAACCATAACCCAACCAGCAACCCTGGATTACCCCCAGCCCATGCTTGCGCGCCAATTCCGGCACATTTTCCATGCCGCCGCCCAAACTGGAATAGGTACGGATGCTATGCGTCTTGTCCGCCAATAGGCGTAAATCCTCCTCCACGTGTTCCCGCGGCGGAAAAACTTCTTCCAAAGGGCTATAACCCTCCCGAAAAGGCGCAAACGATAAGCTCATCAACTTGCCGGAAGGCACATCGACGCCAGCATCCTCGGGCCGGTTAAGAAACCAGGCGAAACTAGCGTGAACTAAAAGCACCAATAAGGCACAAAGCAATAATCGAGCTGAAGGCATAATTGTAAACCGACGTTTGGTTGGCGATCGTTTAAGGTGAAAAAAACCCGCAAGCAAGATTATAACGAGTTTCCGGAATGGACGTGTTTCAGCCGGCCTCGGCCGTAGTAATGAAAGACATTTTTCGAAATAATTTCTGTACTTTACCTATGGGTTCTGGTTACAGTATCGGGCTTTCCTGATATTGGAACCGTAATTCGTTATCCAATAGACTCGTGTCAATTTTTATGAGGCTTTCTATGCATAAAAAAGTTCTTCCCATTCTGTGTGGGGCCATGCTGCTGCCTATGCCACCCTTGGCCACGGCCGTAGCCGACAAATTGCCTGCTTCCAGCAATGTCGCAATAGGTACCGCGGAAGAGGTATGTTCCGATTTTACGGATCCGAAATGGCGCGATGCTCAAGTCATTGATGGCGTGGAGATTCAGGAATCAAGGATGTGCAACCCTGATAATCCCGCCGATATTGCGGCATTCGTCAAAGGCACCAACAACATCTCCATGGAAACGCTGATGCAAACTCAGCTGGCCGCCGATGCCATTACCGTCAGCAACGACATGGATGGGGACGGCGACCCCGATCATTACATCATCAAACTGGAAATCGCCGAATTAAACGGGCACTCGCCCGATTCGCAGTTGCCCACCACGACCTTCGACATTGCGCCCGGCATCCAGCCTACTTTTTGGGTCTATGCACCCAAAACCCGCGACATGTCTACGTTAAGCCTGTATGAACCGATCGCCAATCCCTTGCTACGCACGCCCTCCCCGGTGATACGGGTCGAGCAGGGCGATATTATTTGGCTAGTATTGGAAAACAGCCACTATTTACCGCACTCCATCCATTTACACGGCGTCGACCACCCGTACATGGACCACGGCGGCGAAGGTAACGACGGCGTGGGCCAAACCGGCCAAATGGATGTCATGCCCGGCAGCAGTAAAACCTACGTCATCAAACCGCGCCAGCCCGGCACGCAGTATTACCACTGTCACGTACAGCCGCACACCCATATTCCCATGGGTCTGCAAGGGATTTTCGTGGTCGAGGAAAACCGTCCGAACAACTGGGTGCAGGTTTTCAACGTCGGCGCCGGTCAGGTCAGACACCCATCGGTGGCCGTCAAGGAAAAATACGCTTACGAATACGATATGCACTACCAGTCCGCGGACAAGGAGCTGCATGAAATGGCCCGCTCGGCCAACGATCCGCGCTTGATCGGCAAACGCCTGAATCTGGAATACGACATCACCGATTCCACGCCGGACTATTTCATGCTGAACGGCCGCTCTTTCCCTTACACGCTGAGGGAATCGCTGATCGTCATGGAAGAAAACAAAAAAGCCAAAATACGCATACTTAACGGTCATGAAGAAGCCTTTGCCATGCACATTCACGGCCACAAACCCATGGCGACCCATTACGACGGTGTCGACAACGGCCCGGCCAGCTATATCAAGCGCGATGTGCACGGCATGGTACCTGCCCAGCGCTTGGACTTGGAATTGAGCGGCGTCGACGACGGCTTGAACAGCTTCGGCCAGGGCGTATGGATGTTCCATGACCACGTCGAAAAGTCGTTCACCACCGACGGCATTGGCGAAGGCGGCGATATCAGCCTTGTGGTATACAAAAACTTTTTGGATGCGAAAGGTATTCCCGAAGTGCACGGCATGAGCTTGCTGCCTTATTTCACCAAGGAATTCTGGCAAGGCAAGTATGCCGCCTGGCAGGATTACGATAAATGGAAAAGCTTGGGCTTGCCGGAAATTAGAACGGCCAAGGAAAAGGCTTTTGTCGTACCGCCGCCCTCCGCCAGCCCGACCAGCCAAGGTCAAGTCAGTGCGGCGGCGGACAAGCCGTCGTTTATCGGCCAACTGCTGTACGGCTTTGCGCTAGGCCTACTGGGCTATACGCTGTATATCAAACGCAAAGACATCATGGCTAAATTCGGCAAATAGACCGGCACCGCCGGCACCATTAAAAAACCGCGCCAACCTT
>NZ_JANIBK010000018.1 GCF_024505165.1 Methylomonas rivi
AGGCCGCCGGCCAGCCTTGGTTCGATGTGAGCGTGGACGGTTTGGACGGGCAGCGGGACGTATGGCTGCCGGAAGCGCTGGTCGATGCATCCGCCGCCCGCTACCGGGCGGCCTTGGGCGAAATGACCGGCGAGCAGGTATTTACCCCGCGAGTGTATTCGAATGCAGCCCCGACGCCCGTAACCGTGGCGCCCGAAGCGCGCGGGGAACTGCCGAATGCGATGCTTCCGTTTATAATGCCGGCCTTGAATACCGCGGCGTCCCCCGGTAAAACCGCCTCAGGCCAAGGAAAGAACCTTCACGATGAATAAAGGCTATCTCTGCATCGTTCTGCATGCCCATCTTCCCTATGTGCATCACCCGGAACACGACAGTTTTTTCGAAGAAAACTGGTTGTTCGAGGCCATCACCGAATGTTATCTGCCTTTAATTGCCATGCTGGACAGGCTGCAGCAGGACAATATCCCTTGCCGGTTGACGCTGTCGCTGTCGCCGACCTTGATTACCATGTTGCAGGATGAATTGCTGCGAGGCCGCTATTTACGGCACCTGCGGAAATTGCTGGAATTGGCCGGCAAGGAGGTGATCCGCACCGAAGGCCAACCGCCGTTTAACGACCTGGCAAAGCGTTATAGGCGCGGGTATCTGGATGCGCTGCATGCTTACCAAAACCATTACCAGGGCGATTTGCTGGCGGCATTTGCCAAGCATCACCGCGGCGGCCGGCTGGAGTTGATCACCACGGCGGCCACGCACGGCTTTTTGCCCTTGCTGAATGTCAGCGAAGCGGCGGTGCGAACCCAGATCAAGGTCGGCATCGATAGCTTCAAGGCCTGCTTCGGTTTTGCGCCTAGCGGATTCTGGTTGCCGGAATGCGGCTTTTATCCAGGCCTGGAAGCAGTGTTGCGGGATGCCGGGGTGGGGTATTTTTTTGTCGATACCCACGGCATCATGGATGCCGGCCAAGCGCCCCGGCATGGCGTTTATGCGCCGCTGGACTGCGGTAACGGCGTGATGGCTTTCGGCCGCGATCCGAGTTGTTCGCAACAGGTGTGGAGCGCCGAACAAGGCTATCCCGGCGACCCGGCCTACCGGGAGTATTACCGCGACATCGGTTTCGATTTACCCTTGGATTATATTGCGCCTTATATTCTGGACGGCGTTACCCGTATCAATACCGGTATCAAATACCATCGCATTACCGGACGGGATGCGCCGGTCAAGGCGGTTTACCAGCCTGACAAGGCCTTGGAAACGCTCGGCCGCCATGCCGAGGATTTTATCGGCAAGCGCCGGCGGCAAATTCGGGCCATCGGTCCGGAGATGGACAGGCCGCCCATTATCGTCGCCCCTTACGATGCGGAATTGTTCGGGCATTGGTGGCATGAAGGGCCGTTGTGGCTGGAACAGGTGTTACGCTTGGCCAGCTTGGAAGAAAACGGGGTGGAAACCGTCGGCTGCGGCGATTATCTGCAACGCCAGCCGCTGCAGCAGCAAGCCGTGCCGGCCATGTCGACCTGGGGCGACCAGGGCTATGCCGATTTTTGGCTGAACGAAACCAACGACTGGATTTATCCCTTGCTGCACCAAGCCAGCAACGAAATGGAAAAACTGGTCAGCGATCTGAAACCCTTCAAGGTCAGCGAACTGCAGCAACGGGCCTTGAATCAGGCCTTGAGATCGCTGCTGTTGGCGCAAGCGTCCGATTGGCCGTTTATCCTGAAATCCGGCACCACGGCCGACTACGCCAAGAAGCGCCTCACCGACCATTTGGCGCGCTTTAATTATCTGCACGATTGCATACGCAAAAATCGTATCGACGAGCGCTATTTGACCGCGCTGGAAGTGATGGACGATATTTTTCCGGAAATCGATTTTCGCGACTACCATGCTCGCCAGCCTCAGGAGTAAGCCATGGCCGCCATTCAATGTTTAGCGGTGGAAAACACCATTGTCCGCAAAAAAGCCGGTAGCCAGCAGGTGCTGGTGTTTTTGCTGGCGGTGGAGAATCTGAGTTTCGATAAACAGGTCGATGTGGCCTGGGCTGGGCCGGATGGCGAATGGCATATGCTGGCCGCCCGGTATTTGGGGCCGCGCGGCGAGCAACAGGAATATTGGCAGGCACGGCTGGTATTGAACGGTAAATCCGGCCGCGAACCGGCCGCAATTGTCAGTTTCGCCTTGCGTTTGCGCTGCCGGGACGGCGAGTTTTGGGATAACAACGGCGGTTGGAATTTTCAAAGCAAGCAGGGCAGCGGCGTTGCGTTGGCGCGCGGTTTGCGGCTACAAAACCTCCACATTAAACCGAAGTTGGAAGACGGGCAGCGCTATGTGCAAATCAAGGTGGCGGTCGATCCGGACATGCGCGCCGAGGCGGTGTTATTGCATTGGACCGACGACAATTGGCGGCACAGCCGGCAAACCCCATGCCACCGTAGCAAACGCCTGAAACAACGCGGCGCCCAGATATGGACGGCCCGTTTGAAGGCGGAAGACGCGTTTGCCCTACAGTACAGCATTTGCTGCCGAACCGCGCGGCAAGAGATTTGGGACAATAACGGCGGCAAAAACTATCAGACCGGCCGCGATCCGCTCAAGGTGATGATTTTAAACCTGCATTGTTATCAGGAGGACAGGCAGGACGACAAGCTGTCGCAAATCGCCAAGGCCATCAACGAACAGGCGGTGGATATCGTTTGCCTGCAGGAGGTAGCCGAGCACTGGAACAACGGCCATGGCGACTGGGCGTCCAATGCCGCCAACATCATCAACCAGCGTCTGAAACCGGCCATGCATCTTTACACGGACTGGTCGCATCTGGGCTTCGACAAATACCGCGAGGGCGTGGCGATTTTAAGCCGTTACCCCTTGCACCATGCCCATTCGCGCTACGTTTCCGATAGCCACGACGCCTACAGCATCCATTCCCGCAAAGTGGTGATGGCACAGGTACATGTGCCTTACATGGGGGCCGTCAATGTGTTTTCCGCCCATTTGAGCTGGTGGGAAGACGGCTTTCAGCAACAGTTCCAGCGCTTGGGCGAATGGGCCGGCGGCTTGCAGGACGATGCCGTCAAAGCCACCTTGTTGTGCGGCGACTTCAACATTGCCGCCGGCTCTATCGGCTATCGGCAGGTGGTGAACGGCAATCAATACGAAGACCAATATTTGGCCGCCAACCATCGGGGTTTGTTCGAAAAAATCTTCCGCGTCAACGACCCCCACTGGGGCAATCTGCTGGCGGACGATTACCGTATCGATTACATCTTTATGAATAAGTCCAGCGATTTGAGAGTCACTTCCGCGCGGGTAATCTTTACCGATTGGGACTACGGGCAAGTGTCCGACCATGTCGGCTATTTGATGACATTCGAACCGAAATAGTTTTCAGGCGCTTTCGGCGATTAGCCGGTAAGAAAATCCCCCTTGTTTCAGGGGGAGGGTGGATGTTATCCGCGCCTCAAGGTCGAGGCGCTAAAAATACCGGGCGATGATGGTCCGTATTAAGCCATTTTTTCAGGCGGGCAGGCTTGCTCCGCGGGCAATGCCGCGCGCAGTTCCTGAATCAGAAAACGTTTCAGGCCGCGGCCCAAGCGTTGCGCCAAAAGCGTAACGGCTCTTTCTTTGCTGACGAAAGTGGCGGGTTGCCTGCCCTTGCGGTGTTTGGTCAGGGCTTTGCGCGCGGAGGGGCGCAGATAGCATTCCGTGCCCGAAGGCAGCGTCGTGTCCAAGTCTCTTAGTAGATGGGGGGTGATTTTATTCATGGCATTCTCCAGTCTCCTTGCGGAGCGTTGGGTAATTCCTATACCAGGAAAAGGTCGAACTCCCGACCTGTTATTTAGAAAAAATAACGTGATTAAAATAGCAATTTCCGCCTAAAAAGCAATCGAATTTTTTAGGGCGGTTTTGATGGATAGGCTTGACAGCGGGAAAATCGTTGATCCCTGGAATGGCAATTCTGAATCCCCCGGCTATTTGGTGCATAATTCCCCATCTGATTTATTCCGGACAACGATATGCAAGTCGCAGAACATTATGCAAGACCCGTGTTTGGCAAGCTGGGGGGGTATTTCCAACGCGTTAACGATTTCAAGGATACCTTTAATTTGCGCTGGGGCAGGATAGAGTTCGACATGTACCACGGCATGTCGGCCAACCTGAAGGTGGTTCTATGGGTATACCGGGATAACGTCTGCGAGAAATATATCGTCGATACCGATGCCTACGATATTCAATGGGACCGGCATAAACGCGCCACCCGGGATTTTTTCATTCTGCCCAGTTCGGTGCATTTCGGCAAAATCAACTGCATCAAGTTTTCCTTTATCGTGCATCTGGGCGAGCATTCCATCGCTTCCCGGAACGAATACATCTTTATGGATTGGTACCAGCTGCAGGACGGCAATCATCAGCAGCGTACTATTACCGACGAACATGCCACGGCCAATTATTACCGCACCTACGAACTGAATCCCGGCGAATTGCAAGCCGATGCGGATTGGTACAACCACCACTTTCATTCGCTGAATCTGATCCCCAAATTCACCAAGGGTCAGCAATATCATCCCTACCACCCCAAGCGCTTTATTCACGACCATATCGACAAGGTGATCATGGCCAAGCGGGATAATCCCAACCGGCTGTGTACCATTAAAGTCAGCGTGGACTGCATAGACGACAACGACTTTGTGAATCATCTGATCCACGCCAGCCATCAGGGGGTGTGGGTGCAATGCGTGGTGGATTGGCGCAAGATGACCTTGACCAACAGCCAGACTTACGCCAACCTGAAACGCTCCGGCATCGAGTTGATCGGGGTGTTCTGCACGCCCAAGCACCATTTGATCGAAGTCGAGCCGGACATGCATACCAAGTTCGTCATATTCAATGATGAAGACTGTATTTTGGGGTCGTTCAATATCACCTTCGACCGCTGGTGGGCCAACTGGGAATCGGGCATGACCTTTCATTCCAAGGGTGTCTGCCGTTTGCTGGACAATATTTTCCAAAGCCAGCGCGGCGGCGTGATTCAAAAATACGGCATCGACCCGCTCAGCCCGTTCAACCTGCTGTATACCTTCGGCCGGCATACCATGGCCAACAGCCAGGTCTATCGTCCGCATCATGCCATTCTGGCGGAAATTCACCGGGCCAGGCATTCGATCAAGATTTGCCTGTTTTTGATCGGCGATCTGTTGGGCGATCATCACGATAGCGTCGTCAATGCCCTGATTCAGGCCAAGGAACGCGGGGTGGACGTGCAGATTTTGTTCAACGGCCATCTGGCCCGCCAGGGCCGTATCGGCGTGGAGCGGCCGATGCACGAGGAATTGAACCGGCCGCTGCTGCCCGCCGTGCAGCGTTTAAAGTGGGGTGGGATTCGGGTAGGCTTGGTGTATGGGCAGGACGACCATCCGGTGCCTTATTCGCCGATACATTCCAAGTATTGCGTGATAGACAATTACATCGTCATAGAAGGCAGTTTCAACTGGTATAACACCTCGGTGTTCTCCCACGACTTGATCGTGGTGGCCGCCAACCACGATGTGGCCAAACCCTACTTATACGAGTTCGATCAAATCCAGCGCTTATTCAGAGTCTATTTCTGAAACGGATCCCTGACCCTCCGTCGGTTGTAACGCCGCCAGGAGTAGCGCGTTACTTTTGAATAATGCGTGGCAAGCGCTGTTTTTCTTCAAGTTCAGGTTGCGCAAACTGGTCAAGGTAATCGAGGCCGACAGGGTGTCCCCGCCCGGCAGGCGCAGAATTACTTCGGTGTCCACCCCGTCTTGCAGAATACGTATCACCTGTCCGGTTAAGCAGTTGCGGGCCGAGAACGGCGGTAGCGTCGCCACCGCCAGCATGATTTCCGAAGCATTGACCAGTACCAGCACCTCGCAACCGGTGCTAAGAGCCAACGTTTGCCATTCGTCCATGGTTACGGAGGCGACGACGCGATCGCCGCCTTTCAGCGCCACGTGTACTTCAGCGGTTACAGCGCCGGTAACGATTTCGGTAACCGTGCCGAATAGCTGGTTTGTAGCGCTGGTTTTAACGGCCAAGGGTTTTAACAGCAGCATTATGTCGGGATCGTTCGTGAGCTTGCCGTTGAGTTCCGCTAAGAATACCTGGTGTTGCTGTTCCAACGTCGTGAACAGGTTCAATAACGCTTGGCCGGCTGCCGTCAATCGAGTGCCGCCGCCTTTGCTGCCACCGGTAGCCGTCGATATCAGAACTTTGGGAGCCATGTTATTGGCACGCTCTATGATCTGCCAGGCTCCCTTGTAACTCAAGCCGGCCAATTTAGCCGCTTGGTTGATCGATCCGGTTTCTTCTATCGCTCTCAGCAAGTTCAGCATGCGGGTATCCAGCATGCCGGCCAAGCGCAATTTGCCGGTGACCCAGCGGTAATCGGGATATGTTGCTTTGTGCTGAGTCGGATTTTTGGCCATTTTTTGTTAAATGTAATCAAGTGCGTTGCGAAAAGATGTCGGAAGCCTGTTAATTTCGGCTCTAAAGTCAGTTTCCCGCCCATCATTTTTTGACTTGACGGAATCTTACTGCAGGATGCATACAAAGTAGAAATTTGTTTACCGTCAGGATTCGGGTAGGCTTGGTGTACGGCCAGGAGGATCATCCGGTGCCGTATTCGCCGATACTTTCCAAGTATTGCGTGATAGACAATTACATCGTCATAGAAGGCAGTTTCAACGGGTATAACACCTCAGTGTTCTCCCACGACTTGATCGTGGTGGCCGCCAACCACGATGCGGCCAAACCCTATTTATACGAATTCGACCAGATTCAGCGTTCGTTCCGGGTATTTTATTAGGCCGGTCATTCCTTCAGCCCATCGATGTATTTGCCCAGCTTTTTATCCATTTTGGTCGTATGCATGGCGAACCAGTCGAACATATACACAACTACCGCTTCAAGGGAGATGCGGTCGGTGGCGTAGGCGTGTATCCGTTCGTCCAGCAGCGCCAATAATTCCGCGTGTTTTTGTTGGTGCTCGGGGTAATCCGGGTAGCCGGTTCTCAGCATGATGTTTTCTTCGCTGAAAAAATGAAAATCGGCGTATTTTTTAACCTCGTTCAATAAACGCATGCACCAAGCCTTGGGTTCTCCGGTTTCCGAGGCTTGGGATACGCTACGGATCAAATCCAGAAACACCTGATGTTCGTGGTCGATGCGCAGGTGACCAACCTCAAAGCGTTTGTCCCAGCGGATGTCGATTGCCATGAGCGTGCCTCGGTATAGGGGATGGATGTTTAGAATAAGCTATTCAATCGATTCGACAATATTATTTTGTAATTATTCAGCGAATGCCAGCCGTAACCCAACGCATCGGCTTATGGCGGTGCAATGGCTTCAATTGTTGGGTTACGCTCTATCGAGCAACCTACGCAATTGATCCGCATCGGCTGGCATTCACTGAATAGTTACCGTTATTTTTTATAACCGCTTGATAAATATGCCGCCCGGCCCGAGCCGGACGGCGGAAAAACGAATCCGGGTCAATCATGGGTTAATCCGCTTGATAGGGCTGTAGCGGATCGGCGCCCAGCGTGCCTATCAAGGTTTGCAAGTAGTCCGGCGCTTTCAGCTTTTCCAGTTTTTCCGCGGCCTGCCGGTGGCGCGTTTGCCAATAGCCGTCCGCGGTTTGGCCGTGGCGGCGGCCGTCTTGTATGTGTTTGTCCAGATACGCCACATGCCGCTGCCACAAAGCCACATCGCGTTGCTGTTTGATCGCCAGCCTTTCCCGGTACCAGGCGGAATCGAGCAGATATTCCCGGCTGAACATGGCGCGTATCTCCGGATGATGCGCGTCCATGCCCCGGTAATGCCCCAAGGCCATGATATGCAGCAGGGCGCGCAACGGCGGGCAGGCATCTTCCACGCTGCCGTCGTCCAGATACTGTTGGGCCACTTGTTGCTGGGTTTCGACGATGTTGTTGACGCCGTCGACGAATACGTCCAGATTTTGCCGCTCGGGTTGCAGGATGTCGTCGGTAAACACCGCATACGGGTTATCGAAAATCTTGCCCATCAAACCGTGTACGAAGTGGCTGGTGATGCGGTAGCCCAGCCGGCTGGCCAGCACGATATTGCCGTTATGCTCGAAGTCGTTGAGCGGTTCCAGATAGCCGTGTTTCAGCAGATACTCCGGTTGCCGCTCATCCTTGGACAGGCGCGACCAGATTTCCGGAATCAGCAGGCTGATGTCGTGATCGACGCGAATGTCCGGGCCGATATAGCCCGCCGAGCTGGAAAAGCCGGGGTAGCCGGTTAGAATAAACGACACCAGGGCATTGTTCAGGTCGGCTGTCGGCCGCAAGGCGTTGAACGGGCCCTTGGTCAGCGCGCCTTCGCTGCCGGCGCCTGTCGTGGAGGGCGACTTGCCGGTCAACGAGCAGACAAAGTCCATGAACAGTTCCGGCAAGTCCTGATAATGAATCGGGTTGTAGACCGCCAGAGCCCTGATCTTGCCGTCGGGCGGATTGTTGCGGCGGCCGGTGAGTACCGCGTCCACCGGGTGGCACAGCGGTTGATTGAGAGGGATTTTGCGATGCAGGCGGGCGCCCATTTCCGCCACGTATTTGCGCATGGGTTTGATCAAATCCACCCGGGTTTCCAGATAGCGCGGATTTTTCGAGGGTTTGCCGTCCACCAGGCGCGGGTGCGCCGACGATACCGCGTAAGGCTGATTTTGTCGATAAGCCTCGCTCAACAAATCGTGCATGGGCGGGGTGAATTTGGAAAAGGTCAGCACGTCTTCCACTACCTCGGCCAGCTTATCATGGTCCAGCGGTTCGAAATTGGCCATGAAATTGCCGGGGGCGGACATATTGAATTCGGTTTGCTTGTCGTAACCGGGGATGATGGCGTCGTCCGGGCGCTGGAATAGCCGGTATTCGCAGTTGCCGACCAATTTAACGCTTTGTCCGCGAACGTCCTGGGCGATCCAGGGCCGTATCGCCGCTACAGGCACCACCACCGAGGCGCTGATGTCGTCTTCCATCTGCACTTTTTCGCAGGCCAGATAATCCTGGCGTACTTTAAAGGTGCGCCAGCCGCCTTCCAGATCGAAACCCACCCTAAGGTAAGTGGCCACAATCTTGCGGTGGTCCAGCTTCAATTCATGGCCGGGAGCGCCGTCGATAATGTCGACCGATAAATGGTCGCGCCAGTTATCGCCCCATTCGCTGCGGTAAAAACGTTTGATCAAAAATACCAGGGCCATGATGCTGGGCGGGATGGCTTTTAGCCAAGCGTTGAATTCGGCGGTGTGGTGCGGCGAGGGCGTCAATAATTTGATCACCGAACCCAGGCTGCGTTCGTCGCTGAGTATGGCGCGGGTGGGGGTGTGGTCTTCGTGTTCGAAGCCGGGCTTGAAGCGTCCGGTGTAATCCTTGTCGAAAATGGCCTGCACCCGGTCCAGGTCGCGCTGCAGGTCGTCGACGAACAGCGGGCCGTAAATCACGGCGTCTTCTATGGATTTGGAAATTTCCGACTTGCCGCCGCCGGACACCGTGCACGGTTTATGGCAAAAGGTGCCTTCCGCCACCGTGCCCACCAAGCGCCAGGAGGGGGCGCCGGGGTGTTTGCACATTTCGATTTTGTAGCCGTTGGGCTGGATATAGATTTTGCCCGGCTGCAGCCGAATGGCGTGGCTTTTGCCGTTTTTGACCCAAGTGATTTTCTGGGTATTCAGGTTCATCCGCAAATCCTGCGGCACATAAACGACGTCGGGAAAGCGGTTGTCTATGGCGTAGCCTTCCGGCTGCACGGTCATGACGGCGCCGTAGTGGTAGGCCATTTCATCGAAATCGTAACCGGGTTCGCGGGTCAGGCTGCCGACGCCGAATTCGTCGCCGTGGTTGAAGCGGCGGAAGGCCAAGGCGCCGCCGGCGTGTTCCTCTTCGGCGGAACCGAACAGATTGGCGGCATAGCTGATTTGGGTTTTGACTTCTTTTTTGCAATAACCGTAATAGTTGTCGGCCAGCAGGGTGACGATGACCCCGGAGGCGTCGCGGGCGCAAAGTTTAAACGCTTGGCCGTTGTTGTACAGTTCGTCTTCCCGTTCCCAGCACATGCCGTCGGCGCGTTGCCGCTCGCTGGCGTCGTCCCAATGCGGCAGGCCGACATCGATTTTGCGCAGTTTGGCCAAATGCGGGGCCAAAATCACGCAGCCGCTATGGCCGCTCCAATGTTCGATATCCAGCGCCGCGTCGCATTCGGGCAGGGCCGGGTTGCCGCCGTTGCCGAAAATGCTTTCCACGAAATCCAGATTGCTGACCAGATTGCCGGGAGCGAAAAAGCGGATTTCCATGGATTTTTCCGCCTCCATGCCTGGGATTTCCGGGCAAATCACCGGACGCAGCAGCAACGAGGCGAACATGCGCGCCGGCTGCGGCTGATTGGCGGTAAACGGTACGATCAGCATGTCCGCCGGCGGCTTCAGGGCCTGTTCCAGCATTCTGGCGAAGGTCAGTTTGGGCACTTGTTTTTTATCGCCCGGCACCGGCAGGCCGCCTTCCGCGATATGAAAGGAACCTTCGGTGGTGCGGCGGTCGCTGGCGGGATTATGCAATACGCCTTGCTTGACCCGGTAACTGGAGACGATTTCCGATTTGAATTCGTCGGCGCCCAGCGGCAGCGACAGTTCGCGGGCCACCCCGTGCCGGTCCAATTCGAAGGTCATGGTGGGCAGGGTGGGGATTTTATCCAGACCCAAGTCGGCCAGATAACGCTCCAGGAAGTTCTGGATGCGGCGGTCGGCGGGATACAGCGACGAACCGGCCAGCTGGCGGTTTTTTTCCAGATAACTGTTCAGCAAATCCTGGGCGGTATCCATGAAAACGGCGGACTCGGCATCGTTACAGGTGGGTTGTCCGCAGGATGCCAGCTTTAAATTGATATAAAGATGCAGTTGCTGACTGATACTTTGCCGGTCCTGATGATCCGATCCAAGACCCAGCGCCCGTAGCTTATCCATAATGCCCCCATGGTTGGTTAATTGATAGCGGCATGATATAGCAATCTTGCCGGTTCCGGCATAACCCATTGGCCGATTTTCGCATTGAAGAATGCGTTAAATGTCTCGGCTGCTGTGTGATATGGCCTATTATTGCCCGTAACGGATGGGGCGCCGCGCCCTTAAGCGGTTGCCACGGCAGGGTTTTGTGCGGCTGGTATCCGAATTGCTTGAAACCGGGGATTTATCCACCGATTTTGATTCCGGATTCCAACCAATGCCTCTCGCCGTTATCGACCATGCGCAAGTAACCGTATTGTTTCGCGATCATCGTGAAGCCATTATTCGTTACCTGCTGCAAAGAGTGCGTTGTCCCGACACCGCGCAGGACTTAAGCCAGGAAACCTATTTAAGGCTGTTGCGCCAGGACGCCTTGCCGCACGCCGATAATCTGACCGGCTACCTGTATAAAACCGCCGAGCGGCTGGCGATCGATTTTTTGCGCTACGACCTGCGGGTAAACAGCCGTACCGAAGAACTGGACGACAGTTTGGAATGCCCTCGGGTGCAGCCTGAGGCCTTGGCCATCGTGCGGCAACAGTGCGAGATGCTGCTTGACGCCATTGCCGCGCTGCCCAGCCAATGCCGGCACGTATTTTTATTGCGCAAAATCGACGAATTGAGTTACGCCGACATCGCCCGGCAACTGGGTATTTCCGAAAAAACCGTGCAACGGCATTTGGTGAAAGCCATGTTGCATTGCCATCGCCGGCTGGAATCGGCGGTATGAGCTCGAATGCCCGGCAAGCCCGTTTCAGCCAGCGTAGTTTCGAACAGGCGGTGACCTGGTTTGTGGCCCTGCAAAGCCAGGATTGCGACGCCGCCAGGCGGGCCGAATTTCAACGCTGGCTGGATAAACACGCCTCGCATCCCTTGGCTTATACCGAAGCGGAAAAGTTGTGGGCCAATCTCGATCCGTTAAAGAGCGGCGAGCTACCCGATTTACAGGCGGCACGACGGGCCGGGCCGCAAAAAGTGAGTGTCAGAACCGGTTTGAGCGTATTGCTGGCGGCGGCGCTCGCCGCCGGGTGGTGGCTGGATTACCGGGCCGCGCCGGTCGGCTATATCACCAGCGTGGGACAACGCCAATCGATAAGCTTGGCCGACGGTTCGTCGATTGAATTGAATGCCGTCAGCCGCTTATCCGTTAAGCTCAGTTGGTGCCGGCGGGAAATCACCTTGCTGGAAGGCGAGGCGTTGTTCAATGCGGCGCATGAAACGCTGCGGCCGTTTACCGTGCAAGCCAACGGCCTGCAAATTCGGGACATAGGCACCCGTTTTACGGTACGCAGCCGTGCGGATGCCGTGCGGGTGGCCGTGCTGGAAGGCGAGGTCTCCTTGAAGCCGGAGCATGATTGGCTGGGACAGCCCTTAACAGCCGGCCATAGCCGGCAACTGGACGGCAACAAGCAATTGCAGGCAATCGAAACCAGCGACGCGGATAACGAGGCCGGCTGGGTGGACGGACGGCTGGCGTTCGAACATACGCCGTTGGCCGAAGTGGTCGCCGAACTGGAACGCCATCACCCGGTTCGCTTCGTATTCGCCGACCCGGCGCTGGCAAGGCAGACCTTGAGCGGCAGTTTCGACATCGCGGATTTGCAACCCTTTTTGCGGGCCGTGGAGACGATGTTGCCGGTTCGCGCGGTGCGTAAAAAGCAGACTATCGTCATATCCGGAAGGCGGTAGTTCGGGTTCCATCCGCGGGCCTTGACAATGACTGTACAGCGGGCGTCGATAATTTTCCATGGGCTGCAGGAGTCATGAAACCTCGGGATTTGAAAAAGATATCGCGATTAATGGAGTCTGGACGGCAAGGTTCGACCCAATAGCGACAGTCGTTTGAGCTTTCAAATGACTTCTAAGGGATAATAAGCTGAACCTGCGTTTGTGGAAGTAGGCTCGGTTAAATGATAATGAAACCCAGCTAAAAATCATTAAAGCGGGGTATCGCTGCCACTCCACCCAGCCTACAACCCTAAAATTTGGCAGCAGTGAATTTAAATAAAGTCAAAGATCTTTAATATGGCAGCAAAAAAGAGAGATAGCTACAGTGACAACGAGCATAGTATGCTTTATGCGGAAACTGGCGGATGCTGTCCTCTCTGCACGCTGCCAATTCTTTTTAAAAAGCAGGGTTCAACAAAACCAAATAAGGGCTATGAAGTTGCCCACATCTATCCATTGAATCCTACGCCGTCTCAAGCTACTGCTCTTATCGGGTATCCTACTCCTATTGATATAAATGCTCTTGAGAACGTTATTGCATTATGTCCAACATGCCATACCAAATATGACAAAGATTTCAAGCTTGATGAGCTTATAAAACTCAGGAAAATTAAGGATGGATATTTGAGTGAAGCGAAGGCAAAGCAAACGGCATCGCAGCATACAATTCAAGAGGAAGTCTACGAAATATTAGATGCAATTGCCTCGTTTGATTTTGATGAAACGTCACTTAGCTCTACTAATTTCGATGTTTCAACAGTCGACAAAAAACTAAGGACGGGTATGAGCCCACTGCAAAAAAGTGAAATCAAGATGTATGCAATTAGTTTCTATGTGCGAATACGGGATCATATCCGTACACTAGAACAGCAAGACCAAGCATCAGTAAGAATTCTTCAGAATCAAATCAACTCATACTATCTTGCTATGAATAAGCAAAACCCAGAAAACAAAGATTTTGTATTCAATTATGTTGCTCAATGGATCAGCTCAAAATCCAATAAACCCATTTTGGCCGCAAAGGTATTAACTTCTTTTTTTGTCCAGAATTGTGAGGTTTTTGATGCTGGTACCGAGTAAATTTACAAGACTTGAAGAATCTACTATTTTCAAGATGAAGTGCATTCTGGCAGATAAAAATGAAGTCGAAACAGTTCTTGATGTATATATTAGAACTAAGGATTCATTTTACGATGTTTCCGAATTTATTCATGCTCTTGATGTTTTGTATGTCCTGGGTTTGCTGAATATAAATAATATGACTGGCTTAGTTGAGTATGCTTAAAGAGATTCACTGCCCTTTTTTTAATCATTCCAGCATTACTTTTCACCAAGGATTCAACATAATATTAGGTGATGATGATGCAAAGAATTCAATTGGAAAGTCTACGGCTTTGATGGTTATAGACTTCATATACGGAGGAAGTAGCTTCCTTAAAGATGAAGCTGGAGCTATTAATGCACTTGGTCATCACCACTATAATTTTTCCTTCGAGTTTTCAGGAAAATCGTATTACTTCTCGCGCTCTACCGATCCCTCAGATTTGGTTTACGTCTGTGACGAAAGCTATGTTAGGCATGATGAAGTATCTGTTGAAGATTATTGCAGAACACTTAAAGAACTTTATGGATTAGCAAAAATTGAAAGTTCTTTTCGCTCTATTGTTAGCCCTTTCGCTCGAATATGGAAGAAAGGATGTTTGGAACCTGACCAACCATTCATATCCGCCCTTAAAGAGCCATCTGGAACTGCAATTAGCCGATTGATTGATCTCTTTGAGCGTAGAGGGGAAATTGCAGCTGAGAAGAAGGTAATTGATAAATATAGAGAGCGTAAGAAGTTAATATCTGGCTCAATGACTGAGAATATTATCCCAAATATAAACAAAACCAAGTACAAAGCCAACAAAAATATTATTGCAGAAAACGCTGTACAAATTGAGCAACTCAAACAGGGTTTTAGTGGGACACTTAATGCTTATGAGGCTCTGTTTGATAAAAACTTACAAAGTTTGAATCAGCAAAAGAACGAGCTTACAAAGTTTAAAAGCGAGCTTCAGAGCAAAGTAAAAAGATTGCAAAGGGAAATTTCCGGTATAACGCCACGAGTTGCAGAAAATATTAAACTTGTAACTGAGTTTTTTCCCTCCGTAAACGTAGATAGACTAGAGCAAGTAGAGGCTTTTCATCAGAATATTGGGCGTATCGTTAAGAAGGAACTCAGGGACGAACTTGCAACAGCTCAATTGAAAGAATCTATTCTTACGAACGAGATTATGTCCTTGGAGCAACAAATCCAAACAGCATTAAAATCAAAAGGAATGCCCGATGACTTGTTTAAGCGAGTATTTGAATTGAAGGAGATCACCGATAAGGCAAGTGAAGAAAATAAATTTTTTGAGAAAAAGGCACAGATTGAGGAAGCTATAAAAATTTCAGGTAGTCGACTGGATGATATTTTTTCTCAAATATTTCTTGATATTGAAGGGAGACTTAATTTGAAGCTAAAGGGATTTAACAAGGTTGTTTACGGCCCGACTAGAAACAGCTCAGAGTTAAGGATTAAAAGTTCTAGTTCTTATAGCTTCACTTCCCCAGGTGATACAGGAACAGGAAAGTCCTATGCTGGATTGATTGGCTTTGATAGGGCTATGCTCTCTTTAACCCGCTTACCTTTCGTTATTCATGACTCGGTAGTCTACAAGAACATTGAAATAGCCGCTATACAAAAAATACTCAGAATTATGGCCTCCACAAAGTCAAAGCAAATTTTCTTATCTTTTGATGAGGCAAAGAAATTTGGCCTTCAAACAGAAGGGTTAATCAAGAAATTTACGGTCTTGAAGCTGAGTCACAACGATCTTCTTTACAATAAAGACTGGCGTGATAAGAATTAGCGCGCGTGCTGTTTAGCCGGTGTTTACAAATGAGGCCCAGCCAAGGGTAAGGTTAAGCTCTTTGGAGATATTGTTTTGATTCATGTAGTATTGGATACCAATATATATAGAAGTAATCCGAGCAGGAATAATCTAAATTTCCAGGCTATTGAAAAATTAGCAAACGCTGGGTGGCTAAAACTGCATATACCATATGTGGTTGAGCGCGAGTTCCAAACTCAACAACGCGAAATCTACTCAAAAGACTTAGAAAAAGCGCAATCCGGTCTATCTGGTCTATCAAGAAAACAGTTGTCGCCAGAAGTGCTAGAGATAGTAAATTTATTAAAAGCTCAACTTGAAGCTGAATCGGAAAATATTCTATTAGACGCCGAGAAACAGCTTACGGACTGGGCTGAAAGTATAGATGCAAACCGGTATCCTTTATGCTTATATCAGGCGCATACTGCTCTTGAAGCATATTTTCATGGTTTCCCGCCATTCAAGGCACCCAAAATTCGTGACGACATACCAGACAGCTTTGTCGTACAAGCCATTAACAAATTATGTCTTGAAAATGGTGACATACATTTAGTTGCTGGTGACAAGAAAGTAAGAGATGCCTTTTCTGAAAGAAAATCTGTTACCGTATATAAAGATTTATCGGATTTCATTGAATCAGAAATAATTCAAAATGAACTTAAAGACATTGATTTACTTGATAATATAGAAACAATTAAACTCGCTCTCCAAGCCTATGAAGATGAATACAGTGAGATTTCCACTAGAATATCCAGTGATGTGGGCGAAGTAATAGTAGGCAAGACGATTAGTGATGCTTCTATACCAGATGATAATAATGAAGCAACCATTGATGGGTACTATAGTGCAGATGAAATAGAGCTTGACTTTACTGATCTGGCATATTATGGAAATGGTCAGTTTGGATTTCCATTTAGTTTGAAAATAATGGTCAGTGCTACTTATTACATATTTAAGGCTGATTACTATTGTATGGATGATGGGCCTTCGGTAACGGATCATAATGATCACTACTTTGAAGCGGAGGATGAGTTTGAAGTTATGGTAACCGGAACGGTATCAATCACTATTGATCGGGACAAAATAAATATGGATGAATTTTCTGAATGCATTGATCAAGAATCAATCGCTATTGATGAAGTTCAGAGCATTGACCTAAGTAAATAGCCTCAATGGAATCGAAAATTCGAAGGCAAATACCCTCGATTTCGCCAACGCTGCATCAAGGCTATGAAAGGCCTGCCCTAGTCATGCAATCATAAACGCTATCAGGCAGCTATCCATTCCAACGCGGTCACTAAAGCAGATGCGCCGCAGTCCGCTTGTGGCCGAACCTACCCTATCAGTAGTGAAACGACGAAACCGACCCTTAGGCCTGTTAGAAGTTAAATCGCTTGTTCGTTGACAAGCGTTAATACTGTCAATTCATTTCGATTTGAAAATAAACAAGTAAGCGTCTAGCCATATCGGCTTTGCGCGCAATCATCTTCTCGGCTAATGTCCGGCTGCCGCCGTTGTCAATAACGGCTTCGCGAATCCGTTCGTCGGGAATCCGCACTACCACGCTAATGGCCTGCTGGATGTCGTCGGCAGTCATGTCGGCGAACAGCTTGATTGCGTGCGGGTTGTCCGCGTCGGTTCGCAGTACATCGAGTTCGTCCACGCGGGCGCCGAATGCCCGGCCTTTGGGATCCCCTTGCGCTCGAAATGCCAGCGCTCCGCCCACATCGAGCGTCAGCACTTTACCGTTGACGACGCCCTGGTTGTCGCCATTGAAGCCGGCGGCGTCCCAGTTCGCCGTCCAGGCATGCACGCCGAACCAGCGTTGGGCCTGTTTGCGTTCGCTATCGCTGAGATGGGCAACACACTTCTTGTCGAGTGAGACCCATTCGGTCGCGATTTGGTCGGGCGATTTTGTGTTTACATAGCTCAACGTCGGCGCGCCGGCCAGTTGGTAGAGCTTGGCCGCAATCGTCTCATTGCGGGCGTGGGCCGGAGATTCCAGCGTCTTCACGTAGTAGCGCCGTCCGTCATCGTCCTGAAAAATACCCGCGGGGTTGCTGCCCAATTGCTCGCCAACCCGCCGCATGGTGGCGGTATCGATCGGAAGTCTGTTTGCGTTCATCGCTGTACGCTGGCTCAGGGAATGGGCTTGGTTCGGCGCACCAGCGCCAGTTGCCCGGGCGTTTCGATGGCGCCCTTGCGCGCGCGGCGAACGGCATGGATCGCTTCGTCGGGGTTCATACCCAATTCCGCCAATAGCCGCGCCGCGATCATGCCCGCCCGGCCCAGGCCGCCCTTGCAATGCACCAGCACATCATCCCCATTGCGCAACATCTCGCGAATTTCGCGGCCTTGCGTGACCCACTGCTGTTCGAAAGCCTGAGTAGGAACGGAAAAGTCGGCAATGGGTAGATGATGCCATTCGATGCCGCGTCGGCGAATTTCATGCCCAAGTTGCGGCACTTTGAGAGCGTTGAGCTCCGCGGGTTCGACCAAAGTCAGCACCCGCTTTGCCCCCCACGCCGCGATGGCGTCCAAATCGATGCCGAGGTCGCGCTCCCAGGCGCCCGTGTGCGCAAAATGATCATGTTTGCCGGGGCAGAAAGTGATCCCGATCCGTCCATGCGACGGGCTCGCGCGTACTTCCGCGATCTGAAGAGGGTGTGTGTGGCTTGTCCGCGCCCCTGCCATATTGCCAACCTTACCAAAGACCGAATATCGGCGCGGGAGTTTAGCACGAACAATCGACTGCTAATCTGCTCAAGCGGCAAGCAGCGCGCAAAAAAACCGCCGTATGGGCGGTTTTGGGTTAGGGCGCTCGGTCAATCAGTAAGCCCGCGTAGCCGCGATTAGCGAAGCGTAATCGCGGCAATGAACCAAGTAGGAAAGAGTTAATTCCGGCTATTGCTACCGATCAACCCGGCGGGCTAATTTTTGGCCAGATCTAGCGAACGCGCTTTACAATCACTGAGAATCAAGTGAGCTGGATCCACCGAGAGAGCGAACGGGGCCACTTTCTTCAAAGCGCTTAACCCGAGTATCTGGCGTTCGGTTCCCTTAAATACGGCGGCTTCCACGTCATGAATGATGCAGCAGCAGCCGATGTTTAGGTTCGCGATGCGATAAATCGGCACAATGACATCCGTACCGTCAGCCATCATGCCTCCAACTTGCTTGACGTAGTCAAGCTTTCCGCGCTCCTTCAACAATTCGAGAGTAGCTTCGTTGATAGTGACATAGTCAGAACCCGTATCAACCATAAGCTCGTTCTTTGCTACCCCGTCAAATTCAACGGGAACATAATATGTCGCCGTCCCTTTCTTGCTCATGGGAACCGTGGTACCGAATTGAACGACTTGCACAGCTTGAGCGGGTGGAACCAAAAAGCACAAACTAACGAATAGTAGCGCTACGGCATGCATAAACATAAATGACCTCGGAAATTTAATTACCTCGCACTTATTGTTTACAGCGCATATCGTATGCCATAAGTAGATTTCCTTTATTTACAGATAGTTAATAGCATAAGACTAAACTAATCCGGACTTGTTGGCACCAAATCGGAGCATAATGGGTTTTGATGCGCACCAAAATAGCGCACGATCACTTTCGATCCGATAGAATTCAGTAAAATAATGTTGCTCGCATAATTTCGAATCGATATAATCAATCATCCTATACGACACAGGGAATGGTACGTGGGGTTACCTTCTTATAACTAAATCAATAGTGGGACTACTAAAATGAAAAAACCTACTCAAATTGCAAGTTTGTTAGTTGCTTTGATAACGGCTTTATTCTCAACAAGCATTTTTGCGGACGCCAGCAACTGCAATGCCTTCTATCCAAAGGTTCCTTACAATTGCGAATTAGTAAGAATCAAGAGTCTTCCCTTGGAACGTGCGGATTTTTCTGCTTTTGAAACGGGTGCGAGTGTGGCTAAAGCTTCGGCTGGTCATGTACAGCATCCCCTCCGCTCCGTGTCACGCGATACTGCAAGAAAATTACGATCCCATTCAACAGAAATCGCGAATTGATATTGTGTAGTCGCTTTGGACGTTACAATTCGGCTTTCAGCTCTTGCCGGATGTTGCGTAAAATCATACGGCGGCAAACGAACCGTCAGCTTGAATTAGCCCTACACCGATAGGCAGTACGCAAAAAAAACCGCCCAGCTGGGCGGTTTTTTGTTCGGCCGCGTGGCCGATCAGTAAGTAATCACTTCCGAACCTTTGCCCACCAATACGACATCGGCGTCGCGCATTGCAAACAGGCCGTTGGTGATGACGCCGGGGATATTATTGATGGCTTGTTCCATACCGACCGGGTCGACAATGCTCAGATTGTAAACATCCAGAATTTCGCAGCCGTTATCGGTGATGTACGGTTGGCCGGTGTCCTTATTCATGCGCAATTCGGGGGTACCGCCCAGTTTGGCCAATTGTCTGGCCACGAAGCTGCGCGACAAGGGCAGCACTTCGACAGGCAACGGAAATTTGCCCATTACGTCCACGCATTTGCTTTCGTCGACGATACAGACGAATTTTTTGCTGGCGCCGGCGATGATTTTCTCGCGGGTCAAGGCGCCGCCGCCGCCTTTCAGCATTTTTCGGTGTGGAGTGACTTCGTCCGCGCCGTCCACGTACACTTCCAGATCGCCGCTTTGGTTTAATTCCAAAACCTTGATGCCGATGGATTGCAGATGCTCGGTGGTTTTGATGGAGCTGGAAACCGCCGCTTCGATGTCGTGTTTAAAATCGCAGTCGGCCAGTTGGTTGATCAAATGGGTGACGGTGGAGCCGGTACCCATGCCGATCACAGGTACGTTTTTCAGGTATTGCAGAGCCGCCGCCGCTACTTGTTTTTTTAATTCATCTTGGGTCATTGTTGTTATTCCTGATGAGAGGTGGTGTGAAAATCGGCCGCGGCGATGTTGCCGCGTGGGTGTGGGATAATAACCGATTAACGCCAATCTCTCAGCAGTTTTTACGCCGGCGGGGATGTGGGGGCTATACCGTTCAGGCTACACGGGGCAATGGCTGCAGCCGGTACCGAGGATCAGAATGCATCAATATATCGAAAAAATATTACGCGCCAAGGTGTACGACGTGGCGGAGGAAACGCCGCTGGATTTTGCCTCCGGCTTGTCCGACCGGCTGGAAAACCGGGTTTATTTGAAGCGGGAGGATTTACAGCCGGTATTTTCCTTCAAATTGCGCGGGGCCTATAACAAAATGGCCGCGCTGACTCCGGAGCAGGCCGAGCGGGGCGTGATCGCCGCATCGGCCGGCAACCATGCCCAGGGCGTGGCATTGGCGGCGAAAAAACTCGGCATCAAGGCCTTGATCGTAATGCCGAAAACCACTCCGGAAATCAAAGTAAAATCCGTCAAGGCCCGCGGCGCCAAAATCGTCCTGCACGGCGATTCTTACGACGATGCTTACAGTCACGCCCAGGAGTTGGCTGGCGAGAAGGGGCTGGTGTTTATTCACCCTTACGACGACCCGGAGGTGATTGCCGGCCAGGGCACGGTGGGGATGGAAATCCTGCGCCAGCACAACGGCGATATTCACGCCATTTTCGTGCCGGTGGGCGGCGGCGGGCTGGTGGCCGGGATTGCCGCCTATGTGAAATTCGTGCGGCCGGAGATCAAGATTATTGCCGTGGAACCCGACGATGCCGATTGTTTGAATCAAGCCTTGAAAGCCGGCCGGCGGGTGGTGCTACCGCAAGTCGGCTTGTTTGCCGACGGCGTGGCGGTAAAACAAATCGGCGCCGAGCCCTTCCGCATCGCCCGGCAACATGTGGATGCAGTGATTACCGTCAGCACCGACGAGATTTGCGCCGCCATCAAGGACATTTTCGACGATACTCGCTCGGTGGCGGAACCGGCCGGCGCGCTGGCGGTGGCCGGCTTGAAAAAATATGTCGAACAATCCGGTTTGCGTCAACAAACCTTGGTAGCGATAGACAGCGGCGCCAATATCAATTTCGACCGCTTACGTTATGTGGCGGAGCGTACCTTGGTGGGCGAACATCGGGAAATATTGCTGGCGGTGGCGATACCGGAGCAGCCCGGCAGTTTTTTGAAATTCTGCAAAAAAATCGGCAAACGCAGCATTACCGAATTCAATTACCGTTATTTCGACCGGCGGCTGGCGCAGGTGTTTGTCGGCATCAGCAGTAGCGGTCTGGAAGGCGACCGCGAGCAATTGATCGCGCATCTGGAGGAAGATGGCTTTTTGGTAACGGATATGACCGTCAACGAACTGGCCAAGGACCATATCCGCCATATGGTGGGGGGGCATGGCCCCAGCGAGTTGAACGAAAGCGTCTATAGCGTGGAGTTTCCGGAACGGCCCGGCGCATTGCTGAAATTTTTGCTGTCGCTGGGCAGCCAATGGAATATCAGTTTGTTTCATTACCGCAACCACGGCGCCGCGTTCGGTAAGGTGTTGATCGGCTTGCAAATGGCTGCCGCGGAATGCGCGGCTTTCGAACAATGTCTACATGGCTTGGGCTTGGCGTTTCAGCAGGAAACCGGCAATCCCGCCTATCGTTTGTTTGCCGGCGGTAGCGCCGAATAAATGGGCTGGCGGGCGTTTTTGCAAAGCGTCCGCCAATGCGTTTGCGATGAAGGTAGCAAACCCAATAAACGTAATGAAATTCTACGTGCCTTTCCGGTTCCGGCTGGATAAACTGCGAACGTAGCTGGGGATGACGTTTGCAAGCTCCGAATAAGCCGATTCCGCTCATGGTTCGACAATCTCTCGGTAACCGCGCCTGCGTTGCTCTAACTTAGCATTCTTGCAGTCGAGCGCGAACGGAATCAACAACTTGCCGTTAGTCCCGAGCCTGTCGAAGGACTTAATCGGAGCCTCCTTAATGGGGCCTGCCGTTTAAAATTTTTCCACCGGCTGTTCGAACGGGAGGCCGGAAAATTTTAACGAGGATTATTCATATCGCGTTTTAGCGGTGCGTGCGTCTCTTTACTTAAAGTAATGGCGGTCTATTGCGTATGGCAGTTCGGTATCGGCCTATTTTGCGGTGTGTACTGACGACGGGATGTAGTGGGTCCCAGCCGCCCTTGCGCGTCGGCGCCGATACCTCGTTTGGGTGTGCGTTTTGGGGTAACCGGGCCGCCCGGCCGCTATTGGAGCAGCCATGAGCTGGAAAGCATTGTTTGCAGTATCGGCAAGGTTTTTAGTGCCCATGCTGTTTGCCGCCGCGGCGTTGCTGGCGATCGGCGTCAACTATCGGTTACAGGTCAAACAATACGCGGAAGCGATTCGGTTTAGCGAGCAAAAACGCCTGCGGGAGCATTTAGGTATCGAACGGACCCGGCTGGAGCGGGAATGGGAGCTGAATAATGTAGCGCAGGTGCGCCGGCTGGTGGCGGGTTTGCCGTTACTGAGCGGGATCGCGCATGCCTGGTTGATCGACGAAGCCGGGCGCGTTGTGGCCGCCTTATCGGAGGCCGAGCTTGGGCAATCGATGGCAACGGTCTTGGCTAAACAATCCGAAGGCTTGCGCAATACCCTTCAGGTTGAAAAAACGGCGTGGCATCCGGAGATACGCATTTATTCCATCCAAGGCGAACAAGCCTTGCTGGGCGCGGTTGGCGTTCGGCCGAATTTGCTGTTGTTGGCGCGGCTGGATTTGCGGCCCGCCCTGGCCGAGCAGTCGGTGTTGGGAGGCCGGTATTTAATTCGCCAAGCCGGTGTGATTGTTGTGTTGACGATACTGCTGGGCGGTTTATTGCATTTTTTATGGTTTCGCCGCGCGGCGCATCTTACCGCTACCGCCATTGCCATGGGCAAGGGCGATTTCGAGTTGCGCACCCAAATGGAGGGCGGCGACGAGTTGGCGGCCATAGGCGCGGCGTTGGATAATCTGGCCGTCAATCAACAACGGTATCAGGCGGAATTGCGCCAGCTCCTGCGTAAATTGGAGACCATCGCCAATGCTTCGCCGGTGTTGTTTTGGTCATCCCGGCCGGATAAGGAATGCAAATGGTTCAATCAGCGCTGGCTGGATTTTACCGGGCGCGGCATGGAACAAGAACGGGGCATCGGCTGGTTGGAGAATATCCACCCCGACGATGTCGAACGCTTTTGGGCGGCGTATGCCGGTGCGTTCGACCGGCGCCAGCCGTTTGCCGTCCAATGGCGCTTGCGCCGCCGGGACGGCCAATACCGTTGGCTGCTCAATCACGGCATGCCGCGTTACGATGCCGATGGGTACTTTCTGGGCTATATCGGTTCCTGCCTGGATATTACCGAGCAAAAGCAGCTGAACGAGCGGCTCGCCGCCAGCGAGGCCTATTACCGCCATTTATTCGAACATAACCCGGCGCCGATGTTGATTTTTGCGCGGGCAGGCTTGCGGCTGCTGTCGGTTAACCAAGCTTTTCAGGAACACTACGGTTATAGCCGGGAGCAAGCGCTGTCTCTGGAACTGCCCGATTTATACCCGGAATCCGAAAAAGCGGCCATCATGGGTTTGGCGGAAGAGTGGCACGATCATGCTCTTGCCGGAGAATGGCACCACCGGAAACGGAATGGAGAATTCATGGATGTCGTGGCCCATTCCCACGGTTTGATTTACGCCGATCAAGCCTGCAGGGTCATGGTGATCGTCGATATTACCGAACGAAAACGGGGGGAATTGATTTTGCAGCAACGCAACGAGGAGCTGGAGTGCTTTAATGTAGCCTCCACCGAGCGGGAGTTGGCGATGATCGATTTAAAACGGCAAATCAACGCCTTATCCGCTCAATTGGGGCAACCGCCGCCTTACGACCTGAGCTTTGCCGGCGATGCGCCCATGCCGCCCGCGAGCGGGAAAAGCGCGTGAGCTTCGACAGCCGTCAGCGTTATATCGTACTGGCCTGTCTGGCCTATGTCTGTCTGGCGCTGGCCTGGATATTCCTTTCCGATCAATGGCTGGCCGCCATCATGGATTTGACCGACGTGGTTTGGTTGTCCTCCGCCAAGGGGGTATTTTTTGTGCTGGTGAGCGGTTTAGGGTTTTACTTTGTCTTGCAGGGGGTGCCTGCCGCTAGCGGGGAAAAAACCGGCTATTTTTCCTTATCCCATATTCTGGCCGGCCAGCGTTTGCCGGGTTGGCTGGCGTATGCGCTGGCACTGGTATTAATCGTCACGGTGCAGATAATCTATGTCCGGATCATGGATGTCTTCGACCATGCCCCCCTGCTGGTTCTGTTTATGTTACCGGTGATTCTGTCCGCGCTGCTGGGCGGGTTGGGTCCCGGCTTGACGGCCACTTTCGCGGCCGCCGGGGTCACTGCTTACAACATGCAGCCGGCGGGTTACTTTGCGATCGGAAGCGTGTTCAACGTTTTTCATTGGTGTCTGCTGATCGTTAACGGCCTCACGGTCAGTTTAATCGGCGAAGCCATGCACTTGGCCCGTCTGCAGGAGGTCGGGCGCAGGCGGCAGCTGGAAGAAACCTCGCTGGAACTGGGCGCCAGCGAAGCGCAATTCCGGCGTTTATTTCAGGAAGCGCCGGTCGCCATGGCTTTAGTGGACAGAGCGGGGGGGATTCCGGCCCAAAACGCCCGTTTCGAATCCTTATTCGGTTATTCCCGCGCCGAACTGAACAGTTTGGCGGACTGGTGGCCTCGGGCTTATCCGGATCCCGCGTATCGCGAACAAGTGAAAGCGGACTGGGGCGTCGCGCTGAGAAGGCCGGCCAATAACGCGGTTAACGCGCAGGGTAGAGAGTACCGTGTTACCTGTAAGGACGGTTCCGAAAGGCTGGTGCGGATTTATAGCATTTCCTTGCTCGACGGCGTGTTGTTTACCTTTTTGGATATCACCGAGTCCCACAGGGCCGAACAGCGGCTTAGATTATGGACGGAATCGTTCGAACGGGCGCAAGTGGGGCTGGTCATTTCCGATGCGCGGAACAATACCGTCAGTGCGGTCAATCCCGCCTTTGCCCAACAGCGGGGATACGGCTGCGCTGAAATGACAGGCCTGCCTGTCGCCCGGCTTTTCCCCCCGGAGCGCCAGGACGATATTCGGCACCTGCTGCAAACCTTAACCGAAAAACCGCATGTGGTATTCGAAACCGAACATGTCCGCAAGGACGGCAGTCGTTTCCCGGTGTTAATCGATGTTTCGGTGCTTCGAGACCCGCAACAGAGCCCGCTCAACCGGGTTGCCTTTGTAATCGATTTGACCGAACGCAAACGGGCGGAACAGGCTTTGGCGGCGGTGCAGGCTCATTCCAACCTTCAGCAAGCCAGGGCCAGGCTGGCTATTCTTAACCAGATGCAGGATGCCAACGCCGCGCGCTTGCGCGCCGAAGCCGCCTTGGCCGCGCTGAAGGAGAGCGAGTCGCGGATCAAGCTGTTTATCGATTATGCCCCGGCTTCGTTGGCGATGTTCGACCGCGGCATGCGGTATTTGGCCTTTAGCCGCCGCTGGCTGGACGACTACCGGTTGGGCGACCGCGAACTATTCGGACTGTGCCATTACGATGTATTCCCCGACATCGGCGAAAGCTGGAAAGCCATCCACCGGCGCGGCATGGCGGGCGAAATCGTCCGCGCCGACGAAGACCGCTTCGTCCGGGAAGACGGCCGGGAGCAATGGCTGCGCTGGGAAGTACGGCCTTGGTATCTGGACGGGGGCGAAGTTGGCGGTATCGTCATATTCTCCGAGGACATTACCGCGCGGCTTGCGGCCAAACAGGCGTTGCGCAACAGCGAAGCCCGCATGCGCGCCTTGATCGGCACGATTCCGGATTTGATTTGCCTTAAGGATTTGAGCGGCGTTTATTTATTATGCAATCCGGTCTTGGAACGGTTGGTCGGCATGAAAGAGGCCGATATTATCGGCCATACTGATTACGATCTTTTCGATACCGAACAGGCCGATTTTTTCCGCGGCAACGACCGTCTCGCGCTCGAAGCCGCCGCGCCGGTTATCAATGAGGAATGGCTGACGTTCGCCGGGGACGGTTATCGCGGCTTATTCCAAACCGTGAAAACGCCGGTTTCCGATGCGGATGGGCAGGTTATTGGTATACTTGCCATCGCTCGTGACATCACATTATTGCGCCAAGCGGAAGAGAATTTGCGCGCCATCAATGCGAATTTGGAAGTCCGGGTGGCCGAGCGGACCGCCGAGCTTGAAGCGCTCAACCAGTCGCTGGAAAGTTTCGTCTATTCCGTTTCACACGATTTGAAAGCGCCGTTGCGGGGCATAGAAGGTTACAGCCAGTTGCTCAGGGAAGATTACGGTCAAGCCTTGGACGACGACGGCCGTTTTTTCATTGCCAATATCCGCACCGGCGTGGAACGGATGGGCGAGCTGATCGACGACCTATTGGCCTATTCCAGGATGGAGCGGCGTAAGTTGGATAGCCTGACGCTGGATTTGGCCGTTTTGGTCGATCAAGCCATAAAGGAAAAAGCCGATGCCATCGCCGCTAGCGGCGCGGAAATCGTCACCGATTTGCCGTCCGTCCGAGTGCGGGCGGATGCCAACGGTTTGAGCCTGGTGATGCGCAATTTGCTGGAAAACGCGCTTAAGTTCAGCGCCAAGGCCGAGCGGCCGCGGATTGACATCGGTTTCCGGCTGGAGGAGGAACGCGTGGTGGTGCGAATTGCCGACAATGGCATAGGGTTCGATATGCTGTACCATGAGCGGATATTCGAGATTTTTCAAAGGCTGCATCGGCTGGAGGATTATCCCGGTACCGGTATCGGGCTGGCCTTGGTCAAAAAAGCCGTGCAACGGATGGGAGGCGATGTCTGGGCGGAAAGCGCGCCGGGGCAGGGAGCCCGCTTTTATGTGCAATTGCCGGTAGCCAAGCCGGATAAATGATTTCGTAACTTCGGTTAGATACAGTAAGCGATAAATATCCCATTTTTTAACAAGGTCCCGCAATATGACTGCCTATCCGCCTATTCTGCTGGTCGAAGATAACCCCGTCGATGTCGATTTAACCTTAAGGGCATTCAAGCGCCGTAAACTGGCCAATGAAGTATTGGTGGCGCGCGACGGCGAGGAAGCGTTGGCCTGGGTGCCGCGCTGGGAAGCCGGCGAGGAGAGGCCGGCCGTTATCCTGCTGGATTTGAAAATGCCGCGCGTGGACGGGCTGAGCGTTTTGCGCGCATTAAAAGCCCATCCGCTGCTGCGCTGCATCCCTGTGGTGATATTGACCACTTCCAAGGAAGACAAGGATGTTACAACAGCGTACGAGTTAGGGGCCAATTCCTACATCGTCAAGCCGGTAGAGTTCGATAAATTCATGGATGTCGCCCAACAGATCGAACTGTATTGGTGTGTGTTAAATGAAAAACCTCGCCTGTAACCGTATCGGTAGCTTCCATGATATGTCATGCCTCCGCAACCGCCGCCGGTACCCGCGCATCGATAGGATCTGAAATTGTCCGGAATGAAAGTATTGTATATCGAAGATTCCGCCGCTGATGCGGACCTCACCCGGCGGACACTCGCTAAAACGGCCCCCGAAATAGAGTTGGACATTGCCGCCAGCTTGGCGGAAGGTTTGAGCAAGCTGGCCGGGCCTAAACATTACGATTTGCTGTTGTCCGATTTGACGCTCCCGGACGGTAGCGGGCTGGACGCATTGACGTGCGTGCGCGAACGGCAATTGCCCGTGGCTGTCGTCATCCTGACCGGTTCCGGAGACCAGGACGCGGCCATTGCGGCCCTTAAGGCCGGCGCCGACGACTATCTGGTCAAGCGGGACGGCTATCTAAATAATTTGCCCGCCGCGCTGGCTTTGGCCGAAACGCGTTTTCGGCAGCATGCCGACCGTAACCTCCGCATACTCAGGGTCTTGCAAGTCGAGCATAATGCTTTCGATGCCGACTTGACCCGCCGGCATTTGTCGCATCACGCCCCGCACATTCGCCTGACTAGGGCGGCGACTGCCCCGGAGGCGCTGCAACTGATCGGCGACACCGGCGATGCAGGGCTTAATTTCGACGTCATCTTGGCCGATTACCGCCTGCCGGGCATGGACGGCCTGGAGTTGACTAAAATCCTGCGCGAGGAGCGCGGTTTGGATGTGGCCATCGTGCTGGTGTCCGGGCAAGGTAGCGAAGATGTGGCCGCGCGCGCCTTGCATTTGGGCGTGGACGATTATCTGGCCAAACACGAGGGCTATCTTTACGAATTGCCGGCGACGCTGGAAAAAGTGGCGCATCAAGTCGAGTTGAACCGCGAGAGGGTGGTGCTGAAGCAGACCGCCAAACGCTTGTCGCGGGTTTTAGCGGCCAGTCCGAGCATTCTATATAATCTGCGCTTTTCCAAGCAAAACTGGCTGACGACCTGGGTCAGCGACAATATCCTGCGCCAGCTGGGCTATACCACTGAAGAAGCCATGCGGCCGGGTTGGTGGCAGGCGCATGTGCATCCCGAGGATAGACAGCGGGTGATGGACGCCCAACCCATGCTGATGGCGGACGATCATTTGCTGCACGAATACCGGTTTAGCCATGCGGATGGCCATTGGGTATGGGTTAGAGACGAACTGAGGCTGATCCGCGACAGCGGCGGCCGGCCGTTTGAAATTGTCGGCGCCTGGCTGGATATCAGCGAGCAAAAGCGCACGGAGGCCCTTCGGTTCGCCCGCCAATCGGCACTGGACAGAATTGTCGCCAATCAGGCTTTGCCGGTGATTTTGGACGACATCGCCCGCCGCGTCGAGGCCATTTACCCGGACATGCGGGTTTCTATTTTGCTGATCGACGCGTTCACCGGCCGGCTGACCCAGGGTGCCGCGCCGAGTCTGCCGGACTTCTACAACCGGGCCGTGGAACAGTTGGAGCCCGAAATAGGCCGCGGTTCTTGCGGAACGGCCGCCAAACTGGGCGAACCGGTTATCGTTACCGATATCGAGCAGCACCCTTATTGGGCAGACTACCTGGAGTTGGCGCGGCGGGCGGGGTTTGGCGCCTGTTGGTCGGTGCCTTTCAAGGACGAGGCGGGGCGGGTCTTGGGCACGTTCGGGATTTACCACGATAGCAAACGCGAGCCTTCCCCCGGCCAGATGGAACTGATAGACGAATTTACCCGGATTACGGCGTTGGCGGTGCAAAAGGTACGCGCCGCCGATACATTACGCCAGGCGGCGGCGGTGTTCGACGCGACCCGGGAAGGTATTTTGATTACCGATCTGAAACCGCGCATCGTCGCCATCAACCGGGCCTATACGGACATTACCGGCTATGGCGAAGCCGAGTCGTTAGGTAAAAATCCCAAGTTCATCGGCTCGGGCCGCCATGATAAGGCGTTTTACCGGGCGTTATGGGACAGACTGTCCGCCACGGGACATTGGCAGGGCGAAATCTGGAACCGGCGTAAAAACGGCGAGTTTTATCCGCAGTGGTTGACGATCAATACCGTCTATGACGAACAGGGGGCGCCACGGCAATATGTCGGCGTGTTTAGCGACATCTCGCAAATCAAGGAGTCCGAGGCCCGGCTGGAGCGGTTGGCGCATTTCGATCCGTTGACCGATTTGCCCAATCGCCTGCTGGTGCAATCGCGTCTGCGGCATGCGCTTGAGCATGCCGAACGGCATGGGCATAGGGTAGGGGTGCTATATCTGGACTTGGATAGGTTCAAGACGGTCAACGATAGTTTGGGGCATCCGAGCGGGGATGAGTTATTAGGGTTGTTGGCCGGGCGGTTGAGCAAGCGCTTGCGCGACGAGGACACCTTGGCCCGCCTGGGCGGCGATGAATTTTTGCTGGTGCTGGAGCACATCGAAACGCCCGAAGCGGCCGCCACGGTGGCGCAATCCATGATCGACTTGTTGCTGCCGCCGTTTCATTTGTACGGCGGACAAGAGATTTATCTCGGCGTCAGCATCGGTATCAGCCTGTATCCGGACGATGCCGGCGATGTCACCGAATTGATTCAGCATGCCGACATGGCCATGTATCTGGCCAAACAGGAGGGGCGTAATACCTATCGCTTTCATACTCAGGCGCTGAGTAGCGCCGCTAGCGAACGGCTCGATCTGGAAACCCGTTTGCGGCGGGCGCTGGCGGAGAATGAGTTTGTGCTGCATTATCAAATGTTGATCGATGCCCGGAACGAGGCGGCGATTGGCGTCGAAGCGCTGGTGCGCTGGCAGCCGCCGGGTGAAGCCATGGTGGCGCCCGGGAAATTCATCCCCATTGCCGAGGAAACCGGTCTTATCGTGCCGCTGGGCGAATGGGTGCTGCGCAGTGCCTGTCAACAGGGAAAGGCCTGGATCGATGCCGGTTTGCCGCTCATGATAATGGCGGTGAATTTGTCGGTGCGGCAGTTTCAGTCGGTCGATGTGGTGGAATTGGTGCGGCGGGCATTGGCGGACAGCGGTTTCCCGGCCGAGCGTCTGGAGTTGGAGCTGACCGAAGGTATGTTGATGGACGACGCCAATCAAACCATTGTCACGCTCAATGCTTTGAAACAACTCGGCGTCAGGCTTTCGATAGACGATTTCGGCACCGGCTATTCCTCGTTGGCTTATTTGAAGCGTTTTCCGATCGATAAGCTGAAAATCGATCAAAGCTTTGTGCGCGGCCTGTACGATGACCTGAATGACCGGGAAATTACCGCTACCATTATCGCCATGTCGCGCATTTTAAAGCTGGACGTCTTGGCGGAGGGCGTGGAGACCGAGCAGCAATTGACCTTTTTGCGGGAAAACGGCTGCGATTATTACCAGGGTTATTGGTTTCATAGGCCGGAGTCCGCTGCAGGCGTGGAACAGCGCCTCGCCGAAAAATTTTCGCGCTAATCGGCTTATTCCAGCCCCAGGATAAAATCCCACTGTTGCCGGCTGACCGGCATGATGGACAAGCGGTTGCCGCGCCTTACCAAGGCCAGATCGGCCAGCTCCGGCTGTTGTTTCAGCTCTTGCAGGCCGATGGTGCGTTGCAGCTTGCGGACGAATTTGACGTCGACCATAAACCAGGTGGGTTTGTCCGGGTTGCTTTTCGGATCGAAGTGTTTGTCGTCCGGATCGAAGGCGGTGAAGTCCGGATAGCTTGCCCGGGCGACTTCGGCGATGCCGACGATGCCCGGCAGGTCGCAATTGGAATGGTAAAAGAACACCGGGTCGCCGACTTTCATCTCGTCGCGCATCATGTTGCGGGCTTGGTAATTACGCACGCCGTCCCAGGGTTCGGTTTGTTCGGGGCGCCCGGCCAGGTCGTCGATGCCGAAGGCCTCGGGTTCGGATTTCATCAGCCAGTACTGCATAAAAGCTCCAAGATCAGGGTTGTGTCGGGCGGATAGCATAGCATGGCCAAAAATGCGCGACACGACGGGCTATACTTCTTGCGGGCCCAGCACGCGCAGCACTTCCTCGCAGGTGGTCAGGCCTTCCAGCACCTTGCCGAGCGCGTCCTGGACGATGGTTTTATAGCCGTTTTTAATGGCGGCGTTTTTAAATTCCAGATGGCCGGCCTGTCTGGCGATCATGTCGCGCAGTTCTTCGTTGGGAATTAACAGCTCGATCAGGCAAATCCGGCCGCGATAACCGCTGGAGGCGCAGTGGTCGCAGCCTTGGCCCTTGAAGAGCGGCCGGTCGAGGTTGCGGAATAGCGGCCCCAATTGTTCCAGCAAGGTGGGATCGACCTGATCCGGTGCGCGGCAATGCGGACAAATTTTTCGTACCAGCCTTTGGGAGATAATGCCTTCCAGGCTGCTGGCCAGGATGTAGGGTTTCAGGCCCAGATCGAACAAGCGGGCGATGGTGGCGATGGCCGAGTTGGTATGCAGGGTGGAGAACACCATATGCCCGGTCAAGGCTGCCTGAAAAGCCACTTCTGCGGTCTCCAGGTCGCGTATTTCCCCCAATAAAATCACGTCGGGATCTTGCCTGAGAATGGCGCGCAATACTACCGGGAAGGTCAAGTCGATTTTGCCTTTGATGTTTACCTGGCCGGCGCTGTCCAGGTAGTATTCGACCGGCTCTTCCAGGGTGACGAAATTTTTGGTGGGGGTGGCGGAGTGCTGCAACAGGGAATACAGAGTCGAGGTTTTGCCGCTGCCGGTGGGGCCGGTGGCCAAAATGATGCCTTGGGGCTTAGCGATCAGGCGCTCCAGTTTAACTAAATCGCCGCTCGAAAAACCCAATTGGTCGATGGGATGGATGGAGGCGTTTTGATCCAAAATCCGCATCACCACCTTTTCGCCGTTTAACACCGGCAGCGTCGAGATACGCAGGTCTATGATACGGTTGGGGGTTTTAACGGTCACCCGGCCGTCTTGCGGGCGCCGGCGTTCGGCGATGTCCATTTCGGCCATGACTTTGATGCGCGATACCAAGGGGCCGTGGAAATGATGCGGGATATAGATTTTATCTTCCAGGATGCCGTCTATCCGGTAGCGTACGGCAATGCTTTTGGCGCGGGGTTGAATGTGTATATCGCTGGCGCCCAGGCGAATGGCTTCCAGGATAACGGCGTTGACCAAACGGATGGCCGGCGGCTCTTCGGTTTGCTTTAACAGTTGCCCCAGCGATAGTTGGCTGTCTTCTTCCTCGATGACGACTTGTATGCTTTCGAAGGGGTCTTCGGTGGCCATAATGGCATTAAAGTCGTTAAACGATTGCGTGCCGCCGTAAATGTCCTCCATTTTGCGTTCAATCTCGGCGACATTGGCCATCACGACTTTCAACGGCAGGCCGCTCATGAAGCTCAGCTCCGCCTGTAAATCCAGATTGACCGGGTCGGCCACCGCAATCAGCAATTGGCCGTTTTCGATTTTTAACGGCAAGACCGCGTGTTGCCGGCAAATCGAATGCGGGATCAGATTATGCACTTCCGGCTCGACTTGAAATTCGGCTAAGGCAATTTCTTCCACCAGTAAATCCTTGCGCAGGATGTCGCGGATCACGGCCTCGTCTACCCATTGCCGATGCAGAATCAATTTCAGCACCGAATCGTTGGCATTTTGCTTGAGCTTGAATAATTCCTGCAGTTGGGCGTTGCTCAACAGGTTTTTCTTGTTCAGTAGAATGGCGATTTGGCCGCCGTCGGAGCCGACCGCCTTTCTAAGTTTGCCGATCTCCTTGGTTTTTTCCTGGTTTTCGATCTTGAGTTTTTTGTTTTTGGCGATCAGGTCGTATTGTTCCAGCGCCAGACCGACCGTGATGCGCAAATCGTCGTCGTTCCAGGGTTTTAAAATAAATTTATACACCGCGCCTTCGTTGATGGCGCCCAATACCGCGCCGGTGTCGGCGTGGCCGGTCAGCATGATGCGAATGGTGTCCGGATGCAGCGCTTTGATGCGCTTTAATAATTCCGCGCCGTTCATGTGCGGCATTTTGTGGTCGGTGATGATCAGCTGGTAGTCGTTGTCCTTGAGCAGTTGCAAGGCCTCCTGGCCCGACATGGCGGTGTCGATGTGGTAGTTCTCGCGCCGGAAAATCCGCCGTAAGGAACTCAGCACATTGGGTTCGTCGTCGACGAACAGCAGGCGGTAATTGTGCTTGCCCGTTGCTTCGCTATCCGCATTTCCGCCGGTAAACAGTGAGCTATATTTCGACATGATTTATGAGCCGGGTTTGACAGGCAGGCTGATCGTTACTCGCGTGCCGGTATTGGGCCGGCTTGCGATGGTCAGTTCGCCGCCATGGGCCTGGACGATATTGCGCGACACGCTCAACCCCAGCCCCATGCCTTTGCCCACTTCCTTGGTGGTAAAAAACGGGTCGAAAATATGCGGCATGTCGGCCTCCGCAATGCCGCGGCCGGTATCCCGCACCTCGATAACGATTCGATTGTCTTGAAAGGCGGTGCGCCATCGAATGCTGCCCTGAGCGCCCATGGCGTCCGCCGCATTCAGCAAAATGCTTAAAAATACCTGTCCCAGTTCGCCGGGATGGCAGTGCAGCAGCGGCAATGCGCCCAAATCCAACTGCAATTCGGCCTTGCCGCGCAATTCGGCGGCGGCCACATTGCAGACTTGCCGGATCAGCACATTAAGGTCGGCTTCTTCCCATTCGGTTTCGTCGACGCGGGAAAAGCCTTTAAGGTCTTTGACGATGGCCGCGATCCGCTCGGTGCCGCTGATGCTTTCGGCCAGGATGTCCCGCATGTCCTGCCGGATAAAATCCATGTCTTCCCGTTGCCAGGCGGTTTTTAAGGCTGCTATGTCCTGGCAGGTCGGCAACAGCGCGCCGATTTTGTCCAGCGACGCCAAATAAGATGTGGCCGTCGTTAAATTGCTGCGGATAAAGCCGATGGGGTTGTTGATTTCGTGCGCTATGCCGGCCGCCAGGCGGCCGACGGATGCAAGTTTTTCGGCTTCGTAGAGTTTGAGTTGGGTCTGTTCGATGGTTTGGACTTGTTGCTTGACGCGCAGCTCCAGGTTTTCCGCCAGCGCTTTATAGCGCTGTTCGGATTGTTCTAGGGCGTTATGCCGGCGCTGCAATTCGTCGAAATCGTCCTGTTGGGTTTGCAGATGCAAATCCGAAGCCATTAGATAGCGGGCATTGGTGTGCAGCAATAGCTTGAGCAGGTCGGCGGCGGCCTTTAACCGATCTTGCGGGACGGCGGCGGCAATGGTGCCGATGGGCTCCAATTCGCCGTATAGGGGGAGGCCGGGTATGTCGTTCGTTGGCTCGGATGCGCCCAGCAGGCATGCGCCGCGCGGGTCGAAAATAGCGATCGGCGCGCCGAGCAACGCTTGTAACGCGGTCGCCAAGCGTTGTTTGTCGATGCCTAGCAACAAGTCCTGTAGGTTCAGGTCGCGCTCGAAATCGTGGCCGGTGTCTGTATCCATCAGTATGCCTGCCGGTCAATTTGTCCGCTGGCCTGGGCGGCAAAGGCCTCGCGGGATAAGAGGTGTCGGTTTTGAAATTCAAACTCCCGGTCCAGGCCGTCGTAAACCCGGTTTAACAAGGCGTGGAATGTTTCCACCACGCCCTCGCCAGTCAAGGCCGAGCTGAACAGCACCGGCCAGGGTGCCGCTTGCCAGCGTTGCAGCACTTCCGCTTCGGTCAGAATGTCGCTCAAGTCGCGCTTATTGAATTGCACGACTAACGGCAGCCGGTCGAAATCGATGCCGACCCGGGCGGCATTGTCTTCCAGATTGGCAAAGGCTTCGCCGTTATTGGTGCTTTGGGTGCGCTGCGAGTCGGCGACGAACACCACGCCGTCGGCCCGCGACAGCACGGCTTTGCGGGTGCTGTCATGCACCACTTGGCCGGGTACCGTGTATAGCTTGAACTTGATCAGCAGGCCGGAAGGGGCTTTAAAACCCAGCGGCAGTAAGTCGAAGAACAGGGTGCGATCGTTGGCGGTTTCCATCAGCATGATGTCGCCCTTCAGATCGGGGCGCAAAATATCGTGCAAACGCATCAGGTTGGTGGTTTTGCCGCTCTGCGCGGGACCGTAGTACACCAGTTTGATGCTTAACCGGTTATTCTCTTCATCGAAAATCGCCATGACATTTCATTGGCCCGTGCCGGAATGGGTGGGAAGATAATATACCGTTCATGAGTAGTCCGCTTGTTTGGCTATAACACGGCTTGCGGTTTAATGCCGTTCGCGGCCGAACTTGCGCTTGGCCGCCAGTGTATTGCAATTCGGTCGGCGCGTCATTGCGCATTCGCGCCTAGAATAGCTTGGCATGCTATTCGTTGGCAACGATGTCGACCAGCAAAATGCGATCCGGATCCAGACGCAGGGACAGGGTTTTACATAAAAAGTCGCTGCCGAAGTCGCGGTAGCGCTCCGAGGTGACGATGCGGTGGCTGTCTCCGGCGGCTTCCAGGGCCAGCAATTGAAAAAAGTAAGGCCTCCAGGACCAATTGAAGCCTATCTTGCGCGGGTCGGTAAACCATCGGTTTTCCAAAAAACTGAAATCCGGCGATAGCTGGTTGCCTTGGTTGTCGCACAGATAAAAACGAATCACATTGCTTTGGGCGAAATTCCAGCTGGTCAGTTCGTTCAGGTTAAAGTCGCCCTGTAACACCTGCGATAAGCGGTAAATCAAATCCTTGGTGGTGTTGATGGCGGCGACTTTAACTTGTAATTTCGCCACGGTGTTTTTCAGGAATTTGTTACGCAGCGAAATAATGTGCTGTTCGTAAAGCTGCGGTGGTTTGAATTCGGCTTGGGCGGGCGAAAACAGATAACCCTGCATAAACTGCGCGCCGCAGCTGAGCCCGAACAAAAACTCCTCGTCGGTTTCCACGCCTTCGCAAATGATTTGGCAGCCGGTGCGCTTGCCCAGGCGGGTCATCAGATGTACCACTTCGCTGGCGATACCGCCCTTGGTGGCTTGTTTGAATAAACGCATGTCGATTTTGATGATGTCCGGGTGTATCGCCATGACCCGTTGTAATTGCGACGAACCGGCGCCGAAATCGTCCAGCGCTACCCGCAGGCCTTGCTTGCGGTAACGTTTGACGATTTCCTTCAATTTATTCAGGTCGGCATGGTCTTCGGTGATTTCGATAATAATCCGCTGCCGGTCGATATTGAGTTCTTCCAGCATTTTTAAGGTGGGCAGCGCATTCAGATGGCGGAGATTGTTGATCCAGGCGGCGGAAATATTGATCGCCAAATAGGTGTTGCTGTCCAGCTCGGCGAATTTTTGCAGGGCCTGCCAGCGTACTTGCCGGTCCAGCTCGGTGCGTTGTTTTTCGTCCAGGTTCGGCGAGGAAAACAGCGACCCCGCGGAGACGATTTTGTTGTTGGCGTCCAGTTGTCTGGCGAGGGCTTCGTAGCCGATGATTTTGCCGTTGGCCACGCTGACGATGGGTTGAAAATGCGGGAATAGGTTGATTGTGGATTCCATATGAGATTTAACTGGCCTCTACTGTCATGTGGGTTATTGCGCTGGAATTGGGTGAAACGCGTATTTCCGGTCTACGCTTTAACGATCCGTTTTTCGCATGTGCGTAAGTATGGTTCATTATTAACTAAAAGGAGGCTTTATGTCCGAATATAAGCTCTATTATGCGACAAACCGTAAACATAAGGGTTCGCGTTGGCAGCCGGAAGGTTACGGGAAGAAGTTTAGCGACGACGGCATGGAGAACCTGCGCTTTGGCGTATTAACGGTCAATGCGGACGACAAGACGGTGCAAAAATATCTGGATGCTCCGCTGAAGGATTGCGGCGCGGGCGATGGCGAAAAGTTGGCCGCTTACTTGGCGGGATGCGCGGAGAAAGCCAAAATCGTCGCCTATGAAGAGTCCATCAAAGCGGACATCGCCGAACAAGCCCAGGCCAATACCAAGTTGGGTTCCAAAGCCATGTTTGCCGACTTGATGCAGGACATGCAAAACAGCAGCGATGTACTGATTTATATCCATGGCTTTAATGTGACTTGGAACGATGCGGTGGGCTCGGCCCTGGCTTTGCAATTGATGCTGCAGAATGCTCCAACCCGGGACGATTCGCAAAAACTGCAAGTGGTGCTGTTCAGCTGGCCTTCCGATGGCTTGGCGTTGCCGTGGGTGTCTTATAAATCGGATCGCTCCGAGGCCGCGGGTTCCGGCGCGGCGGTTGGGCGCGGATTTTTGAAGTTACGCGATTTTTTGGCCGATTTACGCGACAAGGCCAAAAAGGGCGGTACACAGCTGTGCGGGCAGGATATTCATCTGTTGTGCCATTCCATGGGGAATTTTCTGTTGCAAAGCGCCCTGGCCAGAATCGCCGACTTTACCCCGGGCAACAGTTTGCCGCGTATTTTCGAACACGTCTTTTTATGCGCGCCCGATGTGGACGACAACGCCTTGGAACCCGGCCAGCCGCTGGAAAAAATCGACCAGATCGCCCGTAACGTATCGCTTTACCATAACCGGCAGGATACCGCGATGGTGATCTCCGACTATAGCAAGGGTAATCCGGAGTGCTTGGGAGGTGCCGGAGCCGCGCATCCCGCTTTGCTGCACAACAAAGTGCATCAAATCGATTGCACGCAGGTAGTGCACGGCATCGTCGAGCATAGTTACTATCTGGCCGGAAAAGTGGCTGCCGACATCAGGGCCAGTATCGATGGCCGGGAGCAGGGCGACGGCCGCCGGGAGAGGCAGCGTAGCGCCACTTTGGAGAATGTTTGGGTGTTGAAAAAATAGTGTGTTGGGGAGGGAGGCGCCGATTGAGTTGGAAAAATATTTAAATCCCCGTGATTCGACCGTTGGGCGTTTATTAGTTTTTCCTGTATGTGCTAAATAACTTTAATCAGGCCCGATCAATATTTTTTAAACATTAATCACGGTCAGGTCTGATTACAACTGCTGCAAACAATGCGAAACCATCGTTTAAATCCTTTGTGCTTTTGGGTATAATGCCAAGATTAAGGTTGCGGCTAGTTTATGCAGTTTTGTATCCTCACGGGTTATGGTGATGCGCAGTCCGGCGGATTGTCTTGCTTCTTGGATGTTTTAACGATATGCGGAGCTTTGCATGGATGACAACAAGGTTGTATCAATGCTTGCTGCTTCCTATTTTCTTCATGATGAGGGTTTTCGCTAATGCCGCATGCTTAATAGTATGCCGGTTAGCTGCGGCTATTATTCTTCGCTGAAGCAGGCCTCAATATCTACGTATACCAGCGTGATTTTCATCTGCCTTTGTAACTTCGCTTATTGACTGCCCCTGCGTGGTCTAGGGCGGTTCGGCTTCATTTGTGGCATTAGGAACTATCGCATCCTCAAGCGCTGAATTAGTGAATAATCGGAACATTTTCCATCGGTTCCGGTTCTTCATTCGGAAAGAAATTAGGTGCGTTTTTTAGTGGTTGTCGGGTTGTTTCTTTGGGGTTTATCGCAAATAGTTTTTCCATTCTATATGCATTCGATAACAATGTTTTTACGAATGTCCGTCCGAGGTTATTGGTGCCGGTTATGATTTATGCGGTATAACCCCGGCATAACAGGAGATAATTAGCTTAATGATCCTGACGTTATTCGGGACAAGCGATCGGGCTAAAAGCGCGGAAACTTTTCGATTAACCGATTCATGAAGTTAAGTGTTTTCCTTGGATTGAACTTATATGCAACAACACATAAAAAATTACACCGATAAATTGTCGCGTTCGCTATGCCATGCGGCTATGCAAGATGTTCAGGTACTTGCTAGCGCATTGTTGGAGGCTTGGGTTTCTGGTCGTTGCATATATTTGTGCGGCAATGGTGGGAGTGCGGGTAACGCGATCCATCTCGCCAATGATTTTATCTACGGCGCGGGTTTAAACAATGAAGGTGGCTTGCGAGCAGAAGCTTTGAGCGCTAATGCCGCGGTTTTGACTTGTCTTGGTAATGATTTAGGGTACGACAGCATATATGCTGAACAGATCAGGATTAAAGGCAACCCCGATGATATTCTGATAGTGCTTTCCGGTAGCGGTAATTCGGCGAATGTGGTAAAGGCGCTTGAAGTAGCTAATCAAAAAGGCATGAAAACTTTCGCCATACTGGGGTTTAGTGGGGGGCGCTGCAAGGAGATTGCGCAATTTCCAATTCATTTTGAGGTTGACGATATGCAAATCGCGGAAGATCTGCAGCTTATCGTTGGCCATATATGTATGCAGTGGCTGTGTGATCAAGACCTTGCCGCAAGCAAATAGACGTTAAATAAGGATCGACGATGCAAGATAAATATTCAATTGATAGCCATAAACTCATTTACCACCCCAAGCGGGTCGCACAGTTAATGGATGTGGGCGACGACTGGAATAAGGCTAAATCGGTTTACCCAATCTATCTTGAGATATCTCCGGTCGGGGCTTGCAATCATCGCTGCCGGTTCTGTGCCGTCGACTATATCGGTTACAAAACCAACATGCTTGATGTGGAAATTCTTAAAAGCCGGTTAGAGGAAATGGGGCGCTTGGGAGTTAAAAGCATAATGTACGCGGGCGAAGGCGAACCTATGTTACACAAGCGTATTCATGAGATAGTCAAGGCTACCAAGGATGCAGGGATCGATGTGTCATTCACAACCAATGCCACGGTGATCACCGAACAATTTGTCGATGAAGCCCTGCCGCTGGTTTCATGGATCAAGGTATCGATAAATGCTGGAACCGCCGGTACCTACGCGCAAATTCATCAGACGAAAGAGAAAGATTTTCAAAAGGTCATTGATAATTTAAAGCGGGCGGTTGCTGCTAAGAGAGAAAACAATCTCGCTTGTGTCTTGGGTGCGCAATCTCTGTTGTTGCCTGAGAATTCAAATGAGATGGGGAAACTGGCAGAGTTATGCAGGGATGAGATCGGTTTGGATTATTTGGTCATTAAACCCTATTCGCAACATTTGTTCAGTGAAACCCATCAATACGAAAATATTGACTATACGCCGCAATTGGCGATGGCTAAGCAGATGGAGTCGTATAATACCAAGGACTTTAACGTGGTGTTTCGCGGACATACGATGAAGAAGTACACTGAGTCGGACAGATATCAGAAATGCCACGCCACGCCTTTTTTATGGGGCTACATCATGGCGGATGGCTCCGTCTATGGTTGTAGCGCTTATTTACTGGATAAACGCTTTGAATACGGCAATATCAACGAACAGTCTTTTCAGGCCATCTGGGAGGGCGAAAAACGCCAACAAAGTTTCGAATTTATTCGTCACGAACTCGATATTAAGGAATGTCGCCGCAATTGCCGCATGGATGAAGTCAACCGTTACCTTCATGCCATGTCGGAAAACAATATCCCTCACGTTAATTTTATTTAAATCATTTATTCGTTATGAAAACACTTGTTACCGGCGGTTGCGGCTTTATTGGAAGCCATCTTGCCGAAATGTTGCTTGCTTCGGGACATGAAGTTGTCATCATTGATAGTTTGGCGTGCGGACGTAAGGAAAATATTAAAAACTTTGCAGCGCATCCCAAGCTTGTTTTTCATCAAGCGGACATTTGTGATCGTAATGCCATCAGGCCTTACTTCGATAACGTCGACTGGGTGTTTCATATGGCCGGCCTGGCGGACATCGTGCCCTCGATCGAACAGCCCGACAGCTACTTTGAGACCAACGTTAGCGGTACGCTGAATGTTTTACAGTGCGCGTTGGATTCAGGCGTTAAGCGTATGGTCTATGCGGCATCGTCTTCCAGTTACGGTATACCCGATGTTTATCCCACTCCGGAAACGGCGCCGATTGACCCTCAATATCCCTACGCGCTGACCAAGTATATGGGCGAAGAACTGGTGTTGCATTGGGCCAAAACCTATAAATTGCCGGCGGTTTCGTTGAGACTTTTTAATGTATACGGCCCCCGGTCCCGAACATCCGGAGCTTATGGCGCGGTTTTTGGCGTATTTCTGGCCCAGAAGCTGAAAGGCAGTCCTTTTACGGTCGTCGGTGACGGCACCCAAACCAGAGACTTTACTTATGTTACCGATGTTGCCGCGGCGTTTATCAAGGCGGCGCAATCGGATGTCAGTGGCGAGGCTATTAATGTCGGTAGCGGAAACCATTACAGCGTTAACCGCTTGGTCGAATTGCTGGGTGGCCCCGTTGTGCATATTCCTAAACGTCCGGGAGAGCCCGATTGTACTTTTGCCGATACCGGCAAAATTGCTAAATTGCTCGATTGGGCGCCCAAGGTTGCATTTGAACAAGGAGTGCAAAATATGCTGGATAGCATCCAAAACTGGAACGATGCGCCGGTTTGGGATGCGGCTACTATCGATAAGGCGACTACGACCTGGTTTCGTTATTTGGGGAAAGATTGAAAACAATGCGCTCTAAAATTTATGCTTCGAGTTTTATTCAGTGCCGTTTGTCAGGATTATTTTATGTCGAAAGATGAGCTGAAACTGACCGAACAGCAGTGGGATCGTCTTGCGTTATTGCGGTCAATGCTACGAATTCGGCGTATTGAAGAAGCTATTGCAGAGCGCTACGCCGAGCAGGAAATGCGTTGTCCTACGCATTTGTGTATCGGACAGGAAGCCATTGCGGTTGGCGTATCGGCGGTACTTTCCCGGGACGATGTTGTTTTTAGCAACCATCGCGCGCATGGTCATTATATAGCCAAGGGTGGCAATGTGAGGGCTTTGATTGCTGAGTTGTATGGACGCTCTACCGGTTGCTGCGGCGGCCGGGGCGGGTCCATGCATCTTATTGATTTGGATGTGGGTTTCATGGGGGCTACCCCGATAGTGGGTGGAACGGTACCGTTAGCGGTTGGCTCGGCGTGGGCAGCGTCTTTAAAGGATGAAAAACGGGTCAGCGTAGTGTTTTTCGGGGATGGTTGCTTTGAAGAGGGTGTTGTCCATGAGTCATTGAACTTTGCCGCCTTGCATAAACTACCGATTCTTTTTGTGTGCGAGAATAATGAGTTTTCCGTTTATACGCGAATGTCGGAAAGACAGCCTGACCGGCCGATTTATCGTATAGCGGAAGCGCACGGTATGGCAGCGTATCATGGTGACGGCAATGATGTGGAAGAGGTTCTGAGTATTGCCGAAGCGGCCATGGATCGTGCTCGAAATGGAGGCGGCCCGCAATTCATCGAGTTGAGTACTTATCGCTGGCGAGAACATTGCGGCCCTAATTTCGACGACCATCTCAACTATCGTTCCGAGTCGGAAATCGAGAGCGGCCTTAAGGATTGTCCTATCGCCAATTTCGCTTCTCGGCTGGAGCTAAGCAATATTTTGACGCAATCGGTTATGGATAGCTTCGAGGCTGAGTTTAGCGAAGAAATTGCCGACGCTTTCGAGTTTGCTCTTTCCAGTGCCAAACCATCCAGCAAAGAGGCGGGGGAGAGAGTTTATGCCTGAATCGGGAATGCGGGAAATTACCTATGCGCAAGCCATTCGTGAAGGTCTGGATCAGGCAATGGAGCAAGATGCCAATGTCATTGTGATCGGTGAGGGGGTGCCCGACCCCAAAGCCATTTTTAACACAACGGCTGAGTTGCGCGAGAAATACGGTGCCCGGCGTGTTTTCGATATGCCGCTTTCCGAAAACGGCGTCACGGGTGTTTGCATCGGGGCGGCGTTGTCCGGCATGCGGCCGGTTATGATTCATCAGAGAATAGATTTTGCTTTGTTGGCGATGGATCAGTTGGTTAATAATGCCGCCAAATGGCATTACATGTTCGATGGCAAGGCGAGCGTGCCATTGGTTGTGCGGGTAATCGTCGGTCGTGGCTGGGGGCAGGGCCCCCAGCACTCGCAAAGCTTGCAAGCCATGTTTTCGCTGGTGCCTGGATTGAAAGTCATTATGCCGACTACCGCCCATGACGCTAAGGGTATGCTGATTTCGGCGATTGAAGACAACAACCCGGTTATGTTTATTGAACACCGCTGGTTACACCAGATAAAGGACACTGTGCCGGAAACGTATTATCGCGTTCCGTTGGGGCAGTCCAAAGTGCTGCATGAAGGTGATACCGTAACGGTCGCTGCATTTTCACACATGGCGGTCGAAGCGCTCATCGCCGCGAAAGCGTTGATGTCCGTTATGGGGATCGCCATTGAAGTTTTGGACATGCGCAGCGTAAGTCCGCTGGATGTGGCCAGTGTCCTGAGGTCGGTTCGCAAAACCGGCCGATTGATCGTCGCGGATACCGCTTTTCGCACCGGCAGTGTCGCGGGCGAATTGATTACACAAGTCGTGGAGCAAGCCTTTTCCGCATTAAAACTGCCGCCCGCCCGCATTGCCCTGCCTGATCATCCCATGCCTACCTCGCCATTCATGGCGGAGCATTATTATCCCGGACCGGAAACTATTGTTGCCGCGGTGGCGGATATGCTCGGCATAGATAAAAATTCGGATGCCTATATTAAATTGACGGGGTTGCTGGTACGCGAAGGGCCGCACGATACACCAAACCCCGGCTTTACAGGTCCTTTCTAATTCTAATCTGTAAGATTTAAACAGAACTAAATAGTGGTCAATCAATGATGACGAGTAATCTTTGTTATGCCGGCGCGGAAACAATCACGCCCGGTAAGGCTTGGTGCGAAATGTCCGATGCAGCGAGACTTACATGCGTAAATAATACCATGGCCGCCTATGCGGCTTTTCCAAATACCGTGCTGGTAGCGATCGAGGCCAAGCAGGACGGTCAAGTGATTATCAGGTTGCTCGAACCGGTTTCGGCTGATAAGCGGGGAACTTTATTGCTTGATCTGGAGTTTTTTTTAAAGGAATCGATTGATCCGGGGGTGGTCGTTTGGCTGGAGCCGTTTGGTGATCGGAACTCGCTTAGAAATCTGCGTGGCATTGAGGTGAAATCATGAGTGAAGCAGTGCAAACCCGCGAAGGGGCGTTGATTCTCGATTCTCATAAGCTCTCGTATCACACCGACAGAGTGGAGGCATGGGAAGCAGGGGAGCGGATAGCGCCGGTTAGCGTCGATATGTCTTTGACCCGCGCTTGCGGTGCAATGTGTTCGTTTTGCTACGCGATGATGCAGGAATCGCAGGCCAGAAGCAGCATCAAAACCGTGGATGCGCTCAATTTACTGGACGATTTTTCCGCCATCGGTATACGTAGCGTATCGCTGGTATCGGATGGCGAAAGTACACTATCCAAGGCCTATGTTCCCTTCATCCAGCATGCGGCGGAATTAGGCATAGACGTGGGAAATGCAACCAACGCTTGGGAATGGGAGCCGGACAAAATCGAACAGGTATTGCCACACATAACGTGGATACGATTTACGGTTGCGGCCGGTCGGCCGGAAAGCTATGCCAGCATCATGTACAAAGGTCCGGAGCATACTGAAGTATTTGATCGGGCGATAAAACATATTCAATATGCGGTCGATTTAAAAAGACGGAATGGGTTATCGGTAACGCTGGGTATTCAAATGGTGTTGATGCCGCATTTGAAAGACGAGATCATCCCGTTTGCGCAGCTAGGGTTGGATCTGGGTGTGGATTACGCCGTGATCAAGCACTGTTCGGATGACGAACAGCATACTTTGGGGATTGACTACAGCCAATACGACAGCCTTCACGATTTGCTGGTTCAAGCTGAGTCCATGAGTAACGAGCAGACAAAAATCATAGTAAAGTGGGACAAAATCAAAGATGGTGATAAGCCCTCTTATAAGCGCTTTTACGGCCCGCAGTTTTTGCTGCAAATAAGTGGCAGCGGTCTGGTGGCCCCTTCAGGCATGTTTTTTAATGCGCGCTATTCAAAATTACATATTGGAAATTTCACCGAAGAACGCTTTATCGATATCTGGAAGTCCGAACGCTACTGGAGAGCCATGAATTATCTGGCTTCTCCGGCTTTCGATGCTCAGACCATGATGGGTACTTTACCTATTCAGCATTATGTAAGTGTCGCGCTAGACAATCACGCCAAAGGCATAAGCCGCATTCAGCCTGGTAAAGAACCGAAACCATTGCATGTGAACTTTTTGTAAGTATATCGTTACTACTTTATGCTCTAGGTAATCCAGCCTAATCGACTACTTGAGAGAATATTTACGTGTATTTTATTATTGCCATTCGAAATTGGCGTGAGTTTGTAAAGCGGTTCATTGCCAAAATGTCAAGATAATAATAATTTTTCAAATCAAGCGGAATAGCGAAAGTATTGTTATTAACCGAACGTTATTCATTTCTGGTTGGCACCATGAGATGTCGAAGCTGTGCGGAAGCATAAGGGCTAAAGAAAACTTTATTCGAGGACTTGATGTTTATTTTAGGGGTAGTATCGTTCTTACAAATTACTTTTATTCCAGGCTATATTGCTATTAGGTTTTTAAGGCTTGATGGCATTAGCTTAATACAGCGCGCAGTATATATTTTTACATTAAGCCTGTTGATAAATTATATTGTTGTGATGCCTTTGGCGTCGCTTAATATATATTATTCATGGTTGGTATTCTTATTGCTAGCAATTGAATTTATTGTTATCGGTGGCATCTCTTTTAAAGATTGGAAAAGCGGAAAAAATTCCGGATATTATGTGCGGTTGGTTGCGGGAGTCAGTTGCGAAAACACATTAAGTGGTTTCGGTATTATTCTAATTTCCATTATTTCACTGCTGCTATTTTGCTATCTTTTATATAAAAACTTAGGAACTATATTTTTACAGTCCGACATGATGGGGTCTTATAATCCCTGGACATTGGAATTCCTATTAAATAGATTGCCTGATCCTGCAAATACCATGAGTTATCCTATCCTTATGCCGGCAAATTGGTCTTTAGGATATCTTATTATGCAGAATGAAAATATTCAGTTTTTTAATAAGATGACTTTGTCGCTATTTCCATTCGTGGTTTCGTTGCTGTTTATAGATTTATCGATAAAGAATAAGAGCTTAATATATTTGCTAGGATTGGTATTCTATTCGATTATTTTAATTTTATATACTGGCTATTTGTTTGGGGCGGGGACGCTTGATATTCCTGCTGCATCGATTGGCTTTTTGGCATTCTATGCGATTTTGGATGTTTATTTTACGCGTAGCTCAAATAAAATAGATGGCAAGAGATTGATATTGGTTATTCTGTTTGCGTCTGTATCCGCGCTTATTAAACAAGCAGGTTTGTTTTTACTGATTGTAATAATGGCTTGGTTGGTATGGTTCTTATTTGTTGATGGTAAAAATAAGACGAATTATAAGTTTAAGGAAAATTTTATAATATTACTACTATCAATGGTGGTTGTATCTGTACTGGTCTTAAGTTGGTATGGATATATTGAATATCAGATATTCCAAGGCCGTTCTTCCTCATCATCTGCTTGGCTTACGAAGGGGATTCATGAAGGAAGGGATAATTATCAGCGTTTTTTATGGGCGATGAACTTGATATTTCCAATGGCTAAGTCGTGGAAAATTATTGGTGCGATAATTTTTCTTCTAAGCACTTTAGGGGTCTTTCATGAAAAAAGCCGCTTGGTGTTTCTGTTAATAATTTGCCCTTATTTGTTTATTTGGGTTTTCTATTATAGTTATGAAATAAGAACGATATCCCCCATTATGCCATTTGTTGCATATTCTGCCGCGTTTGGTGTTTATGTGCTTTTTGAAAAGTGTTTTTTTCGGGTTTTTAATATTAAAGAGTTGAGTCAGTCTGCGCAAAAAAGTGATCTATCGAATAGAGTAAATTCGGATGAAAATTGCCAAAAAATCCGGGATTTTTGGGATATAGAATATTCAAGTTTGTATTTAAAGCAAATAAATCCTTTCGTCGGCTGTTGTGCTTTTAGTTATCAATTTGCCAACCCTATGAGGTTACTTTTAAAAGTAAACGTTCATCCTGGTCTTGCTCTTGGCATGTTTATTTCAGTTTTATTCGCTATTATCATTTTGAACTTTACTTGGTTTAGTTCGGATAAACTACTTTTAAGACAAAGTAATTTACTGATGACGGTGGGAGAAGCTCCGCAGTTGAATGAGTTTTTGGTTGATTATGTATCAAGGCATGAAATTAAAGGAAAGATTGCATCGCAATATGGGTTGATAAGAATTTTCCCTCAGACTAAGCAATATTATTTTCCTCTAAAACTATTGGGTACCTATGATTATTTTAATAGTATTTTGGAGCGTGACGACATAACGCATATCATAATAAAAGTAGGTAATGCTTATGGTTATGAATTTGATGGAGATATTATAGCATTAATTATGAGGCGGATTGAAAATAAAGAGTATACGTTGCTTTTGCGTGATGACCAGCATTATTTTATTAAGATTAGATGATTATAGGTTTAGGTAAGTAAAATGGGTAGCGTTAAAATAGTGCTATTATTTACTCTTATTATGCTAAGTGGGTGCGATAAGTACGATAAAAAGCATAAGGTAATACTGGAAAAGGGTGTTGTCGCATGGAATCAATGGAGATCGGATAATCCAGGTATAAAGCCAAACTTAGTAGGAGTAAAATATTATAAGGCAGATTTTAAGGGCTTTGATTTTTCTAATACGGATTTTTCATTTTCAGAATTGCCTTTTGCCGATTTCACTGGCTCTGATCTTCAAAACACAAATTTTACTAAATCCTATCTTCAAGTTGCAAACTTTAAAAATTGTATGCTTACAGGCTCAAATTTCTATAGAGCAATGATGTATGGTGCAAATTTAAATGGTGTAACAGGTAAAAATATTTCCTTTTCCAGGGCCTATTTGGATTCTTCCGATCTGGTGAACTTGAATGTAGAGAATTCATTTTTTACAAATACATTTCTTGCGGATAGTAACTTATCGGGTTCTACTTTTAGAGGTTCTTTTTTTTATGATACGAATATGAAAAGGACTTTTATTGTTAAAGCCCATTTCATAGATGTGGACTTTAAAGATGCAGATCTAAGTGGCAGTTTCATAAAGCAATCAGAATTCACCAACACAAATTTACAGGCCGCGAGAAGCGGCACAAATTTCATTAATATTGACAAATGATTAAATTTTAATAAATAAATGAGTTCATAATGAAGCAAGTTCATATACTAATACCAGCATATAATCCGGATGAAAAGTTATTACATATTGTTGAAGAGGTGTTGGCGGCTAATTTTTCGGTAATTGTAGTTGATGATGGTAGCGAGGTTGGGCTTGAGATATTTGATGAGTTAAAACGTTTTCCTTCCTGTTGTGTTCTTCATCATGCAATAAATCTAGGTAAAGGAAGAGCGATAAAAACGGGGTTAAATTACTGTTATGTAAATTTTCCAAAATCTGTTGGGGTTGTGACCGCCGATGCTGATGGGCAGCATTTATCTACAGACATAAAGAAAGTGGCCGATGCCTTGTTGGAAAGTCCTTCAAAATTTATTATTGGCTCCAGGGTGTTTTCAAAAAAAAATATACCTGTAAGAAG